>DATLUX010000173.1:0-4216 GCA_035577805.1 Verrucomicrobiia bacterium
CGGGGCACACGTTCTCCGCCTTTTCCCGGGATCAATCAACTGTGAAGGAAGGCGGTAGTCTCACTCTACCCATGAACCGACCCTCACCCGGCCATACGGCCACCCTCTCCCATCGGATGGGAGAGGGGCTGGGGGTGAGGGTTCTTTTGAGTGTAGGTTCATGGCCCCAATTCGTGTGCACATGCCGTGTAGGTGAAAGCTCTCCAGATGCAGGGGTCGTAGCATGCGCGCAGCGTTTGTGGTGCTAAAGCAGGCACACGCGAATAGCCGCGTCCAGGCTGGCCCTGGTAAACGGCTAAGGTTTCAGCGGGTTCACTGGTTCCATCTTGCCTATCTTCATTCGTCCCACCACCACCGCTCCGTTTTCCACTTGAAGTTGACCGGCCTCGAGGTCTCCGAACCATCGGGCGGTGGAACGCAGCACCACCAGGCCCACCGCCTTTACGGTGGCCACCACTTCTCCAGCGATATCCGCGCCGCCCAGCAAAAGGGGCTCGTGCCACCGGAACAAACCGGTCGCGGGAATGATCAGGTTGCCCGTCTTGAAGGTGCCTTTGATCTCCGCGCTGCGATGGATCTCGAGCGAGCGTTCGGCTACAAGTTTGCCAAGGAAACGGCCCTTAATGACCGCCTCGGCCACCACGCTTTCGGTGTTAAAGACATAACCGCCTTCCTCCACCACAAAACGACCGCGGGTGCGGAAGTTTTTCGAAACCGCGCTGGAGATGTGATAATCGCGCAGGTCCAGGTGGCTGCTGCAGCGTTTGCACATCGTGGACTGGGCGGAGGGCGACACTTCCAAAGCCGTGCCGCACTGGAAACAGGTGACCTGACGCAGTTCACGGGACGGCTCGGCCCGCGGGCGTCCCGGTCCGGCCGGGGCGGCCGGGGCGGCGGGGGTTTTGGCAGCCGGCCGCAGAACATCTTCCAGACGGAAGTAATGCCGGCATTTCTTGCAATTGCTGGAGTAAGCGGCGGCAGGTTCGTGCTGGGTATGGCCGCACTGCGGGCAGACCACGAGCACCTTCTCCGTTTTCATGACCGCCGATCAGACAGACCCGGCCGCCACTTTGCGGCCCGGGGTTCGCTCAGGGAGCGCGTTTAGTGGCGTCGGCCGTAGGCATGGCCGGCGGCCGAGGGGCAACCGATGGGTTGACTTTATTCGGATTAACCTCGGTTTTGCCCACAAAAGTGACTCCTTCTTCGATGACTAACTTGGATGAACGAATGTCGCCGAATACCTCCGCCTTCGTCTTAATCTCGATTTTGTCCTTGGCAGCGATGTTCCCGTTTACTTTGCCGCGGACGATGACGGTGGCAGCGTTGATGTTCCCCGTCAGGACGGCCGAGTCGCCGAGAGTCAGCGTGCCTTCCGAGGTGATTTCACCGTCCAGTTTTCCTTCAAAGGTGAGTTCGCCGGCAAACTTCAGGTTGCCCTTAATTTCTACGTCGGAGTTCAGCACGTTCTTGGCGGATCCAGTAGTGTTCATAGGTTGTTCCATAACGATCGGCCTGCGACCTTGCAGACGACCGGGGTAGTAAGGGCAAAGCAACGGGATGTGCCAAGCTCAAAGTTCGGTCCACCGCGTCTTTTGCCCAGCATCCCTTCCGGGCGCTCAGTCAATCTTGATCGACCAAGACCAACGTTGGGATTCGCTCGCGTTCCTCACCGCTTTCAGCCGCCACCGTCGATCACGGCTTCACCAAAACTTCGCCCGCAGCTTCGCGCAGCGGTTGCTCCGTCTTTTTGCCCCCGGGCCATGTCACCTGAAGCGCGCTGACCGATTCGGGCAACGCCAACACGACGGTGGAACTGTCCTGCGACCAATAGCCGCTGCCTGCGTGGATCTCTCGACTGGGGCCCCATCCGCTTGCGCCCCGCACCCGCAGGACCGCGCCCACTCCGTGGGGATTGCCCGCCGGCCCCGTTAATCGCACGCGCAAGCCAGGACGCCCGCCTCGGTTCCGGAAAAGCCTTGTCGGAGCCCCGTTCTGGGTCACCACCAGATCCTCACGGCCGTCCTGATCAAAGTCCGCGACGGCCGCGCCCCGCTGTTCTCCGTCCACTTGCAGGCCGCTGCCGGGACCGGGCACAGGCGCAAAGCCGCCCCGGCCATCGCCCCGCAGCAACAAGCCGCGGCCCGCCTCAAGCCGGGAATCTTCCAGGCGAAAGGCGAAGAAGTTCTGCGCCAGGAAAACGTCCTCCCGCCCGTCCCCGTCAAAGTCGGCTACCGCCACGCCGAAGGCGGGAGCGAACTGGGCCTCCGCGGGCAAGGGCTTGGCTTCGAAACGCCCCGTTCGATTCAGGAATACGGTGGTCGCGAGGGTGACGGCTTTTCGTTCGCTGATCTTGGCGCGGGTGGCCCCGATTACCTCCGCGGCGGTTGCGTGGCTCCAGGCGGTGTGCGTCGGAAACCGTTCAGCGAGCCACGGGATGGCGACTGCGAGTCGATCGCGCGTCCAACGCGGCACCCGTTGTTTGGAGCTCGGATCCATTTCTGTCTCGAGGATATCCACCGCGCCACGGCCGCCCAAATCGCCGAAGAAAATGGTCAACGGCTCTTCAGGCGAACTCCGTTCGCAACTGTTCAGGCCCCAATTGCCGGCAATCAGATCAAGGCGGCCGTCGCCGTCGAAATCCCCGGCTGTAACGCTTTGCCACAGGCCCGTAAATCCGGCCAGGCCCCACTCGGCCGTCACTTCTGTCAGCCGGCCGGCGCGGTTGTGAAAAACGCGCAGCGGACCCCATTCGCAAGCCAGGACCAGATCGGGCCAGCCGTCTCCATCGAGATCGCTCCACACCGCCCCGTTGACCACACCTGCCTGGGTCAGCGTTTGCGTATTGGCGGCATCCAGGATCCACTCGCCCTTCTCCTGACGGAACAACAAGGAGTCGCACGCCTCCGGGTAACGACCCGGTAACACCTGCCCGCCAACAAAGAGATCCAGGTCACCGTCTCCATCGAAGTCGGCCAACGCCAGAGGCCCCACACTGGCGCTATGACCGGGGAGCGCAGCGCCCAGTGAGCCGGTTCCCGGTTCATAAACTTCTCCGCTGGGTTGCCCGGCCGCGCCGTCCTCGTAACTGGCGAGGCCGGTCAGAACCAACGGGCGGCCAGGTTCGCGGGGCCAACCGAGGATGCCGGTCTGGTCGCGGGCCAGCGGCCCGGCGGACCACGCATTGGTGTCGGCTCGAAATGTTTTTCCTTGCTGATTGTAAAATACGGCGCGGCGCCCGCCTTGGCCTGCGCCGATCATCAGGTCGTCCCAGCCGTCGCCATCGAGGTCAAACCAAGCCACGCCTGGTCCGGCCTGGCTGAGTTTGCGCGGTAGCAACGGCTGGCGCAGGAAATCATCGAACGGGGCATCCTGATGCACATGGTGCAGCAGGAAGGAGACATCTTCAAACAATGGCGAAACGGGCGGTCTGGTGGGGGTTGCCGGAGGGGCTTTGGTCGAGGCGGCCTCATCGAGTGTGTAGAGGTGATCAGGTGCAACGTTCGGCAACTCCGTCACGCCGCCTCCGCGCCAAGTCACCTTCAGGCGTAGACCATTGCTCGCCCCGCCGCAGGCAAAAACGCAGAGTGGATCGGGCCCCGACAAATAACGGCCGCCGCAGGTGACCTCCTGGATGTGGTTGGAGACCGGACCGCCGAATAATTCAACTTTGGCTCCAATGGCCTGAGTGTTGGGCGGCCGGCCGCGCAATCGCACCGCGACGCGCGGGGCGCCGCTGTTGTTGCGCAAGAGCAGAGCCGGGGAGCCCAGGCGATTGATCACCAGATCCAGATCGCCGTCGTTGTCGAGGTCGGCGGTGACGATGCCGTGATTCACGCCCGGGATATTCAAACCCCAATCGGTCGTGCGCTCTTCAAACTGCAGGTGGCCCAGGTTGTGATAAGCCACCACGGGCAGATTCAACGGCGGATAAAATTTGGCGTGCTCATGCCGGGCTTCGACGAAGGCCCGTTGGAGGTTCGTTGCGGCCATGGGCGAACGGCGCCAGGATTCCTGTTGGGCGCGAATTCGATCATTGGCGTCGAAATCCTGGATGTCCCGCAGATGCCCGGCCGTAATCAACAGATCCTCATAACCGTCCAGGTCAACGTCCAGAAAAACGGGTGACCAGGACCAATCGGAGGCCTCCACGCCGGCGAAACAGGCGATCTCGGCATACGTTCCATCGCCGCGATTCCACAGCAGGGTATTGCGCGGT
>DATLUX010000174.1:0-26442 GCA_035577805.1 Verrucomicrobiia bacterium
TTCGGGCCGCAGTTCCTTTAGCCTCCCGCGTCGTTGCTCGTTCCTCACAGACCCGGAAGGGTATGCTCGTCGCTCGCGCCTAGCGGGAGGCCAAAATCCCTTGCGGCAAAACACCAGCTATTTGTGAGACACATCACTAGCCTTCGCCTGCGGGCCAAGAAAGTTGACCGTTGAATTGGAGGTTGGAGGTTGAGCGTTGAAAGTTTTGCAGTTCCCTCGTCCTCCTCGTTCTCGTCCCTCGACGTCTCTTTCGTAGCCAACGTCAGGAGGCCCATTTCAAACCCTCCTCTTACTCTTACTCTTACTCCTTACTCTTACTCAACCAGTGCAACTGGAGTAAGAGTAAGGAGTAAGGAGTAAGAGTAAGAGGAGGGACTCGTTCGCTCACGGCGGCGGTCATAGACCGCCGCTACAGCCCGTATCTATGCGAAGCCGCCTGCTATCGGTGGCGGAGGTGGAAGAACCCGAGCAAGCCAAAAAGCACAGCCAACACGACGCCGACGGCGAAAAAGATGCATATGATGATCCCCAGAATTCGTCCGGCCCCGGTCATGCCGCGGCCGGCGGGGTCCATCGTCCCGGCGTCCATCTCCTTGAGATCAGCGCTGCCCATCACCCAGGCGGGGATGGCTGTGAAGATTCCGCAGAGCACGAAACTCAATATGCCCAGCACGAGGATAAGCACACCGCGATGTGGTTTCATAGTGCAGGAATGGGAGAGGATGGATGCAATTGGTGATTAGCAGTTGCTTTCTCTTAAAGACCCGAATTCAATCCCGCAAGACTTAACTCCGGCCATGAACATCCACGAGTACCAGGCGAAGCAGTTGCTGAATCAATACGGTGTGACCGTTCCGCCAGGCGACCCGTGCACCACGGTGGATCAAGCCCGTGCCATCGCCGAAAAGATCTTCGGTGCCGGCCACACCCTGGCGGTAGTCAAAAGCCAAATCCACGCGGGCGGCCGGGGCAAGGGCACCTTCCAGAGCGGGTTCCAGGGTGGAGTGAAACTTGCCAAGTCCGTTGAAGAAGCTGTTTCCCACGCCAAAAACATGCTGGGCAACGTGCTTGTCACCAAACAAACCGGGCCCGACGGCCGCCTGGTCCAGACGCTCCTGATCGCGTCGGCTGAAACCATCAAAAAGGAATTCTATCTCGCAGTGCTGCTGGACCGGGCCAATTCCCGGCCCTTGATCATGGCCAGCACCGAAGGCGGCATGGACATCGAAGAGGTCGCCGCCAAAACGCCGGACAAGATTCTCAAGGAATGGATTGATCCGGCCGTGGGCCTGATGCCGTTCCAGGCCCGCAAAATCGCAGCCGGGCTCGGTCTCCAGGGCGATCTGTTCAATGCCGCCGTCAAGCTGATCCTGGGCGTCTACAAGACCTGGTGGGAATCCGACGCCAGCATGGTCGAGATCAATCCTCTTTGCATCGTCGAATCCGCCGGCGGCAAACAAAACCTGGTGGCGGTCGACGCCAAGCTCAGCGTGGATGACAACGCGCTTTATCGCCACGCCGACATCACGGCCATGCGCGATCTGAATGAAGAAGCGCCGCTCGAGATCGAAGCCAGCAAGTTCAGCCTGAATTATATCAAACTGGACGGGAATATCGCCTGTCTCGTCAACGGCGCTGGGCTGGCCATGGCCACCATGGATATCATCCAGCATTACGGCGGTAGTCCAGCCAATTTCCTGGATGTGGGCGGGGGCGCCAGCAAGGAACAGGTCAGCGCCGCCTTCAAAATCATTCTGCAAGATCCCAACGTCCAAGGCATCTTCGTGAACATCTTCGGCGGGATCATGGATTGCAACGTCATTGCCACCGGCATCGTCGCCGCCGTCAAAGAAACCCACTTGAACCTCCCGCTCGTCGTCCGTTTGGAAGGCAACAACGTTCAAGCCGGAAAAAAGACCCTCGCCGAAAGCGGCCTCACCATCATCAATGGCGATTCCATGGCCGACGCCGCCCAGAAAGTCGTCCAGGCCGTCAAAGCCAAGTAACATCCACACTCCGCATCCCGCACCCCGCACTCCGCACTCCGCACTCCCATGTCCATCCTCATCAAACCTGACACCAAGATCCTCGTCCAAGGCATCACCGGCAGTTTCGGTGCGCGCCACGCCCAGCTTTCCATCGATTACGGCACGCAGGTGGTGGCAGGTGTCACTCCCGGCAAAGGCGGCCAGTTCTTTGAACACAACGCACGCAAGGTCCCCATCTTCGACACCGTCGCCGAGGCCGTGAAACAAACCGGCGCCACCGCATCGGCGGTGTTTGTGCCGCCACCTTTCGCGGCGGATGCCATTCTGGAAGGAGTCAATGCTGGGCTCGACTTGGTCGTGGCCATTACCGAGGGCATCCCGGTCCGGGACATGATCCAGGTCAAGCGCGTCCTCGAAGGAAAAAAGACCCGCCTGATTGGCCCCAATTGCCCGGGCATCGTCACGCCCGGCGAGGGGAAAGATTCGCAGGGCGGGTGCCGGATTGGCATTGCGCCCGGATACATTCATAGGCGGGGGAATGTGGGGGTGGTCAGCCGGAGCGGCACGCTTACTTACGAAGCCGTGTGGCAACTGACTTGCCGGAAGGTGGGCCAGAGCACTTGCGTGGGCATCGGCGGGGATCCCGTCAATGGCACGTCGCACCTGGAGGTGATCAAACTGTTCAATGACGATCCGGAAACCAAAGGCATCATCATGATCGGCGAGATCGGCGGCAGCGCCGAAGAAGAAGCCGCCGACTGGATCAAAAAGAACTGCCGCATACCTGTCGCCGGATTCATTGCCGGAGCCACTGCCCCGCCCGGCCGACGCATGGGCCACGCCGGAGCCATCGTCAGCGGCGGCCGCGGAACCGCCGCCGCCAAGATCGCCGCCTTCAAAGAAGCCGGGATTGGCGTGGCACCCACTCCCAGCGATATGGCGGATACGCTCTTGCGCATGATGTAGCTCACGACGCTGCGCGTCGTGAGAGGATTTGGCTTCGCCAAATACCGCCATGCCAAGGCAACCTGAATCGCACGCATTCGGACACTGCCCCCGGACCGCGGCTGTGTCGGAGACCAGCCGCAGCGTGCACAAGGGCTACGGATACGTTGGCTACCGCAGCGCGTGGAGGCAGGCGGAGCCGCAACGTCTACCCAGCCCTTCGACCAAGCTCAGGGCAGGCCCTCCACACGTCGGGAGGACTTACGCATCCTCAGCCCTCCTCACGCTGCTGCTGGTCCCGGTGGGACACAGCCGCGGTCCGGGGCAGTGCGTGAATGCACCCACCTGAATCTGCGCAGAACTCTTGCTCTTGTCTCCGCCAAACGCCCTCTCTATAACCCCTGAATGTCCTCCGCCTGCCGTCGGTTCCGTCAACTCCTGGGCCGACCGGGCTTAATCCGCACCCTGGGCGCTCATGATGTCTTCAGCGGATTGATCATCGAGCAAGCCGGGTTCGAGATGGTGTTCCTCGGCGGATTCGGCGTGAGCGCATCGCTCCTCGGCTTACCGGATCTCAACCTGCTGACCATGACGGAAATGGCGGAGGCAGTGCGACGTCTGGCCGCGCGCCTGACCATTCCGATCATCGCCGACGGCGATACCGGCCACGGCGACCTTCACAATGTGCGGCGGACGGTGGAGATGTTCGAAGCGGCCGGGGCGGCCGGCATCTTGATTGAAGACCAGGTGATGCCCAAACGGTGCGGTCATTTTGCCAACAAACAAGTCGTGCCGGCCGAGGAGATGGTTCGGCGCATCCAGGCAGCCGTGCGCGCCCGTCGGGATCCTGACTTTACGATCTTTGCTCGGACCGATGCGCGAGAGGGCCACGGCCTGGACGAAGCGATCGCTCGCGCCAACCAATGCGGCGCAGCCGGCGCCGATGTCGCCTTCATCGAAGCCCCGCAATCAAAGTCCGAGCTGGAAGAAATTCCCCGCCGGGTCAAATATCCGTTGCTGGCCAACATGCTGACCGGTGGCGTGACTCCGATCCTGCCGGCCGCCGAACTCGAACAGCTCGGTTACAAAATCGCAGTGTGTCCGATCGAAACGTTGTTGGTCTGCGGACGCGCCCTGCGCGACTTGTGTGAGGCCTGGAAGAACACCGGGCGTGTCGATAGCCTGACGCAGGCAGCGATGAGCTTCGCCGACCTGAAAAAACTCCTGGGCGTCCACCGATTCATAGCCACCGTCGAAGACAGCGACGCGCGCCGGACGCCATGAGCACGCGGAGGCGCCGGCTTCGTTGGTGGGCGGCCATCACGCTGGTTGTGGGGTTGGCCAGTGTGGGGCTCTTCTGGCGCAATGCCCCGCCCCAAACCCACGGTCTGCCGGACGGCTCCGAACTGGAGCTGAACACCGTGACCTACGGGAGATCCTATCGGATGCCCCTGGGCGACGGGCTCCGCGATCAGGTGGGGCGTGTCCTCCCCGCGTCATGGGCCCGGAAGTTCGGATGCCAGTATATCCGAGCCGGAGAATCGAATATGGTCACGGTCTGGCTGGTCTGGCGGAATTTTCCGGTGAATGCTTCGTTGCGGGCGGCGACCTTTGATACGCACGGGTGCGAACTCGGGCTTACCCCAGTCGCCCAGTACCAACGTGTCAACCCGCGCGAGGCCTTGGTTGTGGGCCAGTTTGAGGTTTTTCCGCGGCGAGACGAGAAGCTCGGTGTTCGGTTCTACGAGCAACAGACGAACGGTCCGTGGATTGCCGTGGCCGAGTTCTCCGTTCGTAACCCAGGCCGGCGCGCATTTCCTCGTTGGCAGCCGGAGCCGTTGCCCATTACGAAATCAGCCGGGGCCGTGGAGTGCACGCTGCTGGAAATGAAAGCGGGGGTTCTCCGTTACTCATTTCCACCTCAGCCAGGAAAACCGGGCGAGCCCCTGGGCACCTATCTCAGGCTCCGTCTCACCGAACAAGGACGTCCCACCACGGATTGGCAAATTGCTCATGTGAAAGAGCTATCCGATGCCATGGGCCACGTCATCGGCCCAATCGGTTGGAGCGGCATCGAGACGCCGAAGAGCGAGCGAGTCCTCGTCGCCGCAGGAGCGCTGTGTTGGAACGAGCCGGCGTGGAAAGTCGGCCTTGAGTTCTTTCGAGTAAAGCACTTCCCATCAAACGCCCTCTCGAGTGTGGCGGGAGTGCCTGTGCCCGAGGACAGTTCGATGTCCCACTTCGAGATCAGCACCAACCTGCTTGGAGTTCAGTTGCGATTGCAGGGGATCGTGGGCAAGGATTGTGACAAGCCGAAGGGACGCCGCGTGTTAAGCGGTTCTCCCGTGGTGCATGTGAGACGATTAAACCTGCAACCAAACCACACCTTGGACTTGGTCCGAGTGATCGATCGAGGAAAGGACGTCTCGATTCGCGGCAGTGGCAGGGAAGCGTTCGATTACTTCTACGCCATCAATCCGCCCAAGGACGCCACCCAGCTGGATTTGATCTTCGCGATCAGGGAAACGATTGAGTTTGAGTTTCAGGTCGCCCCGACGCTCGCGGAGCCAGATCAAGTGAATCGCCTGGGCCGTTGAACGTGGTTGAGCTTTCCCATTTTCCTGCCCAACCTTGCCTGCCCTCCATTGTTCTGCCCGTTTTTCCGCTTTCCGCTTTTCTCTTTTCACTACATCTTCCTAAAAGCAACACGGAGCTGCACCAGATGAAAACCTCCTTCTTCGCTTTGGTGACTGTAGCCTTGATCGTCGGCGCCTGCGGCAAACCTCCGCCCACACAGACGAGCAACAACCCTGAGCTTCCGCTCACTGGAACGGAGGTGTGGAGCGTGTCCGGCACCAATTTCAACATCGAAGGCACGGCCGCGCTCCTTTTGCGCAATGGCCAGACGCTGCTGGTGGTGAAAGCGCTGTGCGATTTTCAGGCCAACGCCAGCCATCGGCCCATCGCCCGGGCGTTGGCCAAATATGCCGTCGACCACGGCTACCAGAACCGCCTTGCTTCGTCATCGTCGTCGTCCTCGTCACCGTTATCGGCCCCCGGCGCGCGGCGGCCCTTCTCGGGGTCAGTGGGAGTCGCTCTTACCCAGAAACGAAGCATCGGCTCTGTCTCAGCCAGCACCGGCTATCGATACAGCTTCACGGTTGCCGAATTACAGGACCAAACGACCATCACTGGTGGACCTAAATAAACCTTTTAGGAGACACCCCAGTCGACCAGCGAGCCAGGCAGCATTGGGTTCAGGACTGCTGCTGTTTCTGGCCGCCGCAAACATTCACGGCTCTTCGGCCACGCGCTTGAGATAATCGAACGAGTAAAGCCCTGTGCTGTGTCCGTCGCCCCAGAGCGGTTGCAGGGCGTAGCCGCCTACCGTGGCAATGCGCACAAGTTTGAAGGCGTTTGCGGCGTAAGGTTTGTCCGGATTCTTGTAGAGGTTCCCCATGATATCCGTCTCGCCTTTGCACCCGGCGCAGGGACAATGCCGGCGCAGCTTTTCCAGGCCGACGAAGGTTTCCGTCCCATCAACCCATTTCACCGCCAGTTCATCGCCAATCTGCTGAATATCGGTCGGTCGCATCGCTCAACGCCGCAGAAATGCGCCGACGCGCGCATCTGCCCAGCGCTGCGTTCAGATCGACACAGACCAACCCCAATGGCAACGGCGAAATGTCCAAAATGCACGCCGGGAAACATCCTCCTTGCTTTTCTGGGTGGCCGGCCGAACGATCCGCCCGTGCCGCGACCGTCCCCTCATCGTCCCCCTGGCCTGCCTGCGGGCCAGGATCCGTTGGACGGATTACCGGCGGAAGCCACGCGCACGAATCCCATTCGCCAAGTGCTGAGCGACAGCGAGCATGGGATCTGGTTGTACCACGGGAACAGCCTGGAAATCCTGGACGCCCTCGCCGGCCGCCATCCCGATGGGTTGTTCGACATGATCTTTGCCGACCCGCCCTACTTCCTGTCCAACGGCGGGATCACGTGTCACGCCGGGCGCATGGTGAAAGTGGACAAAGGCGCCTGGGACAAATCCCGGGGCCCGGAGGTGAACCACGAATTTAATATCGAATGGCTAAAACGCTGCCAGCGTGTGCTCAAGCCGAACGGCACCATCTGGGTAACCGGCACCCAGCATGTCATCTTCTCCGTCGGTTACGCCATGCAACAGCTCGGGTTCAAGATCCTGAATGATATCGCCTGGGAAAAACCCAATCCGCCGCCCAACTTGTCCTGCCGTTATTTCACGCACTCCACCGAGACCGTGCTGTGGGCGGCCAAGTCGGCCAAATCCCGGCATTACTTCAATTACCCGCTCATGCGCCAGATCGCGGGCGGCAAACAAATGAAAAGCGTCTGGCGCATCACCGCGCCGCGCGCAGAAGAGAAAAAGTTCGGGAAACATCCCACGCAAAAACCTCTGGCCTTGGTCGAACGTTGTCTGCTCGCTTCTACCAAGGAAGGGGATCTCATCCTTGATCCGTTCCTTGGGGGCGGCACTACGGCGGTGGCGTCGATGGAACAGCGCCGGCGCTGTCTTGGGATCGATTTGGATGACGCGAATCTCAAGATCGCTGGGAAACGCATCGACCAGGCCCGACATCTGTTCCTGAACCCCAAAACCACGGAGAACCGCCCATGCCCGGACGAGCGCTCGCGGTCGTCAATGGTGACGAGTTAGCCCGCGCGGTCACCGATCTGGGCCGCGATCTCGGGCTGGAAGCAATAGAACAGGTCCGCGTCGCGCGCCGGATCTGGGGCGCGGAACGTTACATTGACGTCGTGCTCACCCATCCGCAAACTCGCAAGACCCTCGGCTTGGAATGCAAGTTCCAGTCCGTGCGCGGCACCGCCGAGGAAAAGATCCCCGCGATGATCAAGGACATTGATGCGTGGCCCATCCCGGGGTTGGTGGTGTTCGCCGGCGCAGGGTTCACCGAGAACATGCGGTCCTTTCTGATCAGCACCGGCAAAGCCGTCGAGTTCGAGGAACTGCGCCCCTGGTTGTGTTTGTTCTTCGGGCTGCCGCTGGGCGAGCCTGAACTGTTTCCTCCCCGGCGCAGCGATGAAACAAGTCTGTAGCTAAACAGGCCTAACGGAGCGCCCGCTTTGCTGCATGATAGAAGTTTCATAGGCTGCCTTACCGAACTTGTTCCACCCGTTTCTCGGCAATCGTACCGTCAATCAGCATGATCACACGATCCTTGGTCGGGCCAAGCGCTTGGTCGCCAGTTGAGGTCTGCTCGACGAAGCTAAATGCGATCCCCAATATCAATCAAACGTATAGCTTCGTCGGTGTAATCTCCATGTAAGGATCTTTGGGGCCCCACGCGAGGTAGAGAATCTACGAGATCACGAATGACGTGATCAGATGGTGTGTACGACCTAGGATGCTGCCGAAAACAAAGCAAGCCAAGAGTAATCAATGGCAGTGTCGCGAGCGCGATGAACCAATGAGATGATACTTTAGTTCTGAGTATTCTGAGTACCGTAGGTACCGTAGTGACCATGACTAACCGCCATTCGGGTCGTATCTCGACAAACGACATTGTGCTTGCAGGGCTCGGAGCAGCAACAGCGACAATGTCGAATGTCAATGTCGAGATACGACCCCAGATACGAATCCGGCTACCGTTTTCACCTCAGTTCAGCGAAGGGAAGAGCCCTTTTGTCCACACCCCGCATCCGCGCCGGAATTACTCTTTCCACTGTTGTTGCGAAGCTGGTCCTTCAGCACCTGCATTGGAAGTGCGCACGGGGAGCAACTGACCTGATAGACCCCGATTATTGAACCAAGCCCGCCGGTAGCCGGGACGCAACACATCCACGCAGGGCGGATAGGTGGGTGGATCAATGGGCGCCGTGTTCGGGTGATCGCAGTCTTCGGGAGGCACTTCCGGCGGAATAAAGCCTGATGGGCATGGGCGCACGCGCAGGGTGCGCAGGGCATCCAGCACGACCACGTTGTTACCAAAAACTGCGTGCTGGATGTCCGAATAAAGCAGGCCGACTCCTGGCCGCCAGGAAGGCGTAGTCCAATCCTGGTAGCGGATGAGGTTATTCAGGCAAGTCACGTTGGTGACGGTCCCACCCGGACCCACGCTGCATGTATCGCAAGCCGCCAGGCCATATCCGCCAAAATCCTCCAGGACGATCTCGTTGTAAAGCACGCTCAGGCTGTCGAAGTAGGAACTCGCGTGATGCTGGAGATAAACTCCGTGCGTGACGTTCAAGAATCGATTGCTGCGGACGAGAATCGAACCGAGCGCATCCACGTTGGCAAACTCCGGTTCGAAATAGACCCCAATCCCGCAATCCTCCGCGACACAGTGTTCGACCACCGACGCGGTAAATCCAAGGGAGTACACAAAAGCCGACTTCACGTTGCGGACCGTGCACCGCCTAACGACCGCGTTGGTTAGTCGATTCGGCGGCCACTCCGCCATGTTGAACGCATCCAAGCCGTCGGTATTGCCCGGGGCCGGATCCGACACCACACAATCTTCCACCAGCACGTTGCCCAAGTAATTGGGCGGGCCGCCCAGATGAGGATAGGTAAGAAAAATGAGGTAACAGTCACGTCCTGCACGCGAGGCGAAGCCGATCACTTTAAGATGGGTAAACTTATTGTTATTGCCCTGCACGTTGATCGCGGTGGCACTGCCTTGGGATTTGGAGGCCCAATACGAGTTGGTATCGCGGTCGAACGCTTTCAAGATCGGGAAACCACCAGCCAGATTCATGCTGCTTCGCGCCGTCGGAACCCTCAGCGCCACCGGGGCCAAGCCATTCTGCAACGTCATTTCCCGGATGCTGTAATAGGTCACTCCCAACTCACGCGCCTTTAACACCAACGCCAAGCGATCTGTAACGATGGCATTAGTCGATTGGGCGGTTCCAAACGTATTGGTCTCCCATCCAGACGCCGCTCGCCCATGGCTCCACGCCGATACCGTCTGGAACAAACCCGTGATCTCGTCTCGAGCCTGAATTTCGTAGGACGCGGCCGGACCCAGCCTCTCGAGACTCAGCAGCGTCCGGCAATTCCAGTGCAGGTTGAGTTGAGTCACCGCAGTGCCCGGAGCCAGCGGCAGTTCGAGCCGCACCTGCTCTTCCGGCCCGCTCGCCCAGGCCGTCGTCGGATCTCCATCCAGCGCCCAGGCGATGGTATAATTGGTGTTTAACTGGCTCAGCCCGCCTCCGCTTTTTGTGGCCTGCGGCAGACTCACCTCCGGCCCCGCCACCTCGATCTCCCTGATCCCATAAACAGCCATTCCCGCACCGCGCCGGGTCAGCTGAATATATAACTCGTCCGCTTCTGCCCCGACGGGCACCGTGTCCGGCCTGCCATCATCTGGGTGAGAAGCCACATAATTCGTGACGAAGGTATCGACGCCCGATTTGCGCGTGGCCAGCGTCAATGCGGTAGCCTGCCCTGCCCGCAAGCCCGGATACAGCGACTCGCCCGACCACCGAATGGTCACGGCGTCTACCCGTCCGGTGCTGCGCAGCGGAATGCGGATCCATTCGGGCAGGCCAGGAAAATACTTTGGCAAGTTGGCCCCGTTACAATCCAGGACCAAGTGATGGACCTCGAAATCGTTGACCAACGAAGGGAAATTGCCGGGTGCGAAAATCATCTCTTCGATAAACGGCTCCCAGATGTCCACCAACCGGATCGTTGACGCGTCTGCCCCTTCGGACCCAGAACCGATGTGCTTGCACCCAGGCGAGGCGGTGGACCGTTCCCCGTAACGCCAGCCCCGCGTCTCGTAGAGACCAGGGGCGTAGTAGAAACAATCGTAGTAATTGTTGGTTCGCCAAATCGCGTCCAGCGCGTCCGCCGAACCAGCCGCCCATGCCCTTGCGGGCGAACTGCCGTCCCTGGTCCCGCCAACGGCTCCCCCAGGCGACAACCAATGCGGTTCCACTACGCTGATTAACACCAGGGTCGGCTCCGTAGTAAATTCGCCATCGCTCACCGTGTAGGAAAAAGCGTCGGGTCCTCTACGGGACCCGGCATGAAAGACGATCTCAGGCGACCCCGGCGCCGACTGCGTCACAAACCCGTTCGTCGGCGCAACCAACGGAACGATGGCATAACTGAGTAAATACCCCGGAGGCCCGAAACCTTGCAGAACCAGATTAGTAGTTCCAGCGCGATGCACCGTTTCCCACATTACGCGTGCCACCGGACCAATTTCCGATGGACCCCTTTCGCTGCTGTAGACCTTCAGCTCATCGATCAGGCCGCTGAACCCAGGCTGACCCGGCCGTGCCCCGACCACCACGGGCCCGCGGTTGGCCAAGATGGCACCATTCTGCTCATGGAGCTTGCGGCCGTTCAGATAAAAAACCGCCACCCCGCCGTTGTAGGTCAGGTCCAGCTTGGACCAAGTGCCCGCGACCAACGGCACCCGCACACGCGCATCGAGCGTTCCGCCCGTGCTCTTTGCATCCCAATGAAGCCAAGTCTCCGCAGGCGCCTCGGTTTCCACCGTCAGTTCCCAGCCACCGAGCTGTCCGGAACCGCACTTCATCAGCCCGCTCCGGCCGACAGGCAATTGCTCCGGGCGCAACCAGCACGACACGCTGAATGCGCCCCCCGATTCTGGCAACACGGTCAAGTCCGCGTTCGGAATCTCGATTCGGCCCAACCGCAGATCGACGGCCTGCCCCTCCCGGCCAGACACTCTGGCGAACGAACCCACCAGCATTGCCCCATGTCCGTCAACCCCGCTGTCGGTTAACGAATCACCACCGGGCTCTTCGAATTTATAGTGAGCGCGCAACGAGACCTGCTCCAGCGTTAGATGATTCGTGCCGGTGCGAATCTCATCCATGCGCCCCACGAAACTGTCGTAGCCCATCACACCGCCTCCAAAGAAAATGGGGCCGTCGTGAGTGGGAACACTCCCCGAACCATGTCCCAATGACGCGCCATCAAGATAAAGACTGCCCTCAGCGCCATCGTAACTTGCGGCCAATCGGTACCATTGCCCTGGCAACAACAGCGTCTGGCCGGATACGCGCAGGGAATCAGCCGCCCCCATGGCGGCGAACATCAGTTCGTTGGTCCCGGGCCCGACGGACCGTAGAGCCACATACCAACCGCCGGTTCCTTCGGTAGCGTTGCCGGCCAAGCCGCGCCAGTCCGGCGTAAGATTGTCCGGACTAAACCAGAAAGAAACGTGGAACGGCCGGCCGGCGGAGGCGAGCACCGCATAACCGGCATTGTTAACCCACGCTCTGCTGCCACCGGCGCCTGCACTGCCGCCACGAAATCGCAGCGAGCCCGGCCCCACGCGGCCTGCAGCCCAATCCACGTTCGAGAGGGTCAACACCTTGGACGCGCCATTGGCTTCTCCCGCCGCCGTTCCACTTCCTTCATCCATGGACCACAGACCCGTCTGCCCCGCCGCTGACACCAGCCGCCGCAGCCGAAAAAACCTCGCGTCTTCTTGCGGCGGCACAAGAAGGAACCGGTAATCCAAGTTCGTTTGGTAGAAGAACGGCGAGACTCGGATCCAAGACCCGTCCGCCCAGCGTGAGGAATATTCCAAGCCCCACTCCGACGCGGACGCCGGCCAGGTCACCAGCAGTGGTTCATCGGGATCGGGATGCTGAATCGATAAGCCTGGAGGCTCTTCCGCGGCGGCGGGGGCAAAGAAGCCCGGCGCACCCGGCGCTGCCCATGCCCCATCTTCCACCGCCGGGAACAACGGATTCTCAAACAGAAATCCATCGTGAGGAAGAGCAGACGTGGCCGCGGATAGGATCGAGCCCAAACAAGCGCCAAACCACAACCCGGAATGCATAGAACCAATCCTAGAGTCGGCTCCACGATCTGGCAAGCGGTTCGGGTTCGAGGTTCGGGGTTGACTATGTTTTTTGCAATCACCGCATCAAGATTTTGTTCTGGGAACCCGGTGGCTATTGGGTATGTGCGCGGCGCTTGGAAGAGTTGGGGACCAATGGGGTCTATATCTTTGACATTGACGCCTCGGTTGCGATTGGGGCTGGGTGCTGCAATGGCGCGACCATTGCGAATTCTGGCGTGGACCCGTGGCGTATTCTCACCCCGGCCCTCTCCCCGTTGAGGGGGTTGAGGGGAGAGGGAGTAGACCGCCGCTACAGGTTTGAGGTGAGGCCCATCTTCCTGCCGGCCATTTTTCTGCCGAACAGGATCTTTTTGGGGACGCGCCGGCCACATCATTTCCACAGCCAGGTGATCAACGGCGCATAGGCCAGACTGGGCAGGTAATCGGCGATCTCAAATTTTTTCAAATCCAGGATGATCAGCGCGATGCAGAACACCAGCAAGCCGCCGGTGGCGTTCACGGCATTCATCAACGCCGGATCGCTCACCCACGGCGCCACCCACTGCGCCGCCAGGGTGATCGTCCCCTGATACGCCACCACCGGCACGACCGCGCAAATGGCGCCCCACCCGAACGTGCCGACAAACGCCATGGTCGCCAGTCCATCCATGATGGCTTTGGCGCCCAAGGTTTGCCACCGGCCGGATAAGCCGTCCTGAATTGATCCCAGCAGGGCCATCGGCCCGACGCAAAAGAGAATCGTGCAAGTGATAAACCCCTCGGCCCAACGATGCGATGAGGCTGACCCGGCGGGATCAGGCGAAGTCGATTTGGCGAATCGTTCGCGGGCATATTGGCCCAGACGATTCAACCATTTCTGCAGGTGCAGCAGGCGGCCTGTCAACCGACCCAGCGTGAGGGCCAGAATCACAATGAACACTTGTTTGAGCACCAAGCCCAACCCGCCGCCCAGGCTGGTCCAAGTGGTTTTAAGCCCGACAAAGATCACCAGCACACCCAGCGCGCCTTTGATCCCAACTTGCGTGGCTTGACTCATCTGCTTGCGCAAGGTTAAGCCGAGGATGCCTCCGATTAAAATCCCGAGCGCATTCAGAATAGTTCCGATCATCATGCCGTTTGCGTCTGAGTGTGTGTCCCGGTTGCTCCAAAGAGTGCCCGGCGCGGGGATAGTTTCTCCTGTCTGCGGACAATACAGCCCCGCCGGTTCACGCGCGCCCCAGCAGTTCCGGGACCGGCCGGCCTTCCGCTACGATCGGGACAGGGCGCCCGGCGAAATTGGGGATGGCCACCTTCTCAAAATCGATGCCGAGATGGCGATAAAGCGTGGCCAAAAAGTCACCCGGTGTGATCAGGCGTTCCGTCACGTCTTCCCCACGACGGTCCGTGGCTCCCAGAATCTTCCCCGTCTCGATCCCGCCACCAGCCCACAATTGGGAAAAGGCGCGCGGCCAATGGTCACGTCCCGGCTGCGTGACTCCTGCCGGCGCACTGGCCACGCCGCCTCCGCTGCTGGCGGTGTGCTCGATGCGAGGCGTCCGGCCAAACTCTCCGGACACTACCACTAACGTCCGCTGGTCCAGCCCGCGCTCGTAGATGTCTTCGATCAGCGCGCTGACCGCCTGGTCGAAGGGAGGAGCCCGGAACTGGAGCGCCTCAAAGATGTGATGGTTAACGGCGTGATCATCCCAATTGGCGACCCGTCCGCACAACGGCCCATCCAACGTGGTGGTCACGATCTCCACGCCCGCCTCGACCAAACGCCGGGCCAGCAGACACTGCTGTCCCCACCGATGACGCCCGTAACGATCGCGCACCGCCTCGGATTCCTGACGCAAATCAAACGCGTTCCTGGCCGCCGGGCTGGTGAGCAAACGCAGCGCTTGCGCTTCAAATTCGTCGATGGCCGCCATGGTTCCTGACCGATCGACCGCCCGTTCCAAGCGATCCAGTGCGCGGCGCAAGTCCACTCGCCCCTGCAAACGATCCGCGCTCGCCGCGTCTTTCAAACCCACATTGGGAACTTCAAACTGCGGTTGGTTGGGATCGCCGTTGACCAGAAACGGCCCGTACGCCGGGTTCACGTAGGCCGAGCCCGCGATCTCGAAATTGTCGTAATGAGTGATGCCATTGACCCCCACGTAATTCGGAAGCGCCCGTCCGCGATCCTCCCGCAAAAGATTCGCGACCGTCATCCAATCCGGGTAAACCGGCCGCGGCTTGTCCTGCGGATCCGGATCGCCCGTCAACATTTGCAACGAACCGGCCGGATGCCCGCCACCCGTGTGCGAAAGCGAACGCACCAAAGTAAATCGCCGCGCGATCCGGGCGTGACGCGGCAACAGTTCGGACACGTGCAAGCCGGGAACGGCGCTAGGGATGGGTTGAAACGGCCCCCGAAATTCGCTGCCCACGTCGGACTTGGGATCATACGTGTCGAGATGCGACAAGCCGCCTCGACACCAAACCAGGATCACGGCGGTTCGACGCGCCGCCGGGTTTGTCGCCGCCCGCGCCCTTAACTGGAGCAGCGCCGGCAACGAGAGCGTGGCCGCCAAACCGTGCAGACCCAGACGCAGGAACTCGCGGCGCGGCCGCGGTCCGGGACAAAACAGGCCGTCGGAACCCTTCTCACCCGCCTTGGCCCTGCGGGCTACGGGCGTGGCAGGCCCCTCACCCCTGGCCCTCTCCCCGTGGAGGCCGTTGAGGGGAGAGGGAGTGGCGCCTGGGTATGTTTTTCTTAGCATGTGTGAGCGCGTGAATGGCTGAACACGTCCATAGACCGCTGGTCCAGCCTGCTAAACCGCCACGGGCACTTCCACCACCGACCGTCCCGCCAGCCGCCCGGCTTTCACCAAGCCGCCCTGCAGAACCGCCAGGATATTGTCTCGATCCTCGAGCAAGGTGATATCCTGGATCAGATCGCCGTCCACGACAAGCACGTCTGCCAGCTTGCCGGGCTCCAAAGTGCCGAGGTCCTGGCCGCGACCCATGATTTCGGCGCCGGTTTTGGTGGCACACTTGAGGGTATCGAGGGTGGAAAACCCGACATATTTGACGAAGAACGCGAGCTCTTTGGCGTACTGGCCGTGAGGATTCCAGGCGAAGCCATAATCCCCGCCCATGCCGAGCCGGCCGCCGGCCTTGAGGATGCGCCGGCAACTTTCGGCGCCACCTTCCAGCGTCTCCTGATGGCCGTCGATCACCTTCTGGGCAAGGCCGAATTCCGGCCCGTGAATCACGCTCGCCTGCTCAAATTGCAGGCCCGGGACCACCGGCAGATCGCGTTTGAGCAACAGTTCCAGCCCCTCCTCATCGATGAAAGTCGCATGCTCGACGCTGTCGTAACCCGCGCGCAATGCGTTCTTGATCCCCTCGGTGGCGCGACAATGGCCCGTCACTTTGAGCTTATGATTGTGCGCTGTGGTCACCACCGCATGCATCTCCTCGAACGTCATGCACAACGTATGATGATCATTCACGTCCGGCCAGGCCGCGTCACCCGTCGGATACGTCTTCACCCATTCCACTCCATCCTTCACCAGCGCCCGCACGGCCTTGCGCGCGTCCTCCACTCCGTTGATGCAAAAGACCAAGCCGTCCATCCCAATGCGCCGAAAGTCCGGATTCCAATCCATCAGCCCGCCGGCAGAACAGATCTCCCGCCCGGATGCCACCAGGCGCGGGCCAGGGATCAAATCGTTCTCGATGGCGGTTTTAAGCCAGACATCGCAATTAAAGAGGCAACCGCCGGAACGGGCCGCCGTGTAACCGCATTCCAAGGCGAGCCGGGCGTTGACCGCGGCCAACAGCGTCACGTATTCCACCGGATACTTAATGTCGAGATCTTCGAGCTTCGCCACATTGAAATAGGTGGCGTGATAATGCGCCTCCACCAGGCCCGGCAGAATCGTGCCGCCCTGGGCGTCGAGCTGCGTCGCGCCGCGCGGCGCCGCGGGCGCCAACGCCGCCGGACCGGCGTAGCGCACGCGCCCGTTTTCGATCACCAAGGTCGCATTCCGGATCGGAGCCGCGCCCGTGCCGTCAAAGAGTTGGCCGTTCGAAATAATCGTGGTGCCGGTAGCCGTTTTCATGGTTGGGAAGGTTGATAATTCTGAGGCGTAACCAAGAAGGACTCAAGAAAGTCCTGCACCACCTGACTGGTGCGCGTTGGATTGGTGAAATGGATGGAATGGCCGCTGCCGGGAAAGTGCGCCTGCGCTCCGCGTCTCAGCAAGCCAAGGATCCGTTCCGCTTCGGTGGCTTCCAGCATGCCGCCGCAGGCCGGCTCACCGCGGAGTAACAGGACCGGGCACTCAATCTGCGGCAAGGCACCGAACCAATCGACTCCTTCCAGCCAACGTCCGGTAATTAAAGGATCCAATACCGCAGGATCAATCTGGAGCAGACATTCCGCGCCGAAACGCAATGCTTCCAAATCGCGCAGCTCACGGAACCGCACCACGGCGCCGTCGCTTGGCCGATGGACCGGAAGATCCGCCAGGGCGGCGGCGAGCGAGTCCACCGTGTGCCTCTGGTTCAGCAATTCGCGCGTGCCGGTGAACTGCAGCAGAAACCGGGATTCGACGATGCGCGGGCCCAGGACCGTAGCAGGCGGGTCCTCCAGGACGAGTGCGCGGACCCGGCGAGGCAAGCGTGCGGCCACCAGCGCCGCCACCAACGCGCCCAACGAATGACCAAATAACACAGCCGGAGCCGGCAGATGATTCTCCAGGAACGCAGCCACATCGTCGGCATAATTGCGGAGCAAATACTCGGCGTGAGGAGCGCGGTCGGAACGGCCATGGCCGCGATGGTCGAGGGCAACGACCTGCCAGCGATCCAGGAAAGCCGGGAGCAACTGGCCATAATCCTGCCAGCGGCGGGTCACGCCATGGAGGAAGAGGAGGGGAGAGCCGTGAGGCGGACCAACCACGCCATGCAGGGAGAGAGACGGCAGGGCGAAGACGCGCTGGGCGAGCGACTGCATAGAAGGCTGATACCGGTCAATCGCTGGCGAAGCAACAGGCTTGACAGATCGGGACTGCTCCGTATGCTGCATGCAGAATTCACCACGCAGCATAATGGTCGACCTCATTGCGTCAAGCTCAAGTGCCCACCCTGCCAAAGTCACGAAATGCACTTCACAATCGGGCCCATTCGCGTACCTGCCCCGTGGAGCGCGGCCTTTTAGGCCGCTTCAAGCTGAGGATCGGAGGCAGCGTTGGACAGTTCCCAGGTCCTGGAGCAGGCGGACGATGAAGCGTCCCGCACACGCGGGACCGCGCCCCGAGCTGCCTTGTGCGGGGGCAGTGCCTGAATACACCCTACACCCTTCGCAATCCGAGATCGGCCCGTTACCTCCACTTAAAAACCATGTTGCGACTCACTGAAAACGGCGCGCCGCTGGCGCGGCAGACCCTGGTGGATTCCGTTTACGAAACGATCCTCGAAGCCATTCTTTGCGGCCGTCTCTCAAGCGGCACCGAACTCAATGAAGTGGCTCTGGCCCGCGAACTGGGAGTAAGCCGCACCCCGGTGCACGAAGCCCTGGCTTGGCTGGCCGCCGATGAACTGATCGAACTGATTGGCAGTCGGACGCGCGTGAAAACGCTCAGCCCACAGGAAGTTACCGACATTTATGACGTCCGGCTGCTCCTGGAATGCGCGGCGGCCGAGCGTGCCGCCGAGCGCATCGACGAGCAGACCTTGGGCGAATTGCGCATCGCCACCAACGAACTGGCTCGGACGCGCAAGGATCCGAGTTGGGCGGAACGCGCCATCGAATTTGACATCCGGTTCCATGAAATGGTCGCGGCGGCCAGCGGCAATGCGCGCCTCCACGCTGAGATCCGGCGTTATCGGCTTTTGGTGCGGGCATTTTGTCGTCTGACTGGGGAGCATCTGCACAATTTGCGCGATTCCTTCGAAGAACACGTCACGATTCTGAAAGCGTTGGAACGACGGGATGCGCGGGCCGCGCGCCAAGCGATGGCGACGCATATCCAGAAGCGGGTGCAAGCCGTGCTCACGGAGGTTTATCGGGTCGCTCCTGGCGCAGCGGCCGCAGCCGATGGCTCCGGTTGAGTTGGGAACTCCGATCCGCACGCCCTCGTTCCATTAGACTTCGTTGCCTGGCAGTTTCGAGGCCTGCCTCGTAACGAGCGTAAACACGGCCTCGAAAGATCCTGAACGGAACCATGAAGACCAAGATCCTCAGCACCTTGTTCGCCTTGTTCACCGGCATGGCAGGTTGTCCCGCCATCGTGGCCGCCACTCTCACTCCGGGTGTCGTGGGTGACGTCGACGTCGCCGCGGCCGTAGCTGGCCGCGCTAACGTAGCGCTGGCCTCCGCGGGCGGCGTGGCTTTCTCCAGTTCCGATCTGGGCCCGAACTATTCGGCGCCCGACGTAAACGACGGGGTGATCGATCACACCGGTTTCTCTTGGATCCCGGCCACGGCGAATGTGAACGAATTTGTCGGCGTGCGCTTCCCTGGCGCCAACACGTTGGGCGCGGTGGTCTGGCACGGCCAGACTGGCTACAACGGGCGCAGCGGCGCTACTTACAGCCTGCAGTATTCGACCGACCCGAATCCTGGACCTGGCTCCACGTGGACGGACATCGGTGCCTACACCTACACGGAGGCGAATTGCGCCACGCCGATGCCACGCACGTACTTCGCCTTCACTCCCATCGCCGGAGTCACCGGCATTCGGCTGCTCTTCACCGCGGTGAACTGCGGCATCCAACCGGCCATTCAGGAACTCGAAGCCTATGCGCCGGCCGCTGTCTCGCCCAGTGCGGTCGGCGACGGTCCAGTAGCTTCCGCCATCGCGGGACGACCTAATCTCTGCCTGGCCGGCAGCGGTGGAGTGGCGTTCTCCAGCTCCGATCTGGGTCCAAATTATTCCGCGCCCGACGTGAACGACGGGGTCATCGATCAAACCGGGTTTTCCTGGATCCCGGCTAGTGCTGCGCCGGGCCAGTTCGTCGGCGTGGCCTTCCCGGCGCCGGCTGACATCGATAGTGTGGTGTGGCACGGGCAAACCGGATACAACGGGCGCTCCGGAGCGACCTACAGTTTGGAGTATTCGCGGGATCTCAATCCCACGGCGGCGTCCTCCTGGACCGCGATCGGCAGTTATTCATACACCGAGACCGGTTGTGCCACGCCCATGCCCCGCTCCTTTTTCAGCTTCGCGGTGATTTCCAATGTCGCGGGCGTCCGCCTGGTCATCACGCCCGTCGGATGCGGCATCGAGCCGGCCATCCAGGAACTCGAAGCATATGGGCCGTTGGTGAGTCCTCCCACCATCGTCACACAGCCCGTCGGCGGCACCTATCTGGAAGGTAGCGATGTTGTGCTCTCGGTCGAAACCACCGGCGGCACCGCTTTCCAATGGCGCAAGAACGGCGCGGTCGTCGCCGGCGCCACCACCGCCATTTATCTCATCGCCAACGCATCCACCAATGACAGCGGCCGTTACTCCGTCCGCGTGGCCAATTCCGCCGGAGCGGTGGTCAGCGACCCGGCGGACCTGGTGATTACGCCCGCGCCAGTATTTGCGACTTACACCGAAGCCATCCTGGCCGACAATCCCGTCCATTATTATCCGCTGGATGACACGGCGGGCACAACCGCCACGGATCTGGGGAGCCTGGCCACCGGCGGCGGCACCTACACCGGCGGGATCACTTTGGGGCAACCGTCGATCAGCTCTCGACTCGGACGCGCCGCGAAATTCGACGGGGCGCCCGGGACTTTCGTTGACCTTGGCCTGTTTCATGTCGGCGACACCCTCACCGTGGAGGCGTGGGCGAGCCTCGATCCGGCGGCCAACAATAACCCGGCCTTTCATGCGATCGTGGCCCGATGGGATGGCAGTTACGAATTGGACTTCGCTCCCGGTGACTTCGCCAATCTCGTCGTGCGCAATAATAACAACGTCTTCGGACTGGCCGCCGGCCCCACGCCTTCCGCCCGTGGACAATGGCATCACCTGGTGGGTGTTTTTGCCGACGGCGTGCTGACCGTCTACGTCGACGGCGTCAAGGGCTCCGAACAGGACATCGGCGGAACGCTGCAGGATGCGGGGCCGGCGCCGGACCGGGTGCTGATTGGTGGCACGCGCAGCGGCACGGTGGCGTCGTTTAATTTCCGCGGATTAATCGATGAAGTCGCCCTCTACGACACCGCGCTGAGCGCTGCTCAAATTCGCGGGCATTTCCGGGCGGCGGCGCCGTCCGGGCCACCGGTGTTGACCATCCAGAAAGCGGTCTTGTTGACCTGGCCGGCTTTCCCGCCCAACTATGTCTTGCAAACGGCCTCTGCGATTAACGGTCCCTACGCGAACTACGCGGGCGAACCGCCGACGCTCCAAGGCGGCACCAACAAGTTGACCGTTCCGATTGGCAACGCTCAGGTGTTCTTCCGGCTGTTCCAACCGTGAGCGGCCAGCGGCGCGCGTGCGCAGACATGAAGCACCTTGAAGCCAAACGCCGCGCCACGACGCAGCGGCATCGCCCCCTGTTGCCGGCGGCGTTCTTCGTGGCGCTGGCGCTGCTCGTGACTCTTCCACCCGCGCACGCGCAGCTCGAGATCACGGAGTTCATGGCGGTCAACAACACCTCGCTCAAGGATGAGGATGGCGCCAACTCGGACTGGATCGAGCTCCATAATTTCGGCCCAGAGCCGGTCAATCTGGCCGGGTGGTCTCTGACGGATTCCACCAATAACCTCATTAAATGGCAGTTTCCTGCCACCAACCTGGCCGCCAACGGTTACCTCATCGTTTTCGCTTCGGAAAAAAACCGGCGTGTGCCCGGAGCGCCGTTGCACACGAACTTCAAACTCTCCGGAGAGGGCGAATACCTAGCCCTGGTGGCACCAGACGGCGTGAGCGTGGCCACGGAGTTCGCGCCGACGTTTCCCGTGCAAGTTGCGGACGTCTCCTACGGACGGGTGCGCGACTTTGCGCCGCTCACGCTTGTGGCCACGGGGGCCGTGGTGCACGCACTGGTTCCGACCGGGCCGGAACTCGGCTCGTCCTGGATCGAAGTCAATTTCGACGATGAATCATGGCTCAGCGGCACCGGTGGCGTCGGGTACGATCGCCAGCCCGTCGGAGTCGATTTTCTTCCCCTGATCGGCCTCAATGTCGAGACGCAGATGTACAATGTGAACGGGTCGGTTTACATCCGTTTGCCCTTCACCCTGACCGAATTGCCGGAGCTCGATTCGTTGACGGTGCGGATGAAATTCGAAGATGGGTTTGTCGCTTACCTCAACGGAGTGGAAGTGGCGCGCAGCAACGCACCCGCCACGCTGACTTGGAACGCCACCGCCACCACGCCGCGCACCGATACCGCCGCCACAAATTTCGCCGACTTCGACCTGACCTCCGACCGGGATCTGCTGCACCTCGGCGAGAACGTTCTGGCATTCCAAGCCCTGAACAATCCCACCAACAGCCCCGATCTGCTGTTACTCTCGCAACTCGTTGCGTCGACTCCTTTAGGAGCGCCCGTGGCCCGCTATTTTCCAAGCCCTACACCCGGCCAGGCTAACCACGACGGCGTGGAGGTGCTCGGCCCCATCATCCGAGAGCTTCAACATAGTCCAGTTGTGCCCAGGGATAACCAGGACATCATAGTCACTGCAACGCTACGACCGGCCTTTGGGCCGGTGGCCTCGGCCACCCTCCAATATCGGGTCATGTTTGGGCCCGAAGTCAGCGTGCCGTTGCTGGACGATGGCGCGCACAGCGATGGCGCGGCCAACGACGGCGTCTTCGGGGCCACCATCCCGGCCAGCGCCTCCGCGCCCGGCCAGATGGTGCGCTGGTATGTCTTGGCCCGAGATACCGACGGGCGCATCTCGCGCTTTCCGCCCTTCACGAGCACCAACAATTCTCCGGCCTACTTGGGAACGGTGGTCGTCAACCCCACTTTGACCAATGCGCTGCCGGTCTTTCATTGGTTCGTCCAGAACGCCGCCGCCGCCGACACCTCCGGCGGCACACGCGCCTCGGTATTCTTCGCCGGGGAATTCTACGACAATGTGTTCAACCGCGTCCGCGGCGCGTCCGCGCCGACCTTTCCGAAGAAGCCTTATAAGTTCGATTTTAACCCGGGAGCGCACTTCCGGTATCGCGCGGATGCGGCGCGGGTCGAGGAGATCAACCTCAACGCCACGTATCAGGACAAAGCGTTGGTGCGGCAAACGCTGACCTACGAGAGCTACCAGGACTCCGGGGTGCCCGCGAGCGACTGTTTTTCCGTGCGAGTCGAGCGCAATGGTTCCTTCTACAGCGTGGCCCTGTTGACCGAGCAGGTAGATGAAACTTTTCTGGAGAAGCGCGGACTCGATCCGGCCGGCGCCCTTTATAAACTCTTCAACGGAATCAATTCCGCCACCAGCGGCGTGGAAAAGAAGACCCGGCGTACCGAAAACAACAGCGACCTGCAGCAATTGGTCAACGGTATCTCGCCCACTAACCCGAAGCGCGGCACCAATCTCTTCGACCTGCTCGATCTGCCGGAGATCATCAATTATCTCGCCGCGGGCGTGGTTTCTCAAGACTGGGATCGCGCGATCAAGAACATCTATCTCTACCGCGACAGCGCCGGCAGCCAGCTCTGGCAAACGTTTCCCTGGGACAAAGATCTGAGCTTCGGCAAAGTGGGCTTGGTCAATGACGACGTGACCGCGATCAAGGACGCTACGACCGGCGCGAGCGGCGAACCTTACATCAGCCATCCTTACTACGGACAGACCGGGCGCAACTGTTGCGGCGTGAATAATTTATTCGACGCGGTTTACGCCACACCCGTGACCCGGGAGATGTTCCTGCGCCGGCTTCGAACTTTGATGGACGAACTGTTGCAGCCGCCGGGCACGCCCGCCGGCCAGCTCAAATACGAAGCCAAACTCGATCGCTTGTATCCGTTGCATCAAGCGGATGCCGCATTGGATTTAAGCCGGTGGGGCGCCGGCTATGGCGCGGTTCAGACCTTGGCCACGGCCATCTCGATATTGCGCACTAATTATCTGGTGGCGCGCCGTCCTCACCTTTACCTGACCCACAGCGCGGCGGCCGTTTCAACGAACCGAAACGCCGTGGGCATCCCCGATGCACAGAACGGCACGCCGCCGCTCACTTTCGGCGACATCGACTTCAATCCGGCGTCGGGCGATCAACGCCAGGAATATGTCGAGCTGATCAACAGCAACACGGTCGCGGTGGACGTTTCCGGCTGGCGCATCGACGGCGGGATTCAATTCACTTTCGCCCCTGGCACCGTGATCCCGTCCGGGCGCCGTCTTTATTTGTCGCCCGACGTGGTGGCGTTCAAACAACGGTCGCTCAATCCGCACGGCGGGCAGGGCCTGCTTGTTGTCGGCAACTATCAAGGTCAATTGAGCGCGCGCGGGGAGAGCTTGCGACTGTTCAACCGCGCCGGCACCAACGTGGCTACGCTGACCTATCCCGGCGCGCCCAGTCCAGCCCAGCAAGCCTTGCGGATCACCGAAATTATGTATCATCCCGCGCCACCGGTCCCAGGCGACACCAATAGCCCGGAGAATTTCGAATACGTTGAACTGAAAAACATCAGCGCCGTGCCGCTGGACCTGACTGGAGTCAGGTTTGTCGGCGGCATCGAATTCGAATTCAGCGGCAGCGCCGTGACCACGCTGGGGCCAGGGGCCGCCGTGCTGGTGGTCAAACAGCCGGCGGCGTTTGTCGCCCGCTATGGCGCCGGCCGGCCCATCGCCGGCAGCTACCAGGGAGCGCTCGAGAACAGCGGAGAACGGATTCAATTGCTCGATGCCCGCAACGAGGAGATTCACGATTTCCGTTACAACAACACGTGGTATCCGGTGACGGACGGACTCGGCTTCTCCCTGGTCGTGGTGAACGAACTGGCGGACCCAGACCGATGGGGCGACCGCACGAACTGGCGTCCAAGCGGCCTCCCCAATGGCACGCCGGGGACGACGGACCCCGGGCTGCCTGCCACGGTGCCCGTGGTCGTCAACGAGGTGCTCTCCAACACCGACCCTCCATCCGTCGACGCCATCGAACTGCATAATCCGACCGACGGCGTTGCCGACGTCGGCGGCTGGTTCATCACTGATGATACGGCGACACCGCGTAAGTTTCGGATCCCTGATGGCACCTTGATTCCTGCCGGCGGTTTTGTGGTATTTACGGAAGCCAACTTCAATGCCATTCCACGTGCGCCCGGGAGCTTTGCTTTCAGCAGCGACGGCGATGAAGCGTTCCTCTTTTCCGCCACGGCCGCTGGTCAACTCACCGGCTATAGCCACGGCTTCCGATTCGGAGCCGCCGCCACAGGTGTTTCCTTCGGACGCCATCTCACCAGCATTGGCGAAGAACACTTCGTAGGGCAGTCCACGTCGACTCTTGGCTCCACCAATGCCGGGCCCAAGGTCGGCCCGGTGGTGATCAGCGAGATTCACTATCATCCGCCCTGTGCCCCGGCCGGAATCCCATGTGAAGGCGACGAAGAACCCGGCCTTGAGTACATCGAGCTCCAGAACATCAGCGTTGAGTCTGTGGTCTTGGAGGACGCCGCCGGGAATCCTTGGCGGCTGCGCGCGGGCGTGGAGTTCGAGTTTCCCGCGAACTTCTCTTTAAAGAGCGGGGAAATTGTGTTGGTGGTGGGCTTCGACCCATCCGCGTCCGGGTCGGCGGCCGCAGCCTTCCGCGGGGTGTACGGCTTGAACCCTGCCGTCACGCTGCTTGGCCCCTATCGTGGCCGGCTCGACAACACAGACGATCGATTGGAACTGCAGAAACCGGAGCCGCCTCCTGTGTCGGGCAACGGCGCGGTGCCTTATGTGCTGATTGACGCAGTTCACTATCGGGATGGCCCGCCATGGCCAGTCCGAGCCGACGGCCAAGGCGCCTCCTTGCAACGAACACCGCTCAACGCTTACGGAGACGATCCGGCCAGCTGGATCGCCGCGGATCCTTCGCCCGGCTTTCCCCTGCCTGCCGGACTGTCGTGGGCGACCCCGCACATCGTGCGTTGGCCTCTCTATCTCGCAGGCTACGAGTTGCAGTCGACTCCGACTCTTGGTGCCGGCAGTTGGATCACCGATGCGTCCACACGCAGCACCAATGGTAATTTTGTTGAAGTGTTCGTGCCCCGAACCGGGTCGAGCCGATTTTATCGCCTGATCAAGCGCTGAAGACTCTGGAATTGCTGTAGCGGCGGTCTATGACCGCGTATCATGCGCGCGCACATGCTAAGAAGAACGATACACGGCGCGACTCCCTCTCCCCTCAACGGGGAGAGGGTAGGGTGAGGGGTGAGAACGTAGGAGCACGTTTATTTTTCCGAATGCGTTTGACGCGACAGATTCGTGTCGAGCCGTGCAGGATGAATTTCTTTGCTCGGTTTGCACACTGAGAAGAGCACAAAAGCCGCGTTCAAGGACTTGAAAGACTCAAGTCGGGGCAGGCCGCAACGGGGCGCTTCCCCACGGCACGGAGCACAGACATGGGTAACACAATGAGCATAGACATGGGTAACACTTTTACGCTCATTGCCCCGGATTTACGGGGACATGTCAAAAGCACTTTTGGGAATAGCGCGACGGCTGTCGTTTGTGAAGTTGGCTT
>DATLUX010000175.1:0-28178 GCA_035577805.1 Verrucomicrobiia bacterium
ATGAACCTGACCCTCACCCGGCCTGCGGCCACCCTCTCCCATCCGATGGGAGAGGGGCTGGGGGTGAGGGCTCTTTTTCAGTGGAAGTTCATGGCCCCAATTCGCGTGCACATGACGTGCAGGTGAAAGCTACCCATGAACAGACCCTCAGGTAGCAGCCGACGTCAGGAGGCTCACTCTACCCCAAACGCGTTCTCCGGGAAAAAGATCAGAACCTCGTTACCTCGGCTGCTACGTGAGATTGGGTTGGGTTCATGGGGCCAATTCACGTCCGAAATTCGGAGGTCGAAGCTCTCCATGAACCGACCCTCTCAGGTAGCAGCCGACGCTTGGAGGTCGGGGCTCTCGATGAACTTCCCGTTCAGGTAGCAGCCTCGGCTTGCGGCCCAATCGAAAATTGAAAATCGAAAATAATCGAAAATCGAAAATTCCCCATGAACCTCAAGGATAAGAAAGTGCTGGTTACCGGAGGGACCCGCGGCATCGGCGGGGCCGCCGCTCTGGCCTTGGCCAGGGCCGGCGCCGACGTCGCCATCGTCGGTCGAAAAGAGGATGGCGATACACTCGCCACGCGCCAGGCCATCCAAACCACCGGCCGACGCTGCGAGTTATTCATGGCCGATTGCGGTCGAGCGGCGGACGCCACCCGCTGCGTCCAGGAGACTGTCCAACGTCTCGGTGCCCTGGATGTGCTCATTCATGCGGCCGGAGGCCCTGTGAATGGAAAGCTGTTCGAGATCAGCGAAGCGGATTGGTATGGCGCCTTTGATGTCCACGTCCACGCCATCTTTCATCTCTGCCGCGCGGCTCTGCCAGTCATGAAACTCCGGAAGGAAGGCGCCATCGTCCTGATCTCTTCCACCGCCGGTCTGCGCGCCGTTCACACCAACATCGCCTACCAGGTGGTGAAGGGCGCCATTCCGCATTTCACCCGGGCCTTGGCGCGGGAATGCGCCGAAGACAACATCCGCGTGAACTGTGTGGCGCCCGGCGTCATTCGCACACGATTCCACGCGGCCATGACCGAACAACAAAAGAAACTGAACTTGGAGCAACGCATCCCGCTTCACCGCGAGGGCACGCCCGACCAGGTCGCTTCTCTCATCATGGAGTTGGTAACCAACGATTATGTAACCGGGGAAACGTTCACCATCGACGGCGGACTGACGATGAGGATAGCCTGACGGACGGCGCGCGCTGGAGCGCTAGAATCCCCCTCTCCCCTCAACGGGGAGAGGGCCGGGGTGAGGGGTGAGAAGGGCCAAAAATGTTCGCGCCGGGGGCAGTGTTCTACATGCACCCAGCCAAACACGTACCGGGCCCTTGCCCTGGACCGGCGGTTGCGACATTGTTTCGTGTGGCAGGGCGATTGCACCAAGGCCACCATGAAAGGCAATTGGCCAAGGCACGCACGTTATGAACACCAAAGATCTCATCCGCCTGGGCGTGCCCCCAGGTGAACCGACCCGGCGCGGCATCGACTTTATCTCTCGGTACATCCTGAAAGGACTCGACAAGCAAAAGCTCGCCGGCGACCTGGAAGCGCTGATCGCAGACCCCGCCCGCTTCGTTAAGGATGAATTACGCGGCGAATTCGCGAAAGCCCTGCTCCGTTGCACCCGCGCCATCCGGGCGGCCCCGGCCCGTTGGCGGCAATGGGGCGAAGGGTTGGAGCCGGAGGCGGTGAACCAGATGGGACGCGCCTGTCAGCTGCCGGTGGCGGTCGCCGGCGCGTTGATGCCCGATGCTCATCTCGGTTACGGCTTGCCCATCGGGGGCGTCCTGGCCACCGACAACGTTGTGATTCCCTATGCCGTAGGCGTGGACATCGCTTGCCGAATGAAACTCACCGTCGTCGACCTGCCGGTGCGCGAACTGGATCGGATGCGCGAGCGTTTGATCCGCGCCATTGAAAGCGAAACCCGCTTCGGAGTGGGTGCGACCTTCCAGAACCGCCGCGAACATCCGGTGCTGGAGGCGGATTGGTCGGTGACCAGAGTAACGCAGCAGAATAAGGATCGGGCGTGGTCACAGCTCGGGACGAGCGGCAGCGGAAATCATTTCGTTGAGTTCGGCTTGTTTACGGCGGAGGCGGCCATTGGCGACCTGCCGGCCGGCGAATATGCGGCGCTGCTCAGTCACAGCGGCAGCCGCGGCACCGGCGCCGCCGTCTGTGACCATTACAGCAAACTGGCCATGGCCCAGCATCCTGAGTTGCCCAAGGAACATCGGCATCTCGCGTGGCTGCCTCTGGATTCTGAAGATGGCCAGGAATACTGGGCGGCCATGGAGTTGATGGGCCTCTACGCGGCCGCCAATCACGCGCTCATCCATCAGCACATCGCGCGGCACCTTGGTCTTGAGGTCCTTCTTGATGTGGAGAACCACCACAACTTTGCCTGGAAAGAAACCCATCCGATCGATGGAATCGAGCGGGAAGTCGTCGTGCATCGCAAAGGCGCTACTCCGGCCGGACCGGGGGTCCTGGGCATCATCCCCGGATCCATGGCGTCACCAGGATTTCTCGTGCGCGGCAAAGGCAACCCGGAATCGCTGCGCTCGGCTTCGCATGGCGCAGGCCGGGTCATGAGCCGGACCAAAGCCTTAGAAACCTTCGAGTGGAGCAAAGTGAACCGAGTGCTCAAGGAACGCGGAGTGAAACTGATCTCCGCCGGCCTCGATGAAGTGCCGGGAGTCTACAAGGATATTCATCAGGTCATGGCCGCCCAAACCGATCTGGTGGAAGTCCTCGGCCGTTTCGATCCGAGACTGGTCAAGATGGCGCCGCATGGCGAGCGGCCGGAGGATTAGATAGTTTAGATATTGGTCGGACGATTGCTGGAATCGTAAACGTAATATTCCCAGGAGCCGTCAGCGCGCACGATTTGCTGGGCTCGCCCCGCCGAGGTGTAAGTTAGGAATTGGTTTGAGCATTGGCGCCGCTGCCGATGACTTCCTGGATCAGCCGCTCGCCGTAGGTCGAGTTGGTTTGGTTGCACGGATCTGGGTTACGGGCTCAACGATGAGCTCGGTCTTCGCAGCGCAGGATTTTCCAAGTCGACCTCAGTCTGACCGGTTGGGTTAGGGGAATCCTGCTATCCCAAGGCACTTTTCTGGTTAGCGGAGGAGAAATCCTGCTCGAGCGACCAGATTTTCTGGAAACGAACCAGAATTTCTCGTCTCGCGAGGACTCGAAGTGCCTCGCGACGCAAAAACTCAGGCCGATGGAGCCGATTGCTGGTCCCCGGAAGCAAGATTCTTCTCTCGGAGAGCAGTTCGGTGGATCGGCTTAGGAGAATCCTGCTACGCGTAGCCAAAATTCTGGTCCGTGAACAAGATTTCTGGTCCGTGGACCAGGATTTCTGCTTACGTAACGAGATGCCCGCTACGAGTGACAAAAGCATGCCCTCTCCGCATCAATGCAGTGTTAAAAGCAGAAAAGCCGGACATAGGGTCCGGCTCTTTCACACACGCGCACCTGAGAACCTAGTGCGCTAACACGTCGTCACTCTACGTGAACTCGTGTCCCCTGCCAGTCACCAGTACTGGTGATAAGCTCAAGTTGCCGACTTAGAAATCGAAAACACCCTACGAGGCACAGTTTGTGCCCACGACGCTAAACCACCGCGCCTCGCTCGACGGGTCGCACCGGTAGCAGTGAAGGTCAGGTTCAAGGGATTTGCTGCTTGTGCGCATGGTTTGGTCTCTTCGCGCGAAGAGCGTGCAAATGTTGCGCAGGCTTCAGGCTTGAGGTCTGCAAACCATTGATCCAATGTTGGTTAAATAGGTGGCACATCAGTTGCAGTCAACCCTTGCTCGTCCCGCGGCCACACTGCGTGCCGTGTGACTTCGCCCAAACCTACACATCAAAATTATCGCATGAAGACACTGAACCGAATCATGATCGCCGCCGGCTTGGCAACGCTGCTTGGCGCAGCCACCGGCTCTGCTCTGGCCCAGGATCGTCCAGGCCGAGGCAACTTCGACCCCGAACAGTTTCGCCAACGCGCCATGGAACGATACCGCGAACAACTCGAGGTCAAGAATGACGACGAATGGAAAGTGATCTCGACCCGGATCGACAAAGTACTCGACGCCCGCCGCGAGATCGGTTTCGGAGGGCCCCGCGGGTTTGGCCGGGGTGGTGGTGGTGGCGGTGGTGGCGGTACTGGGGGCGGTGGCGGTGGCGGCGATCAAGGTGGCGACCGACGCAGCCGCTTTGGTGGAGATCCCGGTCCTGAAGCCGATGCGCTGCAGAAGGCCCTCGACGCCAAAGCATCGCCCGATGAACTCAAGGCCAAGCTCGCAAAATATCGTGAAGCGCGCAAAGCCAAGGAAGCCAAATTGACCCAGGCGCAGGACGAGTTGCGCAAGATTCTCTCTGTCCGTCAGGAAGCGGCGGCGGTCATGGGCGGGTTGTTGCAGTAGTTTGTTTTCAGCCCATCGAGCACCTCACCCGTGTTCCAATCATGGCCGAGACTCCAGCCCAAAACGTATCGCCTTCCGAGCAATTGATCGATCGGATGGTCGCCGCCAGACAGCTGTCGGCGACTGACGCTGAAACCCTGGTCAAACAAGGGCGGGCGGGCTCAGGTCCGCAGTCTGAAGAGGAGATCCTTCGTTGGCTGGCCAAGGAATACGACGTCGGGTTCTCGGCCCTCGAGGAAGTCCAGCCTGACCGCCAACTTCTTTCCCTGTTTCCGGCCCGGGTTTTGTTGAAAGAACAGTTGCTGCCCATTCGCCGGGTGAACGGCTCGGTCGAAGTCGCCACCAGCCGCCTTTTCGCCACGCAAGGACTGGACACGCTCAAGACGATGACGGGCTTGCGACTTAAGCCCGTTCTATCTCCCACCGAGGCGATCCAGCGGGAGATGAAAAAGCATTTGGGGGTGGGGGCCGATACCATCGATACCCTGGATGAAGAGACCTCCTTCCAAGTAGTGGACGAGGGGGGGGAGGATACCAATATCGACAGCGCGGCGGAGGACGCGTCGATCATCCGGTTCGTCAACCAGGTTTTGAAGGATGCCATCGACCTGCGCGCGTCGGATATCCATCTGGAACCGTTCGAGAACGAGCTGCGGATCCGTTACCGGATCGACGGGGTCCTGCAGGAAGTGCCGGTGCCGGCCCAGGTGAAACGTTTCCAGCCGGCCATCGTCTCGCGCGTCAAGATTCTCAGCCACCTGAACATTGCCGAGAAACGCCTGCCCCAGGACGGGCGCATCAAGATTCGGTTGGAAAACAACGAAGTGGATATCCGCGTGTCGGTGATCCCGATGTTGCATGGCGAAGCGGTGGTCATGCGGTTACTGCGCCAAAGCGCCACGCTGCGGGGGATGAGCGATTTGGGGTTGGATACCCGCGAATTGAAGTCCTTTCGGCGCGTGCTGGGATTGCCGCATGGGATTGTCCTGGTGACCGGCCCTACCGGCAGCGGCAAAACGTCCACGCTCTATACGGCCCTCCATGAGATCAACGACGCGGTGCGAAAGATCATCACCATCGAAGATCCGATCGAGTACCAACTCCGAGGCATCAACCAGATCCAGGTTTCGGAAAAGGCAGGGTTAACCTTTGCCCGGGGGCTGCGCTCCATTCTGCGGCATGATCCGGACGTTATTCTGGTGGGGGAAATCCGCGATCAAGAGACCGCCCAGATCGCGGTGCAGGCATCCTTAACCGGGCATCTGGTGTTTTCCACTTTGCACACCAACGATGCCCCCGGCGCATTGACGCGTTTGGTGGATATGGGCGTGGAACCCTATTTGGTGGCTTCCTCGTTGGAAGCTGTCCTGGCTCAGCGCCTGGTGCGAGTCTTATGCCCGTTGTGCAAGCAGGAGGATACCTCCCCGCAAACGCTCGCCTTAAAGGCGGAATGGGCCGTGCCTGCCGGCACCCTCATCTATCGCGGAGCGGGCTGTCGCGAATGTCGCCAGACCGGTTACCATGGGCGCCGCGCGATTTTCGAGTGGATGGATAGTAACAACGAAATCCGCCGGCTCATTCTCAAGAACTGTTCCAGCGACCAGATTCGTGAGGCCGCCCAGCGCGCCGGCATGCGCCCCCTGGCCGAAGACGGCTGGCGCCTGGTCCGCGCCGGGGTGACCACGCCGGAAGAAGTCTTACGCGTAACCAAGGACCAATCCATGAGTGTCACCACTGAAGAACCCATCCTGCCGGCCGGCGGAGCAAGCTGAACATGCCCCTCTTCGTCTACAAAGCACTGCAAAATAACGGCACGCTGGCCGAAGGCCAGCTCGAGGCCGGCGGCCGTCAAGAAGCGTTCCGCCAGATCGAAAGCCGCGGCTTGCGTCCGGTGCGCGTGACGGAACAAGGCCACGGCCGATCGCACAAACCGGACCCTGCGCCCGCCAAGTCCGAGGAACGAGCCAAGCAGGCCCCGGCCAGCGCACCCGGCTCCATCACCCTTGGCTCCAAGCGCATCTCCGGGCGGATGCTGGAGAACTTCACGCGTCTGCTGTCCAGCTTGCTGGCCGCAGGCGTGCCGCTGAGCCGGGCGTTGGTGATCCTCATCAAGGAAGCGTCGACTCCGGTGGCTCGAGCTAAATGGAAGGAAATCCATGACCTGGTGATCGACGGCATGTCGCTGGCCGATGCCATGGCCAAATCCCCTGAAACATTCCCGCGCGTTTACGTGGCGATGGTGGAAGCCGGAGAGACCGGCGGATTCCTTGACGTGGTCTTAGGTCAGATCGCCGATTTTCAAGCACGAGAAAAAGAGATGCGTTCCAAGGTGGTGACAGCGCTGCTTTATCCGGTCATCTTGCTGGTGCTCGCGCTGGGGGTGTTGATCTTCTTGTTGGTGTTCTTCATCCCGCGATTTCAAGCGATCTTCAACGGGTTCGGCGGCCAGCTGCCGTTGCTAACCCAGATGATCGTTGCCACCAGCGATATGCTGCGGTCGTATGGGCCGATCTTGATTCTTGCACTGGCCGCGACGGGTTACATGGTCCGAAGCTGGCTCGTGTCCGAACAAGGCCGGCGAACCTGGGAAGGGTTCATCCTGAAGGCGCCTGTAGTCGGCCCATTGGTGGCACAGTTTGCCATGTCCCGTTTTTGCCGGATGCTCGGCACGCTGTTGGGCGCGGGCGTCCCGCTCATCAACGGGCTGAACGTCGCGCGGCGGTCGATCGGAAATCAGGTGCTGGTGGATGCGGTTTCGAATTCCATCGAACGCGTGAAAGAAGGCAAACAGCTCGGGCCCAGCCTAGGGGATTGTCGCACACTGTTCCCCGGTTCGGTGTTGGAGATGATCGCGGTGGCGGAGGAAAGCGGCAAACTCGACCAGGAGCTGGTCCGCATCGCCAACGTGACTGAAGGTGACCTGGATCGCCAGCTCAAGGCGGCCGTGGCCATGGCGGAGCCGCTCATGCTGTTCTTTATCGCTGGATTCATCGGGACCATTTTTATCGGGATGGTGATTCCCATCTTCACTTTGCAAGATCATATCAAATAGCCCATCCCCGGCTGCTTTCGCTATGAGACCACAACTCGCACTCGTCACCGCCACCCGCCCCCTCACCGCCGCTCCAGCTGGGCTGCCACCCACCGGCCGTTGCTTCCGCGGACCAATCCGGTCTGCGCCGGCGCGGAGGGACCAGAAAGCCTTCACCTTGATCGAGCTTCTCCTGGTGCTGGTCATCCTCGGAATTCTGGCGGCCATCGTTGTTCCCAAGTTCGCCGGGCGCACCGAACAGGCCCGGCAAACCGCGGCCACATCTCAGATCGCCACCTTCGGCACCGCGCTCGATGCCTTCGAAGTCGACAACGGCTATTATCCGAAAGGCAAAAACGGCTTGCTTGATCTCGTCCAGCAACCCCGCGATGCCCAAAACTGGAAAGGGCCCTACATGAAAGGAGATATCCCCAACGACCCCTGGGGCCACCCCTATCTTTACGAATGTCCGGGAAAACATAATCCCAGCTCTTACGATCTCATGTCCAGCGGCCCGGATGGGCGCGTTGGCGGTGACGATGATGTGGCCAACTGGCAGCAGAACAAACGCTGAGCCGTGACGCTTTCGCCTCAACTGCCGGATTCGAACCTCTGTCGAGAGGGCGCCCCAGGCCTGTTGCCTGCACGCCAAGCCTCGCCAGCAGATGTTCGAATCCGAGGAAACGGCGCGACCCGCCCGCGCAGCCGGGTTCTGCCGCGAACCCACGGCGCGTTTACTTTGATCGAATTGATCCTCGTGATGGCGCTGCTGATGATCGTTGTCGGAGTTGGCTTTCCGTCCCTGCAAAACTTCTTCCGCGGCCGCTCCCTGGATTCCGAGGTTCGCCGTTTTCTTTCCCTGACCCGGTATGCGCAAAGCCGCGCGGTTTCCGAATCCATTCCAATGGTGCTTTGGATGGATGCGCGGGAAGGAACATATGGCTTGCAAGCAGACGTGGGGTACCTCGACAACGACTCCAAAGCCGTGGAGTACACGCTCGGCCAGGACGTCAGCCTCGAGGCTTCGGCCCCCCCGCTCGCCGCGATGACCAACCAACGGAACCGGACCGCAGCGCAGACTGCGAACCTGCCCGCCATCCGTTTCTGGCCGGATGGCTCGATTGGGGAAACCAGTCCGGAGCAGGTGCGTTTTGAAGAGACACATATTGGGCGTGAGAGCGCGGTCTGGGTGGTCCAGGCGGCGACACGACACAGCTACGAGATCCGCAATGATGAACCTCCCACCATCGGTCGCTGAAGCGACAGGCTCGCCCGCAAGCTGCCGAAACAGCAAACCGCGCCGGCTGCGGGCGCGGTCGGGCTTTACGCTGGCTGAGGTTCTGGCGGCGTTGGCTTTTATGGCCATTGTGATTCCTGTGGCCGTGGAAGGGCTGCGCGTCGCCAACTGGGCCGGCCAGGTGAGCCAGCGAAAAGCCGTCGCGGCCCGAGTGGCGGATCATGTTCTTAAGGAATGGATCGTCACCGGCCAAACGCAGTCGCCCGCCCGAAGCGGAGTGGTGCGGGAAGGCGTCTACGAATATCGCTGGACGCTGCGGAGCCAGCCTTGGAACCTGGACACGATGAAGCTCATCACGGTGGAAGTGCTCTACACCGTGCAGGGACAGGACTACGACGTGCATTTGAGCACATTGCTGGACAATTCAGCCTCATGAATGTCAGTCACACGCCCGGGCCCAATCAGCCTAAACCCCAGCGGCCGGCGCTCCCTGGACGCGCGCGGGGGTTCACGTTGTTGGAGCTGCTGATCGCCGTGGTGGTTTTCAGCATCGTGCTGGCTGCCATTAACGCGGTTTTCTACGGGGCCCTGAGATTGCGCAATAAGACCACCAGTTCCCTGGACCAGGCGTGGACGCTCGAACACACGCTGGCACTGCTCCAACAGGACCTGGCCAACCTCGTCGTTCCTGGCGGAAAACTCTCGGGTGCACTCCAAACCAGTCCGGTTGCGGGAAAAAACACCAGCACCAGCGCCGCCCCCAACCAGGCCCTGTTAAACCAGCCAGGACAAGCCAGCCCGGAGTTCTACACCGCCACGGGAATACTGGACGAATACACGCCGTGGGCTGAGGTGCAAAAAGTCTCTTATTATCTCATCCCTCCCACCAACGGCGGATACGGCAAAGACCTGGTCCGCGCGGTGACGCGCAACCTGCTGCCAACGCTCCAGGAACAGCCGGTCAGCACGCCGCTATTATCCGGAGTGGAGAGCATCTTTTTTCTCTACTTCGACGGCGTGCAATGGCAGGACACGTGGGATTCCACCACGGCCAGCACGCCGCTTCCGAGGGCCATTAAGGTGCAGGTTACCATGGCCAATACCGAACGCGAACGCACCATGACCCAGACCAGTCCGCTCGAGCTGGTGGTGCCGCTTTGGGTCGGCGCCGGCAGCAACGTGACGGCGCAAGCGACTGGAGGTGGACCATGAAGCCGCCGTCATTGGGTCGAATCGCTCCTACCGCCCTGGGACAGACGCGGCAGGCGACCAACGGTTCCGTTCTGATCATCGTGATGTGGGTTTCGTTCGGGCTGGTGAGCCTCGCTCTCTATTTCGCCCAAGCGATGTCCCTGGAAATGAGAGCAGCAGATAATCGCGCGGCCGCTCTCGAGGCGGAGCAGGCCATCGCCGGCGCGGCCCGCTATGTCACCAACATCCTGGCCAGGCTCCCGGAGCCCGGTCAGATCCCGGAGCTCAACACCTACCGGGCGGAGGCAGTGCTGGTCGGAGACGCCACGTTTTGGTTTATCGGACGGAGCGATCGGACGACCGCGGTCGATGTGCCTGCGTTCGGACTGGTGGACGAAGCTTCGAAGTTGAACCTGAACACGGCCACCCTGGCCATGCTGGAGGCTTTGCCGCGCATGACTCCCGAACTGGCCGCGGCCATCATCGATTGGCGCGACGGCGATGACGAGGTGACGGATGGCGGCGCCGAAGCCACCACTTACATGAGGCTCAACCCCGCTTATCAATGCAAGAACACGAACTTCGAATCGGTTGCTGAGCTGCGTCTGGTCGCCGGCGCCTACCTGGAGATCCTCTTCGGTGAGGATGCCAACCTGAATGGAGTCCTGGATTCCAACGAGAATGACGGTGACGTCAGCACGCCCTCTGACAACCGGGATGGGACGATTGAGCCGGGTCTCTTTGAGTATCTTACCGTCCACACGCGCCAGCCCACGACGGGGACGAATGTGAGCAATCCCCAACAACTAGCCAGTCTGCTCACCGACCGGTTTGGCGCCCAGCGTGCCAACCAGGTCCTGGCCTCCATCGGGCCAGGCGCCGGTAGCGTGTTGGAGTTTTACGTCCGCAGCGGGCTTACCCGCGAGGAATTCATCCAAATCGAAAGTTCATTGGTGGGCACCAACGGCGTCGGGTTGGTCAATGTCAACACGGCCAGCGAAGCGGTTCTGCGCTGTATCCCAGGCATCGGCACCACCAATGCCGCCTCGCTGGTGGGTTATCGCCAGTCTAATGCCGACAAACTCAATACGCTGGCCTGGCTCACCGAAGTGATCAGCCGCGCCGATGCTTTGGCCGCGGCCCCCTGGGTGACCGGACGCACCTATCAATTCAGTGCCGACATTGCCGCCGTGGGCCGGCATGGACGCGGCTATCGACGCGTGAAAATGATCATAGACACCAGCGAGGGCTCATTCACGTTCCGCGAACGCCGGGACCTCACGCAATTCGGCTGGGCCCTCGGCCGACAAGTCCGCGAAACCCTGCTCCTGGCCAAGGACATTAAATGATCCTCAAACTGACCAAACGCCGGACACCGTCATCGATTCTCGGGTTATCCATTCAAGGTAGCCGGCTGGAGGGACTGGTCTTGCGCCGGTCCAATGGCTCATTGCAGGTTCAGCGAACCTTTACGGCCAGCCTGACCCTCGATCCGCTGAACGGCGATCCCGAGTTGGTCGGACGCGAGATCCGCAATCACCTGCAGCAGGAAGGCATTCGCGAACGCCATTGCGTGGTCTGTATCCCGCTGAATTGGGCGCTCACGTTGCACACCCCCATCCCGGAGTTGCCGGAGGAGGATATCGGGAGTTATCTCGCCATCGAAGCGGAGCGCGGTTTTCCGTACGGCCCGGAGGCGCTGCTGGTGGCCACGTCCCGTTACGCGGCCGGGGGAGAACGTTATGCCACCCAGGTCGGAATTCCCAAGAGCCATCTCCAACAACTTGAAAAAGTACTCCGCGGCGCGCAGCTGCGGCCGGCCAGTTTCTCCCTTGGCATCGCCATGCTGGAACCCGCCGAGGCCGACGCGGCCCGCGGGACGATCGCGCTGCTGCCGGGGGACGAGACCATCGACCTGCAAGTGACCTGCGGCGGCGGCATTGCCGGGTTGCGTTCCATCGAAGGAGCTGTCGAAACAGAAGGCACAGAGAAGGAGATCTACGCGGATGTCCTCGCTCGGGAGATCCGCGTGACGCTGGGCCAATTGACGGAGTCACACCGGCAGTCGATTCGAACGGTTCGTTTGTTTGGAGGTGGCGCCCGGGGCAAGCAATGTGTGCGCGAGCTGCTCCCGCGCCTGGGCAGCATGGGTCTGGATGTGCAATGGGTGGAGCATTATGGGCGCGATGCTTTCCGCAGCCAGCCGCCCGCTTCCACTCCCGTCTCAGCGGCTTTCAGCTTTGCCGCGGCGCATCTGACCGGAAAAAAGCCGGCGCTGGAACTCCTTCCGCCCCGGACCAGCGTGCTGCGACAGTTCACGGCCCGGTTCTCTTCCCGCAAACTGGCCTGGACGGCCGCGACTGCCGCCGCTGCCCTCCTGTTGGTCGGCGGCGCGATCGCGGTTCAACAGTGGGAGCTGTCGCGCTTGAGATCCGAGTGGGCCGGCATGGAACAGCGTGTGCATGAATTGGAGGACATGCAGCAACAGATCCGGCGCTTTCGTCCGTGGTTCGACGAGTCCTTCCAACATCTCAGTATTCTGCGCCGCATCACGGAGGCTTTTCCCGTCGACGGCGTCGTGTCGGCCAAGACACTGGAAATTCATGAGCCGGCCACGGTCACGTGTTCCGGCGTGGCGCGGGATAACCAGGCTTTCTTGCGCATGCTCGATCGGCTGCGCGCTTTCAAGGATGTCGACGAGCTGAAGGTGGAAAGTCTTCGGGGCAAAACCCCGCTTCAATTTATGCTGAAATTCCGATGGGGACAGGGAGGACCAAATGAGAATTGAAGGACGCCAGCGTGCTTTGACGATTCTGGCCGCCGCGGGCCTGGCCTTGCTGGTGGCGGACAAGCTCATCCTCGCCCCGCTGATCACGGGCTGGAAACAACGCAGCGTTCGGATCAGCGAACTGCGGAAATCCATCACTCAAGGAGCCATCGTGCTGCAGCGCGAATCCCGGATTCGTGAACGCTGGGAACAGATGCGCACCCATACCCTGCCCGATGACGTTTCCGCAGCAGAAAACGAAGTCCTGAAAGCCTTTGAGCGTTGGTCCCAGGACAGTCGCATCAGCATCTCTTCCATCAAACCGCAATGGAAACGCGCCGGAGATGATTACGTCATCTTGGAATGCCGGGCGGACGCCTTTGGCAGCATCGAAACCCTGGCCCGGTTCCTTTACAATGTGGAAAAAGATCCGCTCGCCTTGAAGGTGGAAACCGTGGAAATTACCTCACGCGACGACAACGGACAGCAACTTGCTCTGGCTCTCCAGGTAAGTGGCCTGCTCCTAAACCCGCAAGCGCAAGTCCAATGAAGCGAGCGACTGACAGGCTGTCGATTGCGAAGGGCACCAAGGCTGCGGCCGGGCCGCTGCTGGGTTACCCGGCCTGTTCGTCCCAAAGCGTTATCAACCAAACGCCTATGCGCCCTATGCGCCCTGTGAGCCAGGCGACCAGGGCTCCGCGCGGCCACTCCCATTTTCGACTCGCCGGCGCGTGGTTCACCTGCGCCGCCGTTGGCGGGCTCTTCCTCCAACTTCATGCGGCCCACGCCGCAGAAACCAACGCGGAACCCCAATCTTCCAGCAATGGTCCGCGCCGTGAATTCAGTGCATTCCGCCTCATTACCGAACGCAATATTTTTAACCCGCACCGTTCCGAGCCTGGAGAAAGCCGCCGGACGGAATCGCGTGGACCCGAGCGCCGGGTCCATCGGGATTCCTTCTCTCTTCTCGGCACGATGAGCTATGAAAAGGGCCGGTTCGCTTTCTTTGATGGAAGCAATTCCGACTATCGCAAGGTGCTGCAGCCCGCCGAAAGCATCGCCGGATTCAAAATCGCCGCCGTCGCGCCGACCTGTGTCAAACTGGAAACCACCAACGGTCAGGTCATCGATCTTTGCGTTGGCATGCAGCTGTCCAAACAGGAAGAAGAAGATTGGCGCCTCAGCGAACCGGCCGCAGCCTCGACTAATAGCTCGACCAGCGAGACCGGCACCAATGGAGGCGCCTCCGATGACGTTATCAAACGTCTTCTGCAACGACGTGAGCAGGAAGGCGTCGTGAACGCTTTGGAAGCGGCCCCCGCCCCCATCCCCATCCCCACCCCCGCCGCCGACCCAAATGCACCTGCCGCCAGCCCCTCCAGCGGCGAAGCGGACGACGTCGTAAAAAGATTGCTGCAAAAGCGGGAACAGGAGTTGAACAAATGAAACCCATCTATCCCATCTCACGCACGCTCATCGGCCTGCTGACGGCCCTCGCCGTGTTGGCCGGCCTGGCGGTCTCCGACACTGTCGCCCAGGACACCAAGCCCGCTGACCCCACCGTGGCACCGGTGCCGGCGCCTTCTCCCGCCAATCCGCCGGCGGGCGCCCCGGAAGAGAAGGGGCTGCGCCTCAACTTCCGTGGTGTCCCGCTGGACATGGTTCTCTCGTATCTCAGTGACGCCGCTGGATTCATCATCGTGCTGGACACAGAAGTGAAGGGCAAAATCGACGTGTGGAGCAGCCAACCTTTGAGCAAGGACGAAGCGGTCGAGTTACTCAACACCGTGCTGAACAAGAACGGCTATGCCGCCATCCGCAACGGCCGCACCTTGAGAGTGGTGAGCCGCGACGATGCCCGCACCAAGGATATCCCGGTAAAGAGCGGCAACGATCCGGAATCCATTACCAAGTCCGACGAGATGGTCACGCAAGTGATCCCGGTCCGCTACGCCAACGCGGCGCAACTCGTGCAAAACCTGAAACCTCTCCTGGCCACCTACGCGGAGTTGAGCGCCAACGAAAGCGGCAACGCTCTCGTTCTCACGGCCACCCAATCCGACGTCCGGCGCATGGTCCAGATCGTCAGCGCGCTCGATACCTCGATCTCCAGCGTCGCCGACATTCGAGTGTTTCCTCTGCGCTACGCGGATGCCAAGGAATTGGCGAATGCCGTCAAGGAACTGTTCCAGCCGCCTTCGACACAGAACAATAACGACCGGCGCAACCAGTTCTTCAATCGCTTCTTCGGCGGCCCCGGCGGCGGAGGTTTTCCAGGCGCGGGCGGTCCGGGTGGCGCGGGTTTCGGCGGGAACGGAGGCGGCGGCCGGGGCGGCGGCAGCACTTCCCCGCAAAACAACACTCGGGTAGTGGCGGTAGCCGATGAACGGGCCAACGCCCTCGTGGTCAGCGCCCCCGGGGACCTGATCCCAACCATCGAAAAACTTGTGGAGGAAATGGACGTGAACGTCGCCGACATGACGGAGTTGAGAGTGTTCCATCTGCTCAACGCCGATCCGTTGGACATCGCTGATATCATGGCCGAGCTGTTCCCGGACGACACGCGCACGGGCAATAACAATGGCCAGCAGGATTTTCGTTTTCGTGGCGGCCAAGGCGGTCAGGGCGGCTTAGGCGGTATTATCCGCGGTGGCGGCGGAGGTGGTAACGCCAATAACGCCAATGCCAACGCCAGCGATCGCCTGAAAAAGAAAGGACGCGTGTTGGCGGTCCCGGACCAGCGCACCTCCTCCATCATCGTGAGCGCCGCCCGCGAGTACATGCCGCAGATTGCCGCCATGATCGAACAACTGGACCAGAGTCCAGCCAAGAAACAGAGGGTATTCGTCTATTCCCTGGAGAATGCGGACGTCCAGCAGGTCGAACAGATCGTGCGCGGCATGTTCGAGCGCACGACCACGACGGGCAACCGCAATACAGCGAATCAAAACAGCGCGCTCTCCACGCGCAGTCAGCAGACACAAACCACTCCTGGCGGCACCATGGGCAATAATGGGTTCGGCGGACAGGGCGGCCTCGGAGGCCCCGGGGGCGGGCAACAGTTTGGCCGTTGAGCTTGCGATCGAGGGCTGGAGTGAAACGTTTAGTAAAAATGCACAGCTAACTACCATGTTTAACACGCATCGATATCGGCAGCGGTGGCGGGCCGTTTTGCTGTTCCTGGTCATCTGTGCGGCTACCGCCGCCAACGCGCAGTTCAATCAGCAAGGCGGCCGCCCGCAGGGAGTCACCCGGGGTGGAGGCGGGGCCGGAGGAGGCCGCGCGTTGGGCGGAACCGGAACGGCCGGCAGTCGCCAATATTATCCGCCTGGCACGGTCGGCGAAGCGATTGTCACATCGGACCCCGAAACGCGCCGCCTGATCGTCATCACGGATGATGAAACCAGCCTGTACGTCTCTCAGGTCGTGACCAACCTGGATCGACCCAAGCCACAGGTCTTGATCAAGGTGGTGTTTCTGGAGGTGACATACCGCAATGCGCTTGATTTCGGGGTGGACATAGGCGGACGCCACAGCCCCGGCGCGGACGTTAAAGGAGCCGGCTCGAGTGTTTTCGGCAACTCGGGGTTGGGCAGTGCCGCTACGGGGATCCTCACCAATACCTTCGGCATACCGCTGCAGAGTTTCGCGCCCATCCCGCCCGGCGCCGGCGTCTATCAGGTCATTGGCCAGGATTTTCAGGCGACGCTACGCGCCATCGCCACGGCCGGAAAATCGGAAGTGCTCTCGCGCCCGTCCATCCTGACCCGGAACAATCAGCAAGCGGTCATCACCTTGGGCCAGGAGGTGCCGCTGATCACCAATACCCGCTTCGACACGTTGGGCAACCAGATCAACACGGTGTCTTATCAGAACGTCGGCATCATTCTGCGGGTCACTCCATTCATCACCTCCGACGATAAAGTGGAGATGATCGTCACTCCGGAGAGTTCGGCTTTGGCCGATCGCTCCGAATGGGTGCCGGTCTCCAGCGGGTCAGGCGGGTCGGTCAGCGCTCCTGTCATCAATTCGCGCTCCGCCGACACGGTCGTCGTGGTGCCGAATGGTCAAACCGTCGTTCTCGGCGGGTTAATGGAAAAAACCAAAGCCCGGACCGAAACCAAGATCCCGATCCTCGGGGACATTCCGTTGCTGGGACAACTTTTTAAACGCAAACTCAACGATGATTCGAAGATTGAATTGATCATATTCCTGACGCCGCACATCGTGAAGGAACCGAGCCAGTTGGCCGGCCTCTCCACCCAGGAACGCAAGGGCCCGCTGCTGGCGCCCAACACGTTTACCGAAGAAGACCTGGACCTGTTCCTGCAGAACATCCCCAACAAGGAGGACCCGTCGAAGAAGAAGAAGACCAAGCCCTAAATGGTGCCCCATTCCGGGAGATCTCAGCGGAGATCGGCCGTCCCGGCCCTCCTTGCTGCTGAGCACTTGATCTTCCTTCGCCTGTCGTGTCATGCGCCAGTTCGTCGAAACGCTCATCAAATGGACGCAAGCGGTCTATTTGACCCTGGCCGCCATATGGTTCCTGGTCATGGCGTGGCAGGTCATCGAACATCAGCGCGTGCGACAGTCGGCCCGCGCTGCCCTCATTAATCGGTCCCAGGACATTACCACTACGCTTGGCTTGGTCGTTCGATCCCAGCGCCGTTTTGGAGGCATGGTTTCCCAGGATCGACTGGAGTCGGCCTTGACCGAATTGCTCAAGGCCGGCGAGATGAACGCGGTCGCTCTTCTGAACGCAACCGGGGAAGTTGTGGCCTCAGCGGGACCCCCGATCGATCCCGGTCTGCTGCCCCGGACGGCCGAGCGCTGGGAAGCGCATCGAGTCACTTTCGTGAACCCGGTGGATCTTGGCGCCAATGTTCTGGAACGCGGCGAGACCAACCGGCCGACCATCGTTCTGCCTCGCCGCGATCCTAACGCCGGCCCGCCCCCTTCGCCCCCTGGAAGCGACCGCGGGGATCGGGTCGAGCGTGAGCGCGACCGCATCGGGCCGACGAGCCCCGGCTTGCAAACCAATGATGTTGCGGATTCGAACTCGGTCGGCCGTGTGCCATCCAGCTCGCCACCCAGCTCATTTCCCGGCCGCGAACGCGACCGCGGAGAGGGTCCCCGCTTTGGACGCCCGCCCTTTCGGATGGGCGAGGAGGAGTACAAAGCGTTGCTCGAGCGCCGGGGCTTGCATGGACTGGTGATTGTCATGAGCACCCATGCAGTCAATCACGCCTGCACACAGGACCTGTGGATGCGTTCGTTGCTCGGATTGTTCGCCACCGTGGCGGTGGCGGGTTTGATCCTGGCTTGGCGAAACCTGCTTAAGTCATCCGAATTGCAGATGCGGCTGCTCCGTGCCAGCGAACTCACGACGCATCTGAAGGAGATGAACCTGGCCGCCGCGGGTCTGGCCCATGAGACCCGCAATCCGCTCAACATCATCCGGGGTCTCGCACAGATGATCGGCAAACAGCAGGACGCTTCTCCTGAGATCCGGAGCAAGACCCACGAGATCATCCGGGAGACCGACCGGGTGACCGGCCAGCTTAACGAGTTCATCAATTACTCCCGCCCCCGCGACGTCAGGCGGGCCGCGGTGCCTTTGGGGCAAGTCGTCGGCGAAGTCGCCCGCGCCTTGACTCACGATCTGGAAGAGAAAGCGATCACGTTGCGTGTCCCGGACCAGTTGCCGGTTATTTCCGCCGATGAACCGCTCCTGCGCCAGGCGCTTTTTAATCTTCTCCTCAATGCCGTCCAGGCGACCGGCCCGGGCGGCGAAATCCAGGTGGTTGGCTGCAAGGAAGCGTCCAGCGAGATGGCACTCGAGATCCGGGATAACGGCCACGGCGTGCCTCCGGAACATCGCACCGAAATCTTCAAGCCCTACTTCACCACTCATCAAGAGGGCACCGGGCTGGGCCTGGCGGTGGTTCAACAGATCGTGCTCGCTCACGGTTGGGAGATCGAATGCGTGCCCAATTCACCCAAGGGCGCCATTTTTCGGATCAGCCACTTGCGGTCGGCCTGATTGGCTGCGGCCAGTTGGCTAACGCCGGCTCCTTAGATAACCCGCCAGGCCCGTTAAATCATCGGTGTTGATTAAGTCCACCCCGGCTTCGAACAATTCCTGCCACACAACGCGCGTGTCGGCCGTGCCCCACCAACGCATCAAACGACCCTGCCGATGCGCACGCTCCACCAGGTCCCGTAGTTTGACCCGCTCTTCCGCCGGTAAGGCGCCGTCCTCGGCCCGCCCTCGCCAGCGGAAATGCATGGCCCAGTTATCGCTGATCAACGGGATCAAATGCGCAGACACGTTGCCTTCCTCCAAATCGGCCAGGCGCCCGTCGTAGGCGGCCAGACGCACTCGATCCCGGCTCATCCATTCCAACGTCCGATTGCCGGAGACCACCACACTGACCGCGTTCGTCACTGTTCGGTTCGATTCAAAACGCGTCAGCATGGACTGGTAACGCTGCAGGACACTGCGCAACACCCGGTAGGTGTTCGTTGCGTCTGATTTAACGTCCACCAGCAAGAGAACTGGCGGCCCCCCATGGAATACTCGTCCTCCGTTCTCCTTCGTTCGAGCGCTTAACGGATCGAGATATAGTTTCTCCAGCGTGCGCCGGGGCAGCGCGTCCTTCAGATCATGTGCCACGCGCAACTCTCCGTCCACCAGCCAGACGTCCGCTTCGATGCTGCAGAATCCCTGCTCCAGTGCGTCGAGCAAAGGACGCGTGTGTTCGTAGTCATTGTGCGCGTGGGCCCGCACCAGCGCCAGGACGGGATTTTCCGCGGCACGCCCCACGAAACCGAAAAGGACACCGGCGCAAAGCCCAAACGCCGCGTTGCGGAAAAAGCGGAAAGAAGGAGCCCTCAGGGACGGCAGGCGACGCCATGGCATTTTCATCGTGAGATTGAATTGACCTCCAACCTAGCAGCGGCGCCAGCGCATTCCAATGCGGAATGCGGAATGGTTCATGGAGAGCCCGGACCTCCGAATTTCGGACGTGAAGTGGGGCCTTGAGCCCACCAATCTAACGTAGCAGCCGAGGTAACGAGGTACACCCTGAGCCTGTCGAAGGGCTCTGATCTTTTTTCCGACGAACGCGTTGGGATAGAGTGAGCCTCCTAACGTCGGCTGCTACCTGAGAGGGTCCGTTCATGGGTAGGACGGACCTCCAACTTTCGGACCCGCATTGGACCCATGAACCAATCCAATCTCACGTAGCAGCCGAGGCTTGCCCGCCGTAGCCCGTAGGGCGCAGGCGGGTAACGAGGCTCTGATCTTTTCCCGGAGAACGCGTTGGGGTAGAGTGAGCCTCCTGACGTCGGCTGCTACCTGAGGGTCGGTTCATGGGTAGCCGGGACCTCCGAATTTCGGACACACATTGGGGCCATGAACCAATCGTCCTCGTCCTCGTTCTCGTCCCTCGTCCTCGGAAACTGTTCTCCTCCACGAACGATCGAGGACGAGCACGAGCAGGAGGACGAGAACGATCGTTTCCGCTTTCCGCTTTCCGCTTTCCGCTTTTCCCCCTCGGTTCATGGAGAGGACGGCGGTCACAGACCGCCGCTACAGTAGGCGGTGTATCTTGGAAGCGCCCTTCTCCGCGACCTTTGTCGAAAACTTTGTCGGCCACTTCGTCGAGGCCTGCCACGATGTAGCCGGCAGGCGAAGGCGGGCCACGACCTGAAATCCGCGGAGCCATCGACAAAGCTTCCGACAAAGCGTTTCAGGCATTTAAATGCCGGAAGATGGCGTTAGAACTCGGAGTGGAACTAGTTCAAAAACCACCGGCTGTTTGAAGGTTACTTGGAAGGCCGGACGCAGCGATCGCGAGTGCGGGTGTTGGCAAGGGGAGCTGGGAGGGGGCAAGGGAATTTGGGGCAAGGGAATTTCCGGAACCGGCATGGTGCATCGAGAAGCGGTTGGGTTCTTGAATAGAAGCTAAAGGGGCCGCCATTCCCTTGCCCCCAATTCCCTTGCCCAACCGGGGCAGATTTGTGACGCGCGCTGGGTTGGGAGTGGGCCGATTGCCAAGCCGGAGGCTCAACTACCCAACAGCCCGCCCCGAGCTCCGTCGAGGGGCTTCCTGCGATCCCCATCTCCAAGCGGCCAAAAGGCCGCGATCCCGGGGGCAGTGCCCGAATACGCCCCCCGTGGAAAGCTGGGCCGTCGAACACCATTTCCCTTTTCCAGAGTTGTTGGTATAAAGCCGGGCCATGAACCCCTTCGGACAGGCCTGCTAAGGCGCCCTTGCCATGAAAGTCGCCGCGCTGCAAAAGCTCCGCCGCCAACTGGCCGCCCAGGAAACCGCGTACGGTCTGTGGATCACTCTGGAATCGGCCAGCCTTTCAGAAATGGCCGTGGCCCTCGGCCTGGACTGGATCGTGATCGACGCCGAACACGGCCATCTCGATTGGAAGGAGATCCTCGAACACATCCGCGCTACCGTGCGTAGCGACACCGTGGCGCTGGTGCGGGTGGCGGAACTAAACCCAGCCCTGTTCAAACGCGCCCTGGACATCGGCGCCGACGGCATTGTCGTTCCGTGGATTGAGACGGTTGACCAACTGAAACGGGCCATCTCCTTCGCCAACTTTCCCACTGAGGGCATTCGCGGCATTGGGGCGGAGCGCGCCACCGCCTGGGGACAATGCCTCGCCCAACACACGCAGGAAGCGAACGAGAATGTCCTGGTGGTTCCCATTATCGAATCCGTCATGGGCGGGAAAAACATCCAGGCGCTTTCCGAGGTCGCTGGCGTGGAGCTCGTGTTTCTTGGCCCGGCGGATTATTCGGCGACGGCAGGTTTCCGTGGACAATGGGAAGGGCCAGGAGTCGCCAAAGAACTGCTGGCCATCAAAGATACGCTCGTCGCCCGTGGCAAACATTGCGGGATTCTGACCACCAGCCACGACAATCTGCTCGAACGCCGACAACAAGGGTTTCGCGTGTTGGGCTTGGGCACCGACAGCGGGTTGCTCCTGCGCGAACTGCACGCCACGCTGGGCCGCATCGGCCGTGATCGCCCAATGGCGACCGGGTTGGCCCCGGAAAACAACCTGCTGCCAGCAACTCCCTCGCAAAAGAGCCAATCATGAGCGCGGATAAATTCATCGTCAGTTGGACTGCGGACTTTTACGACAGCCGCGGCACCTGCAAATATCGCGATATCGGACTGTCCGTGCTGGCCGAGCATCCGCGGATTCTGCAGCAGGTGTTCAAAGAGCACCGCAAACAAATCGGCGCGGACCAGATCGGCAACGCGCAAGGCGTGATTGTGCTGACACCGGCCGTCACGGCGGAGAGCGTGTCGAAACCGGATCAACTCCTGGTCGTGGCGCGATTCGGCGTAGGCTACGACTCGGTGGATGTGAACGCCTGCACGGCTGCGGGGGTGCTGGTGACGATCACGACCGGCGCGGTGGACCGGCCGGTGGCCGAGGCTGCGATTGGTTGGATGATCGCGTTAACTCACAATCTCCTCATCAAAGACAAGCTGGCTCGCACCGGCCAGTGGGATGAGCGCTCGAAGTATATGGGACGCGAGCTACGGGACCGTACGCTCGGAGTGATTGGGTTGGGCGGGATCGGACGCAAGACGATTGAATTGCTTCGGGGCTTGGGCATGAAGCAGCCGCTGGCGTTTGATCCTTTCGTGACGGCCGAAATGGCCACCCAAGCCGGGGCCCGCCTGGTTTCGCTCGAAGAATTGCTGCGCGAAGCTGACTTCGTATCGATCCACTGCCCGCTCACAGAAAAAACGCGCGGGCTGATTGGCGCGGCGCAGCTGGCGCTGATGAAACCGGAGGCTTACCTGCTCAACACGGCGCGGGGCGGCATCGTCGATGAGGATGCCCTTTACGCGGCGCTCAAGAGTCGCCGGATTGCCGGGGCAGCCCTCGACTGCTTCGCGCAGGAACCGCTCACTGCGCCGTCGCGCTTTGCGGACCTCGACAACGTGCTGCTCGCCCCGCACAGCATCGCCTGGACGGATGAGTTGTTCCGCGACATCGGGCGGGCCGCGTGCCAGGTGATGGTGGACCTTGCACTCGGCGTCAAGCCGCGCGGCGCGTTGAATCCGGAGGTGTTTGACCAGCCGTCATTTCAACGAAAATGGCAACCATTCACCCAACGCCGTTGATATGCAAAACGCCCACGGCTTGACCGAAGCCCAGATCGAACAGTATCGGCAGGATGGGTTCATCGTCATCGAGCGGCTCTTCGGCCGGGATGAGCTGGCCCGGATTGACGCCACCATCCAGCAAATGACAGAGCAGGCGCTGGCCGGTGGTGACTACAGCAAAATCCTCGAGTTGGAGCCGGAGCCCGTCGACGGGCGGCGCGTGCCCCGCCGGATTTTCAATCCCTACGACCAGCATGAAGTGTTTCGGGACTTGGCTCAGGATCCGCGTCTGCTCGACAAGATCGAATCGCTGATCGGCGGGCACTTCAATTTGCAACACAGCAAATTGAACATGAAACCGCCGAAAGTCGGTTCGGCGGTCGAGTGGCACCAGGACCTGGCCTATTTCCCGCACACCAACGACGACCTGGTCACCACGCTCATCTACCTCGACGACGCCACCGAGGAGAACGGCTGTCTGCAGGTGTTGCCCCGCCATCACACTCATTACTTTGACCACGCCGAGCCGGACGGGCGTTTCGCGGGCATGATCACCGAAGACCTGAGCGCATTTGGCCAACCCAGAAGTTTGCCGGCCCCCGCCGGCAGCGCGATCTTCCTGCATTGCATCGCCCCTCACTCTTCCCTGCCCAATCGCTCGAGCCGGCCCCGGCGCACCCTCATTTATGAATATCGCGCCAATGACGCGTTTCCGATTTACTACGGCGAAATGACCCAACTGGCCGAGGCCAGGTTCCGCCTCATCCGCGGCAAACCCGCGCGCTTCGCCCGTTTTGGCGGACCGCGCCCGCTCATCCCGAACGTGGGCAAGTACACTTCGCTCTACGAACTGCAAAATCAGTCGAGAGCCCGGAGGAGAAACGCGTGAGCTCCGGCGGCAGACTTCAAGATCAGGTGGCCTGGATCAGCGGCGCCGCCTCGGGCATTGGCGAGGGGGTCGCCCGGCTCTTCGCGCGCGAAGGCGCGGCCGTGGCCCTGGTGGATGTCCAAGCGGCCAAAGGCCTGGCCGCCGCCGACCACATTCGCGCCCAAGGCGGACGGGCCATTTTTATCGAAAGCGATGTCGGACAGGAAACGGGCGTCCGCACTTCGATCGAGCAGACGGTCCGCGAATTCGGCCGGTTGCACATCCTCGTGAACTGCGCGGGTATCGTGCAGGTCAAGCTACTCCATGAACTGGAGGAAGCGGACTGGAACCGGCTGATGGACATCAACGTCAAGTCGATCTTCCTGTCGGTCAAACATGGGATGGCGCATCTGAAGAAAAACCCGCGCAGCTACATTGTGAACATCGGTTCGGTGGGAAGTTTCATCGGCCAAAGTTCGACTCCTGCCTACATTGCCTCGAAAGGGGCGGTGCTGATGTTGAGCAAGTCGATCGCGCTGGATTACGCGGCGGACGGCGTGCGTTGCAACTGCGTTTGTCCTGGCATCACCGACACCCCGATGCTGCGCGAGCATCTCAATGCCACGGCCGACCCGGAAGCGACCTTGCGCGGCCGCCTGCGCCGCGTGCCGATGGCAGTGCCGATGACGCCGCAGCATATTGCCAAAGCCGTGCTCTACTTCTCCTGCGAGGACTCCGCCGGCGTCACGGGCACATCGTTGGTGATCGACGGTGGTTATCTGGCCGCAGCCGAGTGGGAACAAGCGGGGAAAACGCGATTCATGGATGCGCTATGAAGGACAAACAAGAATCTGGGGAGTTAAGCCACGATGGTGGACGGCTCTCGCTCGAGACCATGAGCGGGGATCCTCTGACTTTCTCACCCCTCACCCCGGCCCTCTCCCCGTTGAGGGGAGAGGGTGACGAGCACGGGCCCTCTTTTATGCAAACATCCCCATTCCTTTCCCGCCGCGACTTTGCGCGGTGGACTGGCGCTGCGTTGGCAGTCGCGTTGGCAGGTCTGCCCAAGCCGGCCAAAGCGGAAAACTCCGTTCGACACCGCTTTTTGTGCTGCGATTATCAAGGCAACAAGGTTGCCATCATTTCAGCGGACGGCGCGGTGGAATGGGAGTTCACCGCCCAAACGCCCCAGGACTGCTGGTGGCTGCCAAATGGTCACGTGCTGTTCTGCTACCAAAACGGCGCCAAAGAAGTCGCGCGCGACCAGAGTGTGGTCTGGGAATACAAGGCGCCGCCGCAGGCGCAGTGTCATTCGTGCCAACCCTTGCCCGACGGCCGGGTCTTGGTGGCCGAGTGTGGACTGAGCCGGCTGATCGAAGCCGGGCGCGACGGTAAAATCGCCAAGGAAATCAAAGTGGCTTCCCAAGCCAAGAATATGGGCCACCAGTTTCGTGGCACCCGCAAGACGGCCGACGGCCATTACTGGAGTTGTTTGATGGACGAAAAGAAGATCGTGGAATTGGCGCCCGACGGCGCCCTGCTCCGCGAGATTCCGGTGGACGGATTTCCGCACGCTGCGATCAAGCTGCCCAATCGGCATCTGTTGGTCACTCTCGGCACCGCCGGCAAAGTGATCGAGCTGGATCGCGACCTGAAAATTGTCTGGCAGATCGGCCAGGACGAATTGCCGGGAAACCCTCTGCGGCTGCCGGCCGGATGCCAGCGCCTGGACAACGGCAACACCATTGTTTGCAATTATCTGCCCGGCCCGTTCATGGGCAAACAACCGCAGGCGTTTGAAGTGACTCGAGACAAACGCGTGGTTTGGGAGTTTACCGACCACGCGCGGTTCAAGACGCTCAACCAAATTTATCTTCTCGATTCACCCAACGCTGGGAAGACCGCCGAACTGCTCCGCTGACAACCCAAGAACTCAACGTGAGACCAACAAAAAAACATCGCCGCGCCATTCGCCGTGCCTTCACTCTGCGTTTAAAACCAGGAGCCTTCGCCCGATACAAACGGTATCACGACAACATCTGGCCGGAATTAGTCCGGGAAATCGAATCCTCCGGCATTGCGCAGATCACGACCTTCGCGGATGGCCCGCAGCTGTTTCTTTACTCCGAGATTTATGATCCACGCGGCTGGGACAAACTCTGGAATTCCAACATCCACGATGAATGGGCCGAGTGCATGAAGCCGCTGATGATGTTTCGTGCGAATGGGAAGGTCGACGCCGGTCCGTTGCGCGAGATTTTCCATCTGGAGACTGCCGCTGGAGGTCCTCGGAAAAAATCGGGCCCGAAACGAAAGTGACCGTGTCCCTGAAAGGCAAAGTGGCCGTGGTGACTGGCGCGGGACGCGGCCTTGGGCGTCAGGTCGCGGTGAGCCTGGCCGGTTGCGGGGCCGAGGTGGTGGCGGTGGCTCGCACACGCGAACAATTACACCAGACCGAGCAGATCATCCAACAGGCCGGAGGCGCAGCCCGGGCCATGGTTGCCGACATCAGCCGGCCCGAAGCGGTGGAGAAATTAAGAACGGAGGTGGAACAGCGATCAGGTCGCGTTTCCATTCTGGTCAATGCCGCGGGTGTTTTCGGACCGATCCAGTTGATTAAAGAGAGCGATCCCCAACGTTGGGTCGATACCCTGGGAGTCAACCTCTTGGGCCCCTACTTCACTTGTCGCGCGTTTGTCGGCGGAATGATCCAGAACGGGTGGGGACGGATCATCAATTTTACCTCGGCGGCCGCGCTGCATCCACCGGGCCCGCTCAACAGCGCTTATGCCACCAGCAAGGTGGCCCTAAATCAGTTCACCCGGCATCTGGCCGCCGAGTTGGAGGGAACGGGCGTGACCGCAAACGTTCTGCATCCAGGCGATGTAAGGACCGACATGTGGGCCGCGATCCGAGCCGAGGCGGACCGGCTGGGACCTGAAGCCGAGGCTTATCGGCGCTGGGTGCATTGGGTGGAACAAACCGGCGGCGACGATCCACAGAAGGCAGCCGATCTGGTGCTCCGTTTGGTGAGCCCAGAAGCTTCGGCGATCAACGGCAGGTTTCTTTGGATCGACGGCGGGTTGCAGCCGCCCATCCCGAGCTGGGGCGACACCGCCGCCAACCAGCCGTGGCAGAAATCGTAAGGGGCCGCGCTTGGTGCACGATGCAAGGGATGGCCTACAACTGTAGCGGCGGTCTGCGACCGCCGCCGTGCGCGAGAGGAATGGGAAGTTCGGCGGTCATAGACCGCCGCTACAGTGGGCTCGCGGTCACCTTGTTTTTCCAATACGCGAAACAGATTCTATGAGCCAGCTCACGAGCCGTCCGCATCCCTGGCGGCGTTTGCTTGCGTTCGACGAAATCGGCGTGGTGGTGGCGCTTTTGACTGTGTGTGGCCTGCTTTGTCTGACGGCCGGCCAGCAATTCGTTCAGCCCACGAACCTGTTGCAAATAGCGCGGCAGGCGTCCAGTTACGGGATCATGGCGGTGGGGATGGTGCTCTTGCTGTCGATGGGCGAAGTGGATCTCTCGGTCGGAGCTACGCTCACGCTGGTCAACATTGTCACGGCGGTGGCGTTGCGCGAAGGAATGCCAATGCCCCTCGCGGTCATCGTCGGGTTGATGACCGGCGCCGTCTGCGGGCTGGCCAACGGTTTGTTGGTTGTGCTGCTGCGTTTGCCAACGATTATCGTGACTCTCGGGACGATGAGTGTATTCCGGGGGCTCGCCCTGGTTTTGTCGAAGGCAACGCCGGTCGGCAACTTTTCCAAAGACAACCTGTTGTTTGATTTGGGCGGGCGCAGCGCGCTGGGAGTGCCGACAAGCGTGTGGGTCATGCTGGCCACGGGACTGGCGGGCCATGTGCTGTTGGGCCATACGGCCTTCGGCTGGCGCGCCCAGGCCATCGGGAGCAACACGCAGGCGGCCCGGTTTTCCGGCATTCCACTCGAGCGTTATCGCATCGCGGCCATGACGATCATGGGATTGGTCGCGGCGATCGCCGGAGTCATGGAACTGGCGTTCCTGCAATCGGGCAGTCCGACGACCGGACAGGGCTACGAACTTTACGTGATCGCCTCGGTCGTCATCGGCGGCACCGCGCTAACTGGCGGAAGCGGCTCGGTGGCGGGCGGCGTGCTGGGTGCGCTGCTGATCGCCGTCATCCGCAACGGTCTGGTCTTGCTGGAATTCTCAGCATATTGGAGCACCATCGTGACCGGGGTGGTGATCATTGCCGCCGTGGCCATCGGCGGTTGGGTAAAGAGACAATGAAAGGAACAGGATGAAACATTCCAATGCGGAATGCGGAATGCGGAGTGCGGAGCGCGGAAGGCCGAGTGCGGAAGGCCGAGGCGACCCATCTAGAGCTTGTCCCGAAAAGGGCGATTTCGGCCTTTGTCGGAAACTTCGTCGGAAACTTTGTCGAGGACTTTGTGACAATGTTGGGATTTCGACAAAGTTTGCGACAAAGATTCCGACAAAGTTTGTCCCGAGAACGTTCC
>DATLUX010000176.1:0-13601 GCA_035577805.1 Verrucomicrobiia bacterium
GGTAGCGTCTCGGTGCTGTTAGGCAACGGCGATGGCAGCTTTCAGACCTCGGTGGATTATGGCGTTCTCGGGAATGCCTATTCGTTGGTAACCGGCGATTTCGACAATGATGGGCGTCCCGATCTGGCGGTGGCAAACTACGGGCGCGACAACGTATCGGTGTTGCTCAATACCTGTCCTTCGGCTGTCGTGCGCCTCGCGCTGGTGCGCGCCAATCGCACGGCGATGTTGGTCTGGCCGCTCGAGTTCTCCCACTTCATCTTGGAATCGAGTTCCACCTTGTCTGCGCCCGACTGGCAACCCGCTCCTGAACCGGTGAGAACCGATCGTGGACGATGCGAGGTAACGCTATCCGTTGACCAAGCCGCGCGTTACTTCCGGCTCGACAAACGGTGAGCGCGCATGCATGGACGGATTCCCGGCTTTCAGCCGAAGACCGTTCGAATCAGGCAGCGGTATAAGAGTTTATTTGTGCCTCGCGTAATGCGAGCGCCCCGCCGGCCAAAGCCGGCGGAGCGTGATAGCCCAGGCGGAAACAGGCGACATTGAGGGGCTACTGAGAAGCATCCGATTCGGCGGTAGCCCCCGGAGGTCTCACTGGCCAATCGCTTGGATGCTGATGTGTTCTGCCGGAAACCCGTCAAGCGCCACACGGCTATTCTCGTTCGCTATGCCGGCCGTGTGAAGCAATCCTGTTTCGGTCACCTGCACTTTTCCGGGTGAACCGTCGGGCAACGCTCCGGTCGCCGTGCCGACAAACGCCACGCTGATAAAAGACCAATCCCCACAGCCGTTCAGCAGCGCGATGAGGTCCGGCAGAGGCGCTCCGGCTGCTGGGCCCTGGAGCACTAATCGCAGGGTCGACGAGCCGAGGGCTGGCGTGGCGCCTGCAGCAACTTGGGGTTCGTTGGCGCCGAACAATACTGTCCCAGTTCCGCTGAAGCCCTCGCTCGCCCAGGTCACTGCGTTTTCGGTGTGCAGCGTGATATAATCGATGACACTCCCATCCTTTTGAATGACTTCGTTTACTGAACCCGACATCGTGGTGCCGAAGGGATTGCCCAAATAGGAATTGAACAGCCCAGCATAATCGAAGGTAACACTGTTTCCGGAAGACGGATCGGTCCAGTCCAGGTAATTGGGAAACGGGGGAATATAGAGGAAACAGCCGACATTCGGATCGCCGTCGCAAACGGGACCATCAGGGCCGATTCCAAGACAATACGTGCCTTGGGCCGATATGAAATCGCTGATTGGCCTTTGAGCCCCATTCGTGAGAAGGGGGGCCAAAACGGCCAGTCCGATTGCCCAGAGCAGGCCTGGAGTTGCTGATTTTGACCTGCATTGGATTAGTTCACTGCGAGTTGCCACTTGTGAGAACATACGCTTCTGATCTTTCTTTTCGCCGGTCTCCCGACCGCACGATTGGTTGTGTTTGCTTTGAGCGGCTCGACCGCTAACGCGGTCCCAGTCGTCATCTCCTCGCGGCGAAACTCTGCCAAATGGAGCACCGCCTGAGGGTAACTAATAGTGTGCATTATCAATGCTGAGGAAAGCAAAAGAATTCACACGGCGCGAAACCAGGGATTTGTTCGCGACTTGTTGCAGTCGCTGGTCGTCGTCGGCGGTCGCCGAGGTTGACGTTAGGCCGCACTTACGACCTTTGCGAGATGACCCGATGAAACGCAAATGGATGTTTCATGAGAATCGCAGTTGTGGTCGTCGCAATAGTCTGGGCGCTGCCGCAAATCTGTTTTCAAGGTTGCTTCCCGAAGAACGCCTCCCATGCCCGCGTGCCCAACGCATGCCAGATCTTAATGACTTCGTAAACGATCACGGTGGTGAAGCTCACGGCCAGCCAGACGCACACGGCTTCGCTCGGCAGACCCCGCCAAGCACCAATACCAAGGCCCATCATGGAGGCTGGCCGATAGCCCCACCAACCAAAGGGAAAGGCCAGTGTCACTTCCCAGAGGATCATTCTGACTTTTCAAAGACCTGTGCACGATGCGCATTCAATCTCCTTCGTCGCCCAGGTGCCATGGCCCCCTGAGCTACATCGCTGCTCTGCATCGATGCATTTTGCAGCTTCCTCTGGGTTGGCTTTTGCACTTTGCACGGGCAAACCGGCTGTGCGTAGGCGGTGTGCTGCCAGACACGTTCCATCGATTACCTCGGCCGCCACGCCAGGCTATGACGGCGCATCGAGGCATTCATCCCAGGCGCCGACTGGTACGCCGTGTGCAGAGAGGTTCGCCAGAACTGAAACGTGAACTTTAAGCGTCTCGTCGCGACGGACCCCCGCATGACCATGCCCATCGGCAGGGTTTGGCGGCAGCCATCCCCATCCTATTGGGAGGGGCATGTGCGAGTCATTCACCCCGAATTGCCCTGGGCACAGCTCGCGAACCGGTGGGATAAACGGCTATCGACTGGCCGAAAGCAGCTTTTACAGGCAGCAGCGGTGTTCTGCGGTGTCTTGCTGACCGCAACAGCACCGGCGCAAACCGCTCCTGCAACTCTTCCGAATGTGCAGTTCACTAAGTCTGGCTTGGTGTTGAGCATTGCGCCTCAGGGCGATGGCAAAGTCCTCATTGGTGGATATTTCTCCTTGGTCAATGGTGTGATGAGAAGCAACATCGCCCGCCTGGACGCCGACGGTTCCGTCGATGAAACTTGGGACCCAGGAGCCAACGGCGCAGTGCGACAGATCGTCGTGAGCGGGACGGACATTTTCGTGCTTGGGGATTTCACGGCCATTGGTGGACAAAGCAGGAACCAGATCGCGAAGTTGAGCACAACGGACGATGGCGCGGCCGACCCAATCTGGAATCCCGATCACCCAGACAACCTGCACGCGTTGGCGGTGAGCGGAACAAGTCTGTTCGTGGGAGGTCTCTCCTATCTGGCGAGGCTGAGCACCACCGGCACCGGCACCGGTGCAGGCGAAGCCCGATGGGGCCCGCAGCCGGACTACAACATCAACGCGCTCGCGGTGCACGGGACCAGCCTTTACGTCGCCGGCAATTTCACGCAGCTCGGCGAGTTCAACCGGAGTCGGTTGGCCAAAGTCGACACGGGGGGCGTCGGTGCGGTGGACCCAGACTGGGATCCGCGGGCTACCGACGGCAACTTGGGTTATATCCCGGCGCTCGCAGTGACGGACACCCATCTATACATCGGCGGCTCGTTCGATCAAATCGGCGGGCTGAACCGGAAGAATCTCGCGCGAGTCAGTCTCGATGGAACCGGTGAAGTCGACCCATTGTGGAATCCGGACCCAGATCATGAGATGGTCTACGCGCTGGCGATTAGCGAAACGGCGGTTTATGCGGGCGGCAGCTTTTCAAAAATTGGCGGACTGCCACGGAGCGGCCTGGCCAAGTTGAGCCTTGCGGGCGTTGGCGCAGCCGACCCATCAGGGAACGCCGATACCGACGGCCATTGGGTTACGGCACTGGCCGTCGGCGGCAGTTCGGTGTTCGTTGGTGGCGATTTTGCCGCGATCAACGGAGTCGTCTGTTTATCCCTAGCCAAGCTCGATCTGACCAGCGGCTTGCCTGACAATTTCTTTGCCACGCAGGTGGGTTACTCTGGCAGCGCGCTGGCCGTGGCCAGACAAGCCGACGGCAAAGTCATCGTCGGCGGGGACTTCTACCTGGCAGGAGGCTGGCCGCGTCAGAATCTAGCCCGCTTTAATGTCGATGGGACACCCGACCAGACCTGGCTGCCTAACCCGGATGGGCCTGTCACGGCCATCGCCATCCAAGGAACGGACATTTTCGTCGCTGGCCGGTTCGAAAGGATCGGCGGCCAAGCCAGGAATTTCCTGGCCAAGCTAAGTGCCACGGAGACGAACGGAATCGACGCGACGTGGATTCCCGATCTGTCGGAGCCCGTGGATGCTCTCGCCATCGAATCAACGAATGTTTTTGTGGCAAGCAGCCTCTCTGGTTCCGGAGCCATTACCAAACTGAACACTGCGGGCGCAGGACAACCCGATCCCAACTGGAACCCAGGTCGGTTCGAGCGGTTCTGGGGCGACCCATCGGACCCGGTCGTGAAATCCCTGGCCGTGAACGCCAGCAACGTCTATGTGGCGGGAAATTTCGACTCGATCCGGACCGACACAGAATCAATTCCGCGCAATGGACTGGCCAAACTCAGCGCAAATGGGACAGGCGCGCCCGACTTGCAGTGGGATCCGTTGTATCGTGAAGGGGTTCATGCGCTGACGCTGGATGACAGCAATCTCTACGTCGCAGGATCATTTGGGCTCGCGCGAGTGAACGCCGCCGGCGCAGGGGCGACGGACCCGGGTTGGCGCCCAGATGTGGCCGCGGGTTATGTGGATGTGATGACCATCAGTGGAACGAATCTGTACGCGGGAGGATCCGTGACAACTCATTCGGGGCTTACTAACGCCCCCCTGGTGCGCCTGAGCACCACTGGCTCTGGCATCGTCGATCCGACTTGGAACCCTACTCTACGCAGACTGGACTACCCTTCTGCGCATGTTGTGGGCCTGACTGCCAATGGTACGGATGTCTACGTGATAGGAGACTTTGACAACGTCGGGGGCACGACCCGCCGCGGTTTTGCGTTCCTGCCGGTTGCGGACGCGCCGCTGCTGTCTCAAGGCTCGAACTCAAGCATTTTTATCCATAGAAATCCTATGGACGGGCCGGAGGTGACTCATTTTCGCATCACCAGCATCCGGGGTGGAGATCTGGTTCTCGCTGGCCGCACGGAATCCATCAACGTGGGTGACTTCATCACCGTAGAACAAGGCGAAATCGGTCTGCGATTTATCGCGGACGGCACCACCCCACCAGCCGTAACCGCGGTGTCGGCTCTCAACGCAACCCCGGATGGAGCCGGTACCGCCGAGACGACCCTCAGCGTCACCGACCCCTCTGTCCCGATCAGTCTTCGGTTAAAACTAGATGAGGGGCTGACGCTCTTTGGTCGCCCGGGGGAGACGTATCAAATCGAATATACCGACAGTCTTAATCCGCCGGTAGTTTGGTTACCGCTCAGAAAAGTTATCCTCTCGGCTAACAGCCAAATCATTCCCGTTCCGACTGCCGGTACACTTCAGCGGTTCTTCCGCGCCACGGCCCAGCCTTGATCCGTCACAATTGTTGCCTTGGTTTGGCACAAATGTCTGGAAGCATGCGAATCCAAGCGTCAGTAGCGTCCAGATTTCAAGAACTGCAGCGGCCACCACGCCAAACGTCCACTTGATCTATGAATGCGAATTCACCAGAAGAAACCAGACCGCTGCACACCGCGTTAGCGGCAAGCGGCCGTTCCTGCGAGATTCCTGAAGCAGAAGATGCCTACGGATGGCTGGTGGGCAGCTGGGAATTAGATGTGCATCACTACTGGGGGATCGATGTATCTGGGCGTGGCCTCAAATGCGAAGTCCACGCCGCCTGGGTGCTCGAGGGGCGCGCCGTGCAGGATGTCTGGATCATGCCGCCGCGCGCCAGCCGAAGCCAGCAATTGGACAAGAAGATGAACATGTACGGCACGACGCTTCGGGTCTGGGATCCAACCATCCAGGCCTGGCGCATCACCTGGCGGAATCCGGCCGGAGACCATCACGAGGAACAAGTTGGCCGTCGCAGCGGCAAAGACGTGGTCCAACTGGGTGTTCGGCCCAACGGCACGCCAACCCGCTGGACCTTCACCGCGATCACACCCAATTCGTTCCATTGGCTCGGCGAAGCCCTCGAGCCGGACGGCAAGACTTGGAGACTGGAAGGGGAGTTCCGCGCCAAACGCATCGGCAATAAATCAACGGCTTCGGCCTGAGCGAGCAGAGTTTGTTCTATGGACCAATGAGCAATGAGCAATGAGCAATGAGCAATGAGCAATCCCTCTGGTTCATGGCCCCAATTCGCGTGCATAAGCAGGTGTTCGCTCTCCATGAGAGGCTCACTCTATCCCAATGCGTTCGTCGGGAAAAAGATCAGAGCCTCGTGACCTCGGCTGCTACGTGAGATTGGTGGGTTCATGGTCCCAATGCGCGTTCGAAGTTGGAGGTGTTCGCTACTCATGAACACCCGCGGTCCGTTTCGAGTGTTGGTTCATGATCCAGACGACTGGGGTGATGTGCCTCCATTCCTGCTGAGGGCTTCCAGGATCAGATTGCACCCGTCGAGGCCAGATGCCATAAGGGGGTGCATCCAGATGTTTGCGCCGGGATTGAGTGCGGCGGGCCGGGTGGTTTTTTGCCTGACCCTGCTCGGGGCTGGTTCAGTTCCGAGTGGCTATGGCGCGGGTGTGACTGTCATTACCCATGGCTTTAACGGCGATGCCCAAGGCTGGGTGCTTGGGATGGCGGCCCGGATTCCGGGCTACCCTCGGTTTTCTGGCACAAATGTCATCTGCTACGAAGTAAGTGTGAGCGACAGCGGCGGTTTCGTCGTCACGCCCAGGAAGATTGCGGGCGGGCAGCCCACGAACGATCCCAGCGCGGAGATTGTCATCAAGCTCGACTGGGGCGATCTGGCCGGATTGTTTTCGCAATACGACACCTACGCCGTCGCCGCCGCCGTCGCGCCCAGGCTTCTGCAAACCAACTTTATCGCCGAACTCAACGGCCGGGCTCTGGCGGAACTTCCACTCCATCTCATCGGCCACAGTCGCGGCGGCTCGCTCGTCTGCCAGATGAGCCGGTTGCTCGGCACCAACGGCGTCTGGGTGGACCAAGTGACCACGCTCGACCCGCATCCCGTCAACGAGGACGGCAACGTTGACCCGCTCTTCGTCTCAGACGCACCCCTGCGCATCTACGAGAATGTCCTTTTCGCGGACAACTACTACCAGGATTTCGGCGGGTATCCGCACGGCCAGCTCATGCCGAGTTCCTACAACCGCCGGCTGACGGCCCTGCCCGGCGGCTACAGCAGCGCCCACTCCGACACACACCTCTGGTATCACAGCACGATCGACCTGCGCACTCCCTCCGACGACACCGAGGCGCTCCTGTCCCCGAACGACCGGGCGACCTGGTTTTCCACTTACGAAACCGGCGGCGTGCGCGCGGGCTTCCATCTCAGCCGGCTCGGCGGCGGAGACCGTTTGAGCCTCGATCAACCTGCCGGTAACGGCACCGACCATCCCGCCTTGGGTTTTAACCAACGTTGGGACTTCGGCGCCGGCGCCGGCGTAAACCGAACGACGCTGCCGATGAATGCCGGCAACTGGCCCAATGTCATCAAGGTCGATCTCGCCGGAACGAATCTGATGGCGCAAGGGCAGAGCAACGCGGTCACGCTCTACTATCAATGGGCGCAACGCGCGGTGAGCAACGGCACCGTGAGCATCTTCCTGGACGAAGACTTCAATCCCTGGAACGGGAACGAACGTCTGGTGGGCCAAGCAACCGCCATTGGCACCACCGCGAGCAACGTCGCCGTTGCCACGATCAGCGTCAATGTCGCCAGAACGAACTCCACGCCGGGCGTCCATCGCCTGTTGGCCAGAATCACCGGGGGCGGACGCACTCGTTACCTTTACGCTTCCGAAGCGTTGACCGTGTTTTCCAGCTTGGAGGCGCCGAGCCTCTTCCTGTCTCGTGAGGCTGTTTCGCGGGTTCGGGTGGACCTCAATGGCGTCCCCGGTCAGCGGGTCGTGCTCCAAAGCACGAGCGACCTCCAGACCTGGCAGGCCCTGGCCACGAACTGGCTGGCGACCAGCCAGTGGAGCTACTTCGACAACTCCGACGGCCTCACCTCGCGCTTCTACCGGGCCAAGTTACAATGAAACGCGGCCAGCACCAGTCTATTTGGAGATTGCTTTGGCGGGCGGTTGACCTGACCGCCCTGCTGCCGCTAGTCATCTCACTCTGCGCCCTTCAGGGCACCATGGCTGGCGCCCGAGCTGCGCCGAGCGATCCAAGCAAGCCACCGCAATCGGCAGGCATCTATGATCCTGATCTCAACCATACTGATGAAGAAGGGAACGGTCTGTCTCAAATCGGCTTTCCCAGAAACTGCGTTGATTGTCATGCGCTCAGCGTTTTGAACAACGAGTTGATGTTTTCAGCCGTTGCGGCGTTTTTGACCCCGGTTCGTTCTGTCTCTACGTCGAACCCATCGCCCGTTGGAAAGAAGAGAGCGGCAAACTGGATCTGCTTCGAAAATTCATAGCGGCGTCTGATGGAAAATGACCGTATGCCCGGCAAAGGCCACGGCGGCGCAGGCTACACCGGCGCGGTCGTGAGCATCGCGGCGGGCATCCGCCAGTACGTCACGCTCGTCGACCAAGGCGCCATCGGCGTCGATGCGAAAAGCGGGAATCTGGTGAGTTGTCTTCAGATAACGGCGGAACGGCGCCGAGCCTACGGGCCAAGCCAACCGCTCCGCCAAAAAAATCCACCACTACCTCCGGAAACCAAGATCTGCCCTGCTTTGCGGAATCTCTGCAAGTCCAGACGCCTGCTTGCGCTCGGCTGTAGGAATCTGGTAGGGTGGCCGTTGGCCGATGCCATCCGGCCACCGCCCGCCGGAACCTCCGGGGGGGACGACCACGTGAAGCCAGACAATCCTCCGAGCGGTGGTGCGGCCGCCTTCGGCACTACACACTGGAGCGTGGTGGTGTGGGCGGGTCAGGACGGTTCCGCGGAAGCCTCCTCCGCCATGGCTCAGCTCTGTCAAAGCTATTGGTATCCCCTCTACGCCTACATCCGGCGGAAGGGGCACCCGCCCACCGACGCCCAGGATCTCACGCAGGAGTTTTTCGCCCGTTTGCTGGCCGGCAACTACGTGGGGATGGCCGATCAGCGCAAAGGCAAGTTCCGGTCGTTTCTCCTCGGCACACTTGAGCATTTTCTGGCGAAGGAATGGCGCCGGGCCCACGCCGAGAAGCGCGGCGGGGGCCGGCCTGCGCTCTCGCTGGATGCGCAGGATGCCGAACATCGCTATCTCCTGGAGCTGGCCGATGACGTGACCCCGGAGCGCATCTATGACTGGCGCTGGGCCGACGCGCTGCTCCAGCAGGCCCTGGCCCGGCTGCGCGACGAATGCCGGGTCGAGGGGAAGGCGGAGCTTTTCGACAAGATCGAACCGGTGCTCTCTGGTGAAAGCGCCGCTGATTCGTACGATGCCGTCGCCGCATCCCTGGCGATGGGGGAGGGTGCCTTCAAGATGGCGGTGCTGCGCCTGCGCCGACGCTACGGCGAGCTCATCCGCGCGGAGATCGCGCAGACGGTGTCTTCCCCGGAGGCGGTTGACGAGGAACTGCGCGACCTCTTCGCCGTGCTGCGCGAATGAAGCAGGAAGATTTTGTGTGACCCTGTGCCTTTTCCGGGGCAGAAATCGAGGATCACGGCCCCATGCCCACCGTCCACCGATGCCCGCGTTGCGGCGCCCGCCTGTCAGGCCCCGGCCCTGACAGCCGATGCTTGGCGTGTCTTCTCGGCCTGGCCTTCGGGCCGGACGACGAAGGCGTGGGGGTGTCCCCGGCCTCCGAGCCCTTGAAGGAGGCTGAACCACGGCCGCAACGGATCCGCTATTTCGGGGATTACGAGCTGATCGGGGAGCTGGCCCGGGGCGGGATGGGGGTCGTCTATCGCGCCCGCCAAGTCAGCTTGAACCGGGTCGTGGCGCTGAAGATGATCGGAGCCGGGCCCTTGGCCACGCCAGCGGCGGTGCAGCGCTTCCGCACCGAGGCCGAGGCGGCGGCCAGGCTCGACCATCCGCATATCGTCCCCATCTACGAGATCGGAGAGTACGAAGGCCAGCATTACTTCAGCATGAAGCTGGTGGAGGGGGGGACGCTGGCCGCGACCGTTGCCTGCCCGGGGGCGGAAACGAAGCCCGATGGCGCTGGGCCTTCGGTGGCATCGCCGAGGTGTGCGCAGGGCTCGCGGGCGTCGCGACGGTACGCCGGTCCTGGCGGCCAGCGGGAGGCCGCGCGTTTGATGGCCGCGGTTGCGCGGGCCGTGCACTACGCGCACCAGCGGGGAATTCTGCACCGCGACCTCAAGCCGACCAACATCCTGCTCGATCCGCAGGGCGCGCCGCACGTCACGGACTTCGGGCTGGCCAAGCTCCTGGGTGAGGACGCCTCGCTGACGGGGAGCATGGCCGTGATGGGCACCCCGAGCTACATGGCCCCCGAGCAGGCGGCGGGAGGGGCGCGCCAGGCCACGACAGCCACGGACGTCTACGGGCTCGGCGCGGTGCTTTACGAATTGCTTGCCGGGCAGCCGCCGTTCCTGGGCGCTACGCCTGTGGAAACGCTGCGCCGGGTTTGCGAAACCGATCCAGCCAAGCCCAGCCTGCTCAATCCTGGGGCCGACCGTGACCTGGAAACGATCTGCCTGAAGTGCCTGGGCAAGGATCCGCACCAGCGCTACGGGTCCGCCGAGCTGCTGGCCGAGGACCTCGATCGATGGCTCGAGGGTGAGCCAATCCTGGCCCGGCCCGCGGGGACCGCCGAGAGGGCCTGGCGCTGGTGTCGGAGAAGGCCGGTCACGGCTGGCCTGCTGCTCGCGCTGTGCTTGGTCGCCGCCGCGGGATTGACCGGGATCCTGACGCAGTGGCGCCGGGCAGAGTCGAACTCTGCCGCGGCAGTGCACAAGCTCACAGATGCCTACATCGCCCAGGCGCGCGCCAGCCGGCGGACGGATCGCATGGGACGCCGCTTCGAGGGGCTTGCAGCTGTGTCCAACGCCATGGCGCTGCATCCCACCGCGGCCCAGCGGGACCAGCTACGGAACGAGGCGATCGGCTGCCTGGCGTTGGCCGACCTGCGTGTCATCAAGCAGTGGCCGCTGGGCTCCAGCGGTGCCGGAGTGCTCGGAACCTGTTTCGATGCCCACCTGAAACTCTACGCCAGCGTCGTAGGGCGGGGTGAGATCTTCGTCCGCCAAGTGGCCGATGATCGCGAGGTGGCTCACTTGCCGAGTCTCGCTCCGGCCCTCCCCCGGGCCATTGACTGGTTCAGTCCGGACAGCCGGTTCCTCGCCGTGGCCTACCTGGATCGAACGAATCGGCTCTGGGATATCGCCCGGCGCGAGGTGGTGGCTGCGGTGCCATACACCGTCTCCCGTGACTTCATGCCGGGGTCCGGGCAGGCGTGGGCGTTCCGTCCTGATGCCCGTTCCCTGCTGGTGCCATTGACCAACGGCTCCATCGCGTTTCGGGATGTGGAGACACAGGAGGAAACCAACCGCATCGAGATCGACACGCCGCTGGGTTTCAGAATGTTTCCGGATGGTCAGCGGATCGCCACCGTGGGGAGCGATGAGAAGCACATTTCGATTTACAATCTGGCCTCGAACACACCGCTGCTCTCCTTCGAGGCGACCACCTGGATCTCTTCCTTGGCCACATCCTCGGATGGCCGGTGGCTCGTCGGGGGTGGCCGGCTTGGACACATCTTCCTGTGGAGGCAGGCCAATGGCGAACAACTCGAGGTCGACGGCCAGCATGACCGGGTGACCAGGGTCGCGTTCAACCATGGCGACACGCTGTTCGCGAGTCTCGCCATGCAGGGCGAATTCCGTTTGTGGGACGCCGCGACGCTTCAGCCCACCCTGCGAGGCCCTGGGGACGGCTTTGGGATCCACTTGCAATTCTCCGACGACGACCGACAACTGCTTTACTCGGACGGGATCCACATCTGCCTGGCGGAGGTGGCAGAGCGTCGAGCTTTACGGAACCTGGGCCGATCCCGGCGGGATCAGGTCCGATGGCCGCCCCCCGCGTTCAGCCACGACAGCCGATTTCTGGCCGGCATGGGGGCGGGGTTCATCGAGTTCTGGGACGTTGCCTCAGGGCGGCTCGTCGCCAGCGTCGCGGGAACCGGGCAGCCTTTGCTCTCTGCCGCGGACCAGAGCCTGATCAGCGTCAACCCTCGCCATGGACTATGCGAATGGCCTCTTACTCAGGGCAGCGACCGGACGAATGTCATCCAGCTGGGCGCCCGTGTCACGCTCGATCGAGGCCTGCTCGGCCCGGGGGAGATCAGCCCTGACGGTCGGTTCCTTGCCATCCCGGACCGGCAGCAGCAGCACGTGGTGGTGTTCGACCTGGCGCAGCACAAGGAAGTGGCCAGGTTGGGACCTCAACCTTATTTCCATTTCCTGTCCGTTTGCTCCAATGCGACGTACATCGCCACAGGAGGCGACTCGACGCCGAAGCGCGGCCGCACGCAGGCCCCACGCGGTGTTACTCCCGTGATCATGCCCGAGGCAGGGGTCAAGGTGTGGGAGGTGATCAGCCGCAACGTGATCCTCGACCTCCCGGAGGCCAGCGCTGCCATGATGTCGTTCAGCCCGGATGGCCGCCAGGTGGCCGTCGCAGGCTTTAAGCCGGCCGGGGTGCAGATCTATGACCTTTCCAGTCGCCAGGTGGTCAGGGAACTTCCCAAGAGTAAGTCAGCCTCGGTCGGAATTCTCTTCAGCCCGGACGGCAGGTTTCTGGCTGCCGTTGCCCAAGGAGAGGCCGACTATCACGTTTATCGCACCGACTCCTGGCAGGAGCACATGCTGGTGCCAGGCCCGGAAGGACAACGCCCGGCCACCATCGAGGATTTCGCCTTCAGTCCCAACGGAGAGAACCTAGCGGTGGTCAATCCACCGTACAATCTTCAGCTTTACTCCACCTCCGGTCGCCGGCGGGTGGCCATCCTCGAGCCGCCGCACGAGATGGTCGTGAACTCGCTCAGCTTCAGCCCGGACAGCGCCAGCCTGGCTGTCATGCAGCGCGATTCGGTGATCGGATTGTGGAATCTTCGCGCGCTTCGCCAGGAGCTGTCCGCGCTCGGCCTGGACTGGGAGGAAGCCCCGTATCCCCCGCCATCCGCACCTTCGCCGGTGAGCCACAGCGCTTCGGCCAGCGACTCGAACCCGGCCGAGCCGCGGCGCTGAACGTCTCGCGGCCCGCTCGGGTTTGCCTCCCCCGCGCCGCCTGTCGGCTGGCTTCTCGTCGGGCCCGGTCAGTACTTCATCGGGTTGGCCTTGTCCCCTGGCCCCGCCTCTCCCGGTCACTTTCCCCGATCTTCCCTGTGACCTTCTCCGAGCAAAGGGACAGTAAGCCCATGAAACGGTAAGCCCATGAAACGAAGCACACCGGTCCCGTTCCGGAGCCAGGACAACAGCGCCGCGGCGCACACTTTGCAAGGTACCGCCGCTTCTAAGAAACAAACAAAAACCAACGCAGGCTCTCCGCCTGCGACGAAAGGAAAACAAATGAAAAAATTAGCAACCAATCGTCCCGGCGTCGGCGCCGCGCAACCCTTCAAACCCACACCCTCAGTCCTTGTCTTGGGATTGGCCGGACTCATCAGTCTCACCGTGGCTCCAAGCCGTTCCTTGGCTGCCGACCCGGCCTATACGTTTAAGGTCGTCGCCGCGGTTGGCGACCCGGCGCCGGGCGGAGGAGCGTTCACCACCGACTTCGAGCCCTCGGCGCTCAACAACCGCGGCCAGCTTGCCTTCACGGCGGACCTGGCGGTCCCGGGAGAACCGGAGCAGTTCCATGAAGGCCTCTTCCTGGCCGGCGGGGGCAACCTTCAACAAATCGTGCGCTTCGGCCAGAGCGCCCCCGGCGGGGGCACCTTCTCGGTGGGTGAACTGGGCA
>DATLUX010000177.1:0-14432 GCA_035577805.1 Verrucomicrobiia bacterium
GTTGTATAGCCCGACCGGTGTGCTGTTAAGGGAACAGGCCGCGGCCGTTGCAGCCGAGGCATCGTTTCGCGCCACCAATAGCGGCACCTTCCTGGTGGTGGTGGGCGATGGGAATAACAGTTTCGTCGGTTCGGGCCCCTACCGCTTGACCCTGGCCAAAACCGGCAGTCCGGTGCAAGTGTCAGACGGCGACGAAGGCGGGCCGCTCACCAACGGCATCATGCACATGGGCTTCGTGGACGTGGGTGATCTGGACCTGTGGTCGTTCACCGCCAACGCCGGAGAGAGCTTCGTGGTGCGTGCGGGCGAAACCAACAGCGGCAGCTCCTTTGCGCCAGCCCTGCGATTGTTTAGCCCCGACGGCGTCTTCCTGGATGTCAGCGCCACCGCCAGCGGAGCGGAAGTGTCGTTCCGCGCCACGAACAGCGGCACCTTCCTGGTGGTGGTGGGCGATGGGAATAACGGATTCGTTGGTTCGGGCTCCTACCGCCTAACTCTGGCCAAGACCGGCAGTCCGGTCGAAGTGTCGCCTGGCGATCAAGGCGGACCGCTCACCAACGGCATCATGCATACCGGCAGCATTGAAGTAGGCGATCTGGACGTCTGGACCTTGACCGCCAACGCGGGGGAAAATCTCATCGTGCGCGTGGGCGAAGTCGTGGCGGGCAGCGCCTTGGCGCCGTGGGTCAGGTTATTTGATCCGAATGGCGTCTTGCTCAGCGAGCAGGCCAGTCCGATTGCGGCCGAGGCTTCATTCCGTGCCACCAATAGCGGCACCTTCTTGGTGGTGGTGGGTGACGGCAACAATGGCTTGCGCGGCACTGGCTCGTATCGGTTGACCCTGGCCAGGACGGGCGCCGCCATCGCAGTGTCGGCCGGAGACGAAAGCGGTTTGCTCAGCCCGGGGGTTCGCGACGGCACCATCGACCTCGGGGATCTCGATATCTACAGCTTCACCGCCTGCGTCGGCGACCCGATCGCGCTCACGGTAACGGAATTGGAGGCGGGGAGTTCCTTTGCTCCTTGGGTGCGTCTTTATGGTCGTGACGGCATGTTGCTGAACTCCGTTGCCCAACCCGCCACGGCCCAGATCAGCCGGCCCGCGCCGGCCACCGGCACTTACACCATCGTCATCGGGGATGGCAACAATGGGTTGGCCGGTGCCGGCGGCTATCGGTTGTCAACGCTGGAGCTGTCGGCCGGTCTGAAGCTGTGCCGTCCGACGAAACTCGGCGGTGGGAACCTGTTGTATGGCGGAGTGGGCGGCCCGCCGAGCGCGACCTTCGTGGTGATCTCAGCCACCAACATCACGACACCGTTTCCGCTTTGGGTGCCGATCTTGACCAATCAGTTTGGCGCCTTTGGCGAGTTCAGCTTCACCAATCGGATCACGCCCGGTGTGCCGGACCAATTCTTCCGGCTCTGCGTTCCCTGAGCTAGACTAACGAATCGAAGGTGATGACTACAGTGGGTAGACAGCAACCGGCAAACCCAACTCTTGCAGCGCGGCGATCGTGACAGAAGGCGTATGATGTTGGATCACCTGCCAGCCACGGGCGGCCCCCGCCTGCGCGTTCTCCGGCCGATCATCCAGATAAACCAGCTGCACTCCTCGTCGACCCGTCAGGCGCTCGACGGCTTCGTAAATTTTGGGCGCCGGTTTCATGGCGCCTTCTTCGTACGACAACACATAACCGTCGAACTGCGAGAAGAACGGGAAGTTGGCGCGGATATGGGAGACGGCCAGGTCGTTGGTGTTCGAGAAAATGAAGGTCGCGATACCCTGCGCCCGCAACCGCGCGTGCAACGCGACCATCTCCGGGATCGGCGTAAAGATGTCCGCAAAGAACTCGCTGAACTCCGTCAGTGTCCCGGCGAAGCCGGTGGCCTTTTGGATCTCCGCGAAGAACTCTTCGCGGTTGATCAGCCCCGTCTCGTAGCGGAAGAGCAGGGGAGCATGATCGATCATGTCCTGCACTTCCTGCGCGGTCCGAGTCGAGCGCTCGGCGATGCGGCGTCCGGCAATGCTGTAATCGAAATCCACCAGGACCTTGCCCAGGTCGAACACGACTGCGTCCGGCACCTGGACGGTTTGTTTGTCTGTCATAAGCGGAAAAATCTGCGACGAGGCGACCATCCTTTAGGATTCCGGGCCAAGCTCGCGTCGCCCTTCCATGGCGCGCGCCAGAGTTAATTCGTCGGCATATTCCAAACCGCTCCCAGCCGGCAAACCGTGAGCCAATCGCGTGATCTTCACTCCCCGGCCGGCCAGACGTTTGGCGAGATAAAAGCCCGTCGCGTCGCCCTCCACATCTGTGCCCAAAGCCAGAATGATCTCGCGCACGGGTTCGGTTTGCAGGCGCTTCTCCAGCTCCGCGATGCGCAGATCTTCCGGTCCGACGCCATTGAGCGGCGAGATCCGCCCCCCCAGAACATGAAAGCGCCCGCGAAAACTCCCTGACTTGTCGAGGGTCAGCAAGTCGGTGGGCTTTTCCACGACGCACAACAACGAGTCGTCCCGGCGCGGGTCCGTGCAGAAGGCGCATGGCACCTGTTCGGTGAGCGAACCGCACACCGGGCAGGGCCGGATGCGTTCGCGCGCCTGCAGGATGGCCTGAGCCAGTTGCCGCACCGCGCCGGCTTCGGCCTGGACCAGGTGCAGCGCCAAACGCTCGGCGGAGCGCGGGCCGATTCCGGGCAACCCGCCTAATGCGGCCAGAAGATCATTAATGGGAGGCGGAAGCACGATCAGCCGGCGCGGGTTGTTACGACAACCCAGGCAAGCCGGGCAGATTCAATCCCTGAGTGACGCGGCCCATCTCTTCGGAGGAGATCTTCTTGGCCTGTTCCAGGGCCTGATTGGCCGCCGTCAACACCATGTCCTCCACCATGGAAGCGTCACCCGGGGTAATGGCCGCCGGATCGATCTTGATGGCGGACAAAGTCCCGTCGCAGCGAGCGGTGACTTTGACCGCGCCGCCGCCGCTGGTGGCTTCCACTGTTCGAACGGCCAGGGCGGCTTCCACTTCGGCCATCCGTTGTTGCATCTGTTGCTGCATCCGGGCGGCCTGCTTCACGAATTTACCCATGCTCGACATAAATGAATCGGGGCTAGAGGTTGATCAAAAATCGATTGGTCCAGTGCAGCCCCCATGATAAGGCCGGGAACCTGAATGGGGAAGGATGAATGAAAGCCGAGGCCGCGCAGGCACGATGAATAGGCAGAAGGGCGGCTGGTCTGGACAAGCGTGAGCGATCAGGCGCGGACCTCGACGATGCGCCCTTTAAAAATCTCCAGGGCCTGCTGGATCAGCGGATCCTTCTTGAATTCTTCCGCGTTGATGGGTTGCGGAGCTTTTTCTTTGCGGCCTGGAGCCGCGCCCGGCCCGGCTTGGGCTTCCTGAGTCGGGCGATTGTCACTGGTGGCCGGCCGAGGTTGAGCCCCCGCGGGAGAGGCGCCCGGGCTCGCCGCCGGCCTGAGCTCGACGGGCGCCGATCCGGCGCCGGCGTCGGTCGACGCGGGTGCGGGCGCAGAGGAAACCTGGGCCCAGTGCTCCGGTCGCTCCGCCTTGATGAACTTGATCTGCGTGTTAGGCCGGCCTGATTCGGACAGCTTGGTCTGGAGTAGCGTGTGCGTTTTCTGATTGTTGACCAAATCGATGTGCTCGGCGAATTCCGGATCGAATCCGATCGTGAACACATTCTTCGCCAACGACACCGGGTGCGCCTCAATCAGATAATTCTTGGCGAAGGGGCTGGCCCGGCCGACGGACTCCAGGATGTTTTGCCACAAGGCCACGAGATCATCTTCGGTCAGGATGGCGCCTTCCGGCGGCGCCGCCACAGCTGTTGCGGCTCGCAAGGCCCCAGGAGCCTGAGCGGCGGCAGAGGCGAGCGCGGGTTCGGGACCGCTGGCGGCTGGAACGGGATTTAGGTTTGGACTGAGCGTTGGGGCCGCGCCTTCGGGCGAAGCGCCGCCAGCTCCGGCACCGACGGCAACGGAGGCAGTGGAACCGCTCGAAGTCGAACGGACGGGAGCTGGCCGCGCTTCGGGTGAGGTCGAGCGACTGCCGGCGGCAACAGCGCCGGCCGCCGGAGGAGCTCCGCCGCCCGCCTCCTCGCGCAGCTGCACCAATTGCTTGAGAACATCATCGACGCTCGAGGTATTGCGGGCCTGGATAGCCTTCAGCAGTGTTACTTCGATGAAGATCTTCTTGGAAGCAGCCTCGCGCAGACGGCTTTCGGCTTCGGTCAGCACCTCCATGATCCGCGTGAGCGCCTCCATGCCAACGAGGGTTTGCTGTTCTTTGAGACTGGCGATTTCCAATTCGGACACTTCAATCAAACTCAGGTCTCCTTGTGAAACCTGAAAGATGAGAAGGTTCCGGAAGTGCCCGAGCAGATCGGACAGCAGGCGTCCGAGGTCCTTGCCGTGTTTGGATAGGGTGTTCAGCTCGCTGAGCGCCACGGCCGGCTGGCCCAGAAGCACGCCATGGGCCAGCGCGACGATGGCGCTGCGGGCCGTGAGCCCGAACATCGACAGCACCTCGGACTCGGTGATGGTGGCGCCGCAGAAACTGATCAACTGGTCGAGCGCAGACTCGGCATCGCGCATGCCGCCGTCGGCGCCGCGAGCGATGGCATGGAGCGCCTCGGCGTCGATCTTCACCTTCTCCTGTTGGGCGATTTGGCGCAGGTGCTCGGTGATGAGCGCCACGGAAATGCGGCGCAAATCGAAACGTTGGCACCGCGAAAGAATGGTGGGCAGGACTTTCTCCGGGTCGGTCGTGGCGAACATGAACTTCACATGCGCGGGTGGTTCCTCCAACGTCTTAAGCAGTGCGTTGAAGGCTGCCGTGGTCAGCATGTGCACTTCGTCGATGATGTAGATCTTAAACTGCGAAGAGGCCGGCGCGTACTTCACCGTCTCGCGCAGCTCCCGAACCTGTTCCACGCCGTTGTTGCTGGCCCCATCGATTTCCAGCACATCAATGGAACGGCCTTCGGTGATCTCCTGGCAGCGCGGGTCCGCTTCATCGAAATCGACCTTCGGACCCCCGGTGCAATTCAGGCATTTGGCGAAGATCCGCGCGATCGTCGTTTTGCCCGTTCCCCGCGGGCCGCAGAACAGATACGCGTGGGCGATTCGGTCTTGGTTGATGGCATTGACCAGCGTTTGCGTGACATGCTCCTGCCCCACCACCTCCTGGAAGCGTTGCGGCCGATATTTGCGGGCAATGACCTGATAACTCATACCAGGGCGGAGGGCGGAGGGCGGAGGGGGACGTCTGTGGAATTCGTCGCGGAGCTGGTCCTTCGCGCTCGGCCGGTTTGTTCTCTACCTGAATTCATCGATCGATCGTCATAGGACTCGGTTTCGTCTTCGCCCAATCCCGCTACCGACGGTTGCTGCCAACCACTCAGTCATCTTGCAATGTCGTCCCGCATTCCGCATTCCGCATTCAAAAAGGGAAGCCAGGGTGACCACGGCGGATGCAGAGCAAACTGCCGTTGCTGCCTTCCGGCCCTGGCGGGGTTCGTAAGTCCACATTCCATGGGCCCTGGCAAAAATCGCGAAGGAAGTTAAGCCGGACCTCTCCGTGCGCAGCAATCAAATTCTTGCCTTTTGATCGCGCGCCTGCTGAATTTCCCGCCATGACCAAGCCCGTTAGCGTTCGAATCTTTCTTGATCTTTTGGCATTTGTTGGGACGGTCGCGATTTGGAGCGGATGCACGACCGCGTCGGCCCCCAAATCGTCCACGCCGGCCGCCGCGGGTGTCCCTGGATCGTCGCCCGCGCCAACGCCGGCGCAGAAAAATATCGGCTACACCAATACGCCGATGATTCCCGGCACGAGTTGGCATGTGCATGACGGGTTTCGTCCACAGCCGCGCGTGGTTTCCCCCGCAACTCAATTCAGCCAGTTGGCGCCGCCTCCTTCCGATGCCGTCATCCTGTTTGACGGGACGGATCTTTCCAAATGGGCAGTCAGCAACAGCCCTGCGAAATGGAAAGTGGAGAACGGTTATATGGAAGTGGTGCCCAAAAGCGGCAGCATCCGGACGCGAGACGCCTTTGCGGATTTCCAATTGCATCTGGAGTTCGCCACGCCCTCCAAGGTCGAGGGCAACAGCCAGGGACGCGGCAATAGCGGGATTCTTTTCAATGGCGTGTACGAGGTGCAGGTACTTGATTCCTACCAGAATCCCACTTACCCGGATGGCCAATGTGGCGCCCTCTATGGCCAAATCCCGCCTTTGGTCAACGCCAGCAAACCCCCAGGACAATGGCAGAGTTACGACATCATCTTCGAGTCGCCGCGCTGGGATTCCGCCAAGCAACTCGTTAAAAAAGCCAATGTCACCGTCATCCATAACGGCGTGGTCCTGCATCATAAACGTGAATACACCGGCACCACGCCCCATCAACAGGTCGGCACCTATGAGAATGTGCACGCGCCGGAAGTTTTCATCGAGTTACAGGATCATAATAACCCCATGCGCTTTCGGAATATCTGGTTGCGCCGCCTCGGCGAATACGACAAACCCTGACCGAAAAGCGGAAAGCGGAAAGCGGAAGCGAGAAAAGCTGAACCGGCCTGCCCGCCGTAGCCTGCAGGGCGAAGGCGGGGAAAAGCACTCATGAACTTGCGCCATTTGAAATTTGGAATTCGAGATGGTCGTCGAGATTCCGCATTTTCATCCGCAGCCCCGCGGGGGCGGGGGCGCCGCGTTCTGCAGGTAGCGCTGTTGCTGGGTCTGGTCACAAGCCTTCGCGTGGCCGCTCGCGAGGAATGGCCGCAATTCCGCGGACCACGCGGTGATGGGCATTCTGACGCCACGAGTTTGCCGCTAAACTGGAGCGAGACCAACCAGATCAAGTGGAAGACAGGCATTCATGGGCGCGCCTGGTCCTCGCCGGTGATCTGGGGCAGCCAAATCTGGCTGACGACGGCGACTGAGGATGGCCGGCAGTTGTTCGCGCTGCAGATCGATCTGAGCACGGGAAAAATCGTTCGCGACCTGAAGCTGTTCGAAGTGGAGAAGCCTCAATTCGCTCACAAATTCAACACCTACGCATCCCCCACGCCTGTGATTGAAGAAGGCCGGGTTTATGTCACGTTCGGTTCACCGGGCACGGCCTGCCTGGATAGCCAGACTGGGCGCGTGCTTTGGGAGCGCCGGGATTTCGTCTGCAACCATTATCGGGGCGCCGGTTCTTCGCCCATTCTTTTTGAGAACCTGCTCTTGATGAACTTCGATGGCAGCGACCATCAGTTCATCGTGGCGCTGGACAAACGCACAGGTAAAACCGTGTGGCGCAAGGAACGCTCAATTGATTACAAGGATCTAGGCCCGGACGGCAAACCCGAATCGGAAGGAGATTGGCGCAAGGCGTTTTCGACGCCGCACCTGGCCACGTTCTTTGGAAGCCCAATGCTGATCAGCCAGGGCGCCAAGGCCATTTACGGCTACGAACCCGCCACCGGCCGCGAACTGTGGCGAGTCGAGGAGCGGACCTGCCATTCGGCCAGCGCTCGTCCGGTCGCCAACGCCGATCTCGTGTTTGTGAATACCGGATGGTCCATTGGCCAACTCCTGGCCCTGCGTCCTGGCCAGAACGGGGAAGTCCTGGATGCCAACGCCCAGACCCCCGGCTCGGGTAAACTGCAGGTCGTCTGGAAAAACAAGCGCAACGTGCCCAAGAAGCCTTCCTTGCAGTTAGCCGGCGATTGGTTGTTTACCATCGATGACGGCGGTATCGCCAGTTGTCTGGAAGCCAGTTCGGGCAAGGAGCTCTGGCGCGAACGCATCGGAGGCAACTACTCTGCTTCGCCTCTGCATGCGGCCGGCCGTCTTTATCTGTTCAGTGAAGAAGGCAAAACCACCGTCCTGGCCGCCAGCCGCGACTTCCAAAAGCTGGCCGAGAATACGTTGGAGGATGGGTTCATGGCGTCCCCGGCGGTGGCCGGCCAGGCGCTGATCTTACGGACCCGCACGCATCTTTATCGGGTGGAGTAGTTACATGCCTGAGACGCCTGAGCCTCGGGCTTGGCAATCGGCCCACTCCCAACCCTGCGCGCGTCACAACTCTGCCCCAAATTCCCTTGCCACCTCCGATCTCCCCTTGCCAACACGCGCACACGTGATCCGGTCGTGACCTCGACCAAGGCGGCCGACAAAATTTCCGACAAAGGATACGTTCGCCTCCACTGTGGCGGTGCCCGAAGGCAGGGGGAACCAGAAAGAAACTAGCTTGATCTAGTGCCTGGCTTGACTAACATCCGCCCGATGAATTTCATTGCGGCGCTTTTAGCTTGGCTGTTGATTGCGGGGGTTTTGGTGGTGGGAGTGGTGTTGGCCACCCACGGAAAGTTGTTGGTGCTGGCGGTCGGCTTGATCCTTTTTATCCTGGCATTTTCCAAGTGGGGTTGCGCAACGCACTAGCGAAGCGGCGGTCTGTGGTTAGCACTACAAACGCTGCGCGCATGCTGAGGGAGAAGATACAAAGGCTGTAGCGGCCGTCTATGACCGCCGACTCCTGCACATGGAGAGAACGAACGGCGGTCACAGACCGCCGCTACTATTCGTCGGTCGTCATTTCGAGCTCGTCTTCGTTCTCCATGGTGTTTCGGGCCTGAGCGCGCTAGAACTACCCAACGCTCCTTCCGATCCTCAACCGGAAGCGACCTAAAGGTCGCGCACCGGTGATACACCGCCTACTTACCGAATGTCGAAGTTCGAGCGGCCCCAAAAACTCCTGTTGACGCCTTACTGATTGGGCTGCGGAGTATACCGCAGATACGGTTTCACCGCGCGGGCGCCCTTTGGAAACAGCTGGGGAATCTCCTGGTCCTTCACGGCCGTGACAATGATGCAGTCCTGGCCGTTTTCCCAGTTGGCGGGAGTGGCCACTTTGAAATTGGCAGTGAGCTGCAGTGAATCGATCACGCGCAGCAGTTCCAGGAAATTCCGGCCGGTGGAGGCGGGATACGTTAGAGTCAGTTTTACTTTCTTGTCGGGCCCGATGATGAAGACCGAACGCACCGTGGCGGTGTCGTCGGCCTGCGGATGAATCATGTCGTAGAGCCCCGCGATCTTTCGATCGGGATCGGCAATGAGCGGGAAATTCACCTTCGTGTTCTGGGTCTCATTGATGTCGTGGATCCAGCCCTGATGCGAATCCATGGGATCGACGCTAATGGCCAGCACCTTCACGTTGCGCTGATCGAACTCGGTTTTGATCTTGGCCACCGCTCCAAGTTCCGTGGTGCAAACGGGCGTATAATCGCGCGGGTGAGAGAAGAGGATTCCCCAGGATTTGCCCAGCCATTGATGGAAGTCGAGCGGGCCCTCCGTGGTTTGAGCCGTAAAATTGGGAGCTTCGTCCCCTAAACGCAGTGCCATAAGATTCAGAGCTTAATCGTTATAATCGTTAATTGGTTAATCAAATTCCGTTGCCGCATCGCCCGGCAAGGAAGTCCGCATCATACGAATCCGGCAACGAGTCTGCAACCTTTTCAGTTGGGCTGCTGGAGGCCTCCGACTGCGGGCCGTGCGCCATGGCTCATCTTTCTGCCAAGTATCGTGCCCCCATGTTGCTGTCGTTTCCGCTTTCCGCTTTCCGTTTTCCGCTTTTTCTCACCCTTTCTGCCCTCCTCCAACAAAATGCATCTTTCTGCCTTCCGCCTGTAAATTCCTGGTTAAGAGTTCCGCGCGGTTGCCGAGAGATCTTCCAGGTCCAGGACCTGACGCCGGTCGCGCCAGGCAGACCAGGCACCCCATGCACGCGCCCAGTCCACAGCAGCAGCCGGAGCCCCGTCCGCGGACGGCTGGTGGTTACGTGCGTTCTTTGATCCGGAAGCTCAAACAATCGCTTCGACCCACCAACCCGTTTCGGACGGCCACGGGAGTGGCGGTAACCGGAGCCCCGCCTGCTCGACCAGCGCCTGCGCCGACTGCTGCTGCGCCAGCCGCGGGACCCACGCGCCAGACGATCGCTCCGCAGGCGGAAAACGCGGACGGCAAGTCCTTCTAACGAGGCAGAGCCTCGTTAGAGGGTATGGCTTCGCCAAACTTACTCGAACGGGTATGGCTATTTCGGGCCTGCGTCTTTACTATCCGCCCCGGCTATGGCTCTGCGATTATTCAATACGCTCTCGCGCACGGTGGAGGAATTCGTGCCTTTGGACGCAGGTGGGCGGCTGGTGCGGATGTATTGTTGCGGACCCACCATTTACGACTTCGGTCATATCGGCAATTTCCGGACCTTCGTGTTTTCGGATTTGGTCCGGCGTTATCTGGAATTTCGGGGTTACCAGGTGACCAGCGTGATGAACATCACGGACGTGGAGGACAAGATCATCAAGCGCGTTCGCGAAACGGGCACGACGCTGCGCGGTTATGTGTCGAAGTACGAAGAAGCGTTCCTGGAGGATATGCGGACGTTGGGTTGCCTGGCGCCCCACCATCTTCCGCGAGCTACCGATCACATCGCCGAGATGATCCAGATCATTGAAGCCTTAATCAAGCGAGGGATCGCTTATCAGGCGGCGGACAAATCGATTTACTTCAGCATCGAGAAATATCGCGGCTGCGGCTGTCGCTACGGACAATTGGTGAGCTTGAATTTTGATCAGATGCGCGTCGGAGACCGGATCGCCAGCGACGAATACACCAAGGAAGCGGTGGCCGATTTTGCCTTGTGGAAAGCGCGCGTCCCGGAAGACGGCGCGGTCTTCTGGCCTAGCCCCTGGGGCGAGGGCCGGCCGGGTTGGCATATCGAATGTTCCGCCATGAGCATGAAGTTGCTTGGACCCAGCTTCGACTTGCACCTGGGCGGGGAAGATCTCGCCTTCCCGCATCACGAAGATGAAATCGCTCAAAGCGAAGGCGCCGGCCTTCAGGCCGCCGGCCAGCGTTTCGTCAAATATTGGGTCCACGGCGCCCATCTCCTGGTCGATGGCAAAAAGATGAGCAAATCGTTGGGGAACTTTTTTACCTTGCGCGATCTGCTGGCCAAAGGCTACCGCGGCCGGGAGATTCGTTACCTGCTCATCTCGGCACATTATCGTGAAACGTTCAACTTCACCCTGGAAGGCCTGGAGTCGCACGCCCGCAAGGGGATTGAACGTCTGGACGAATGCTTGGACAAGCTGCAGGAGTTGGCCGGGACCACCGCGGCGTCGCCGGACGGGAAGCTGCTCGGATTGTTCACTCAGGCGATGGATGACGACCTGAACGTGTCGGCGGCTTGGGGCGTGGTGTTCGAGTGGATCCGCGAGCAAAATCGGCTGCTGGCTGCCGGCCAGGTCAGTGGGTCGGCCGCCGCCTGCGCCCTGGCCACCTGGCAACGCCTGGATCAAGTGCTCGGCCTGGGCCAGCGCAACACCAGCCAGGCCCCTCTTGAAGTGTTGGCGCTCCTCGAATCGCGCCAGGCGGCCCGCCAAGCCAAAGATTTCCGCCGCGCTGATGCCTTGCGCGAAGAACTGAAAAGCAAAGGCTGGCTGATCGAGGACACGCCAAAAGGCGCCAAATTGAAGCCAATCGATCCTGCACGCTAGTGATGTGTCTCACAAATAGCTGGTGTTTTGTTGCGCCCAAAATGGGCTGGGGCGAGGCGCGACGAGGGAGCATATCCGCAGCGATCTGTGACCGAGGAGCAACGAAGCCCCAGGAAACACCAGCTATTTGTGAGACACATCACTAGGACTAGGGAAGGTGCGATAGCTCTTGGTTTGGCGAGTACCTGTTTAGCGCGCGAGGGAGCGCGGCGTTTACGCCGCTTCAATGTCCGGCGGGTCGGCCGCGGTGGGAGTTGCAAGCGCTTGCTCCGATTCCCAACTTGAAGCGGGCTGAGGCCCGCGCTCCAGGGCGCTGCTAAACACGTACTTTGGCGAAGCCAAACCCTCTAACGAGGCGGGGCCTCGTTAGACCTCGAGCCAGGAATATTTACTCGTCAATCCTTCATTCATGGGTTACGGTCCGGCTTTCGAAGACGCCTTATGAATGTCGTGAAAGGTTGGCTGGTTAGTGTTGTGCCTCTGGCGGTTGGGGGTTGGCTGACCGCTGCTTCCTTAGTGGCTCAGACCAGCGCGGCGCCTGCCGATGCGCCGCCTACTAACTCAGCTCCTACCTCCGTCGTCCGCCGGGTTGCGTCACCGCCGCCGTTGCCCCCACGCGTGTCCCAGCCCGCAGCGAGCGCTGCTTTCAGGGCTTCTAACTCTGCAGCCGCATCCCGGCGTGTTTTGGTGCAGCAGCCTGCTGCCGGTGTTGCGCCAGGTATCGCGCCGTCCGGCGGGACAGTTATTCGCCTGCAACCAGGCCCAAGCGCGCAATCGTCTCTCAGCCCAGTGATTTCGCCCTTTACGCCGCCCGCTCCCGAGCCTCCGCCGCTCACGTCGGGCTTGCCTGGGTTGAATTTGACGCCGCCGCCTGGATCTGCCTTGTCGCCGAGCCCGATCCTGAGTCCGGCGGTCTCGAGCCCAGCGATCCAATTATCTCCCGTGGTGCAGACTCCGGCGGATCCCAATGCACTGAAGTGGGACGCGGAATTAAAAACGCATCAGGCCGCCGCCGGTGAAGCCATGGCTCAATTCACGTTCTGGCTCACGAATGTTTCCAGTGCGGACATCCTGGTCAACCGCGTCAGCACCTCATGTGGTTGTACCGTGGCTCAACTCCCATCTCAACCGTGGCGCATCCCGCCGGGCGGGGATGGCCCCATCCGCGTGACCATGAGCCTGATCGGAAAAAGTGGTCTGATTAGCAAAGGCGTTACCGTCGAGACCAGTGTCGGCATCAAACAACTCACCGTCCGCACCGAGATTCCTCCAGGCTCGACTCCCACCTCGGTCGGGTTGCCTGTGGTGGCTTCTGGAACGATGAACGACAAGGAACGGCTGCAGAACATGCAGATGGCCCTGGCTGACCGCCAGGTCTTGTTCAAGAACCAAGACTGCGCCAAATGCCACGCCGATCCCGCCCATGGCAAGATCGATGGACGTGAAGTTTATGCGGCGGTGTGCGCCACCTGCCACAATTCCCATCTGCGCGCGGCCATGGTGCCGGATTTGCGCACGTTAAGTCACCCCACCGATGCCGACTTCTGGCGCAACTGGATCACGTACGGGCGCGCCGGGTCCATGATGCCGGCGTTTGCCAAGTCCGAAGGCGGCCCGCTGGATGACTTACAAGTGGATGCGCTGGTTGGATTCATGACGCGAGCGTTTCCGAGCCGCATGGCAGCGGCGCAAGGTTCTCCGGCAACCTCCGCCTCGCCCGTTTCATCCGTCTCGCCTGCGGGCTTGCGTCCGACGGCACAAGTTTCTTCTCAGGCCGGGCCGGGCGTCAGGACTGGACCGGCCTTGCACCCGTGAGTCCGCGGGCTGACCGAGCCGCCGGACGGGGTCTCTTCATCACCTTCGAAGGGACCGAAGGTGGGGGCAAAACCACCCAGATCCAACTCCTGGCCGAGCGCTTTCGCGCGTTGTCGCGGACCGTGCGGGTGTTGCGCGAGCCGGGCGGAACTCCCATCGGCGAGGAAATTCGGCACACGCTCAAGCATAGCGACGCCAACCGGGCCATGACGCCGGAAACGGAGTTGCTCCTGATGAACGCCAGCCGCGCTCAATTGGTGCGCGAAGTCATTGAGCCTGCTCTGGCCGCGGGAGAGATCGTTCTGTGCGACCGCTTCTTTGATTCCACCATCGCGTACCAAGGGTACGGACGCAGACTCGACCTGGCGCAAGTCAAAGGCATCATCGAATTCGCCGTGGGAGGCACCCGGCCGGATCTGACGTTTCTATTGGAAGTGCCCGTGGAAGTCTCCGAAGCCAGACGGCAAACGCGCCAGGCGGCTGCCGCTCAACCCTTGCGCGACCGGCTCGAGGAAGAAGATCGCGCTTTCTTCGAACGCGTCCAGCAAGGTTACCACGCCATCGCGGCCGCCGACCCCAAACGCGTGCGGGTCATTTCAGCCCTGGGCAGCATCGAGGAAGTCAGCAAACAAATCTGGGCCATCGCCACTGAAGTGGTTTGCCGAGAGCACCAGGACGAGGCCTGCCCGCCGTAGCCCGCAGGCGAAGGCGGGGACGATTCGCGCGTTTCCGCTTTCCGCATTTCCCCCACGCAACGATTTTCCGATTTTCGATCTTCAATATCTTCAATTGCCGATTCCCAATTGGGCCGCAATTGGAAATTGGAAATTATTGGAAATCGGAAATCGACCATTGGGTCGGTTCATGGGTAGGACGGACCTCCAACTTTTGGACGCGCATTGGGACCATGAACTGCTCCCTCTCCCCTCAACGGGGAGAGGGCCGGGGTGGGCAGCGGGCATAGACATGGGTGCCACTTTAGGCACACACATGGGTTACACTTTGCAGCTCTGAAGATCGTTATCCATCCACTGCCGCGAAGCGGCAGCACTT
>DATLUX010000178.1:0-12719 GCA_035577805.1 Verrucomicrobiia bacterium
GAATCAACTCCTCCGAATATTGCAACGCCTCGGGCAGATGTTCCGAAGCACCCATCATCAACACACAGGTGGCGAATGCATCGAGGCATAGGAGACGCAGATCCCTTGGCAGCCCTCTCTGACTCAACAATCTTCTGTGCCCCTGCAAAATCTGCTCGCCCTGGCCCGAGTCAATCAAATGTTGCCACGATGACGATGACGACATCCCCGTGACCTGTGCCGATTCCCCAGTCGAGGAAGTTCGGGTGTGTCCATCGAGGAGTCCGACCGTCGGGTGGAGCCCCCTCAGCAAGGCGATGATCTGGAGCCCGTCGCTCGGATAGAGATGCCCATCAATCCGTGCATGACGCGGCAACATGGAGCAGAGGAACACCCAGGCGTTGACCGCAAACACGAGAACCCAAAACGGAGGCGCCTTGTTCCCACTTCTCATCAGCCAATCGGGCGGCGCCCAGATTAGGATCGCCGCCAAACCCACCACCATTGCGTTCGTGGCCGGACCTGCACCGAGCAGCAAGAGCATCCGCCAGCGCAAGCACGACCTCTGCACTGGCCACACCCGCACAAGTCCCATGTTCGGGACCGCCTTGAATGTCCAATGCACGCCGGCCCAGAACCCTTCCCAAACCGCCGGCCCGTGCCCGAGAAGAACACTGAATGGATTAAGGCGAAGAGCGCGCGCGGCGACGAGATGCCCGATTTCGTGCACACAACAGCTCCGTCCAGCAGGCCAGGAATATCAATAGCCCAAGTCCAGGCCACAGTCCTCCGGCGTCAAAAGGGTGGATGCACCAGCAAACCACCGTCAGCGCGCCAACCATGCTGGGCAGCCATCCAATACAAAACCAACCCAAACGGTTTGCTTTCGATCCGCTCAGGGGCTGACTGTTGGGCTCAGAAGTGCCGTTCACCTTGTTGGCCGGTTAACTCTAAGGTTGAGCTTGGGCGGCAACAAGTTGTTTCTTGAAAGGCGCAGGTTGGATTCAGCCGGCTATTGCTAGTCTAGTCTGATTGATTGCTTTCACACCAGGACGCGTCATCGCCAATGAGAAAGTCGCCCATTCGGGTGCTGGCATTGCGATTGCCGTGGCCGGCGGCTGCGCTCATACTCGTCGCCTAACTTGAAAGGATATCAGCGATGAGTGGTCAACCGAAGCCGCCCCAAGTCAAGAATCAAGGAGTCGCCATCACCGTCACGCTCTCCGTCCGCAATGGAGTAGGCGCCATTCGGTTTTATAAGGCGGCGTTCGGAGCCACCGAATTGTTCCGGGTCGACAGCGACACGGGCGAAGTCGTGGCCCGATTATCCGTCGGCGGGGCCGAGTTCTGGCTGGCCGACGAATCGCCCACCAACCACAATTTCAGTCCGGAATCTCTCGGCGGCGCATCGGTGCGCATGTTGATGATTGTAGACGATCCGGACGCCATGTTTAACCAGGCGGTGGCCGCGGGAGCAACCGTGGTTTGGCCCGTCAGCGATCAGTATGATTGGCGCCTGGGCCGGATTGTCGACCCGTTCGGACACCATTGGGAAATCGGCAAACCCATCTCGGAAGGACCATGACGACCATGACTGAGCGCGGCGTGTTTCCTTAAGACTTGAAAGGCACAAGGACCCAGCGATGCCATGAAGGGGTTCAGTTTTCGCCCGCGCGCGTTCCGAGACCAGGACCTCGCCACACGGAAGACGCTTTCCGTTTCCCCGCGTCAATTCCGCCCTGCGCTAGCTCTCCAAACTGCGTTCCTGTTGCTCCTCCCAGCCTTGGCCGGCCTGGCTCTTGCGCAAGCGCCCACCCGGATGGGGCCCGAAATGGAAAAGCGTTTCCCGCCGCTGCAAGTGCCGCCCCGGTTCCATGCCACTCTCTTCGCCTGCGATCCTCTGATTGAATATCCTTCCGTCCTCGCTCCCGGGCCACGCACCAATTCCATCTTCCTGGCTCACGATTACATGACCGGCTTGGGCGAAAAGATCGTGCGCAAAGATGAAGTCCGGTTGGTTGAAGACACCAATGGAGACGGTTACGCGGACAAATCAACGGTCTGGGCCGGAGATTTTAATTCCATCCAAGGGCTGGCCTATCAGGACGGGCGGGTCTTTGTCATGCACTCGCCATTGCTGACGGTTTTGCGGGACACCGATGGCGATGGCGTGGCGGATGAACGGCGGGATGTTCTGCGCGGACTAGGCTGGCCGCCGGAGAAAGCGGCCGATCGCTTGCATGGAGCCAACGGCGTGGCGGTGGGCCATGATGGTTGGCTGTACCTCGCCGTTGGAGACAGAGGTTGCGATGTCACCAGACCCGAAGGCGACCAGTTCGTTCTCCACGGCGGCGGCATCCTCCGCTGCCGGCCCGACGGCACCGATTTGCACATCTTCGCGACCGGTTTGAGAAATATCTATGACGTGGCGCTCGACGAGGAGCTGAATGTCTTCGTCCGCGATAATGAAAATGATGGCGGCAATTATCTCATCCGGGTCTGTCACAGTTTTTTCGGAGCCGATCACGGTTACCCGTATCTTTACCAGGAACATCCTGCCGAAGCGCTGGCCCCCATGGCTGAGTTTGGCCGCGGCTCGTCCGCCGGCGGCGTCGTCTATCTCGAACCGGCCTTCCCCGACCCCTATCAGGGAGGCCTCTTCTTCTGTGAATGGGGCAAATCTGTGGTGTTTTATCCGCGCGTACATCAGGGCGCGGGATTTGCCCCAGTCAAGGAAACGGAATTTGCCACCGGCGCCGCCACCGATCCTTACGGTTTTAAGCCCACGGACGTGATCGTCGATCGCGACGGATCATTGCTGGTGAGCGATTGGGCGGACGGCCAGCGACCGAAACGCGGCCGCGGCCGGGTCTACCGTATTCGATATCAAGATCCAGCCTCGACCGATCAAACGCGGCCGCCACTCCCGTTGAGCGGCTTGAACGAGGCGGGCAGGCTGAGTTCCCCAAGCTACCTCGAACGAGTCGACGCTCAGCTGGCACTCGAGCGACGCGGACGCGCCGCGGTCGATAGTCTCGATTTGAGCCAACTAAACAAGTGGGGCAGACTCCACGCTGTCTGGTTAATCGCGCGCGCCGACGGCCTCGATCGCCTGTTCGAAATTGCCGCCAAAGATCCCGAGATGCCCGTGCGCGTCCAGGCCGTGCGCGCCATCGGTGATTTGTCGGACCCGATCCTGGTGAAGCATCGCCTCGAAGCCAGCCGGGGTGACCCTGCCATCGCCAGGGGATTGGCCGGTCTCGCTGCCCGCGGCGTTGCCGAGGAACCTCGCCTGAAACTGGAGTTGTGCGTGGCGCTGGGACGGCTGCGTTGGCCCGACGCGCCGGCATGGCTGCGCACCAACCTCGGCGCGGCCGATCCGACTTTGCAACATGCCGCCGTCCAAACACTGCGGCGTTCCCAAAACTGGCCGGCTGTGCTCCAATGGCTGGACATCCAGAATGATTCTCCGCTGCGGTCGATAGCCGTGCGGGCCCTGGCCGAACAGGCAGAAGCCGAGGTTGTCGATGGATTGATCCAGCGGTTGGAGACCGCGACAGACCCCAGTCAACGCCGCGAATATGCCGAGCTGTTATCCCGGGTCCACCGCAAGCCCGGACCGTGGACCTATTGGGGATTTCGCCCGGAACCCAGGCCACCCAACACGATAGCCTGGGAAAAAAGTGCGTCGATTGAAACCGCCTTGGACCGCAGGTTGGTGGACCCCGATCGCGACGTGCGCCTGGCCGTCCTCCAACGATTAAGTCGCGAAAACATCGCTGCGCAGCCTGCTACCCTCCTGCGCTGGCTGAGCGACGAACGCAAGCCGGAGCGCGTGGCCGCGATTCTCTCCGCATTGAACGGCCCGCCAGCCGAGGCCGTGCGCGACGTCGTCGAGAGGATCCTCTGCGACCGCGCGCACGCGACCAGCAACCGCCTCGCCGCGTTGTCCATTTTACTGCGGGACGCCGACGGCGACCGAGCGGAGCGCCTGCTCGAGATCGCGCGTGCGCTTGAAGAATCGCCGGTGCTGGCGGAAACTCTGCGGCAGCTTGGCGCATCCCACGGCTCAAACAACGCGCCGCTCCTTTTGGCAAACCTGCAGGCCGCATCGGCAGAGGTTCGGATCGCCGCCATTGATGCGCTGGCCGCGGCCGGAGGTTCCGACCGGTTTTCCCCTGACGTGCTGGCGCAGCTGCAAGCGTCGTTCCTCAGGCTCCTTGGTGATGCCAATGCGCCCGTTCGCGCCGCAACCGCCCGAGCCATCGGGCAACTTCACTTGGGCGCGGCCGCCGATCGATTGTTGGAATGCTCAGGAGATGTGGATCCACTGGTGCGCCGGCGGAGCCTAGAAGCACTTGTTCAATTGCGGGACGAACGCGCCGTTACGCCGGCGGTTCGGGCGCTGGAACGGGACGATAACGAGCTGCTGACGGCCTTGAAATGCCTGGCCGAACTTGGCGGCCCAGCTCAAGCTGAGGCTGTTACCGTCGCCGCGTCCCGCAGTCGATCGACTGAAATCCTGCAACTGGCCGCATGGCTGGTGTCCAAGTGGAATCAGCGCCCCGACTTGGCCCGCATCGAAGGGGCGAGCGGCGTCTTGCTGGCCTGGATGGCTAAAGGTCCGCTCCCCAAGGAGCAAGCCGCGGCGATCGTCGATTCAATCAGCCAGCATTCCACCTCCATTGCCAATGATTGGCGTCTGGCCCTCGCCACAAACGTCGACTCGCGTGTCAGCCTGGAATCCGGGCCTGCCGACACGGTGTGGATCGCGTTGTCCGAGTTCGCCATGTCCGCCGCCTGCCGCGCTGAATTCAGGCTGTCCAGCAACGGCACCCTCGACGTCTGGCTCAACGGCAAACATGTTCACCACCGAACCGAAGCTGGCCGATATGCGACAGATTCCGACCGATTCGAAGCCGAGCTCATACCCGGCATGAACCGACTGGTCACGCAGGTGTCCGTCCCAACCACGGGCGCGGTGGAAGTGCATGCCCGGTTCCGCCGGAAGAGCGCGATCGAACGTCACGAACAACTGGCCCAACTGGCGTTAACCACCCGTGGGAACCCGGACCGGGGCCGGGAGATCTTCCTGCAGACGCAAAAGACCGGTTGTCTCACCTGTCACCGTTTGAACAATCAAGGCGGAGTGATCGGCCCGGACCTGACCGGAGTCGGCCGGCGCTTTGCCAGAATTCATCTCATCGAATCGATCCTGGAACCCAGCCGCGCCATTGCGCCGGCGTTTCGAAACCTTTTGGTGCGCCTGAAGGATGCCCAGGAACTGACCGGCGTTCGGATCGCCGAAAACGACTCCGTCCTGACCTTGGGCGATGCCGAAGGCCAATCCCATTCGCTCAAGAAAGATCAAATTGAAGAAACTCGCGTTCTCGAACTGAGCATCATGCCCGAGGGACTGGAGAATGCGCTCACCGATGCCGAGTTCGTCGACCTCATCGCCTTCCTGAGCGAACAGAAATGAAAGGCCCATTATGATCATGATCCCCCTCCGCATCGCGGCCTGGCTGATAGCAGCAGCAAGCCTCTGCCCGCCCGGCCTCCGCGCCCAGCCATCAACCGATCCGGCCTCAGCGCAGGTTGAGTTGCAGAAGGGTGATCGAATTATTTTCTTCGGTGACTCACTCACCGCGCTGGCGGTCAAGGATACTCACGTTCCGGACGGCAAAGGTTATGTGCCGCTGGTTCGCGAAGCCTTGAAAGACCGCGGCGTCGAGGTCGACGCCGTGGCCACCGGCGGGCATAAGGTCACTGACCTGCTCAAACGCGTCGACCAGGATGTGCTGTCGAAGAAACCGACCCTGGTCGTCATTCAGATCGGAGTCAATGATGCCAGCGCCGGCGTCACTCCCGAAATGTTCAAAGCTCAACTGACAGAGCTGATTGGAAAGCTACAGGGCGGCGGTGTGCGCGTCATGCAATGCACCTGCACCTGCCGGAGCGAAGGGTACAGTTCCGAAAACGCCATGGACCAGAAACTGGACGCCCTGGCTGCCGTCGCGCGCAACCTCGCCCGCGAAAAGCAACTGCCGCTCGTCGATCTGCGAAAAGCCTTCATCGACTATTGGAAAATTAATAACCCGGAGAATAAGCCGAAGGGATACCTGACCTACGATGGCAACCACTGGACTGAAACCGGCCATCGCTACGTCGCAGACCAGATGCTGAAGAAATTCAAATGAGCCAGCAACTCCGGCTGCATTCTGTATGTCCAGCCCGAAGGGCTGGTTCATCGTAGCCGAGCGCAACGCGCTCGGTAATGCGCAAAAAAGTCCGTGCCCTGAAAGGGCACTCCAGATCGCGAAAGCGTCTTGGAAACTGTTACTGTGCCCTGGTTTCGTCTTGCTCCGAGTCGGTACACTCTGGCCGCACGCAGTGGAAATCGGGCTGCGGAAGCGTTTCGCAATTCGGCCCAGCGCAAGCTCACGCCCGCCCAAATCGAAGTGGTGACTCGCCGTCTGGAGCGCAGCAAGACGGGCGGCGGCCATTAATCCGTGCCGGAATGCACCCCGACACACCGATCCAATCGGCGGCTGCGTATTTCACGATGTCATTGGGTGCATTCGGACACTGCCTCCGGATAGGGGTAGGAGCGAGGAGTAGAACCTCGCCCCTCCCTCCGAACCGGACAGGCGGCTTTCCCGCATCCGGCTCTCCAGTTAGTGGTCTATTGCAGGTTGGCCGCTTTGACGTGGGCTAAGGCTAAGGAGATTAGTCCACGTTCGGCGAAATAGGCATTGGGCCAGCGCTGATGGTCTTTGCGCGTTGCCCGACCTGAACGCTTGTGCCGTTTACGCAGAATGGTCCGTAATCTCTCGCGGAGCCATCCGTCCAGCGTTTCGAAGGTCGTGTAGTGACTGTGTTTGAAATAAGCAAACCAGCCGCGCAACGTTTTGTTGAGGTCTTGGATGAGATGAACTAGCGGGCCAGGACGAGACCGCGGAGTTTTGTCACGGATGGTTTGTTTAAACTTTTCCAAGCTCTTTTGGCGCGGCCAGCGATAGCCTCGCTCAAAGTGATAGCCTAAAAAGTCAAACCCACCTGGTTCGTTTGCGTTGACGATGCGCGTTTTGGTTGGGTGCAGGGTTAAGCCTGCTTGTTGCATCCATTGGCGCACTTGTTCCAGCGCTTCCTCGGCTTCTTGCTTACTCTTACAGAGAATGACGAAATCATCTGCGTAACGAATCATCAGTCGACCCTGTTGGGCCATCAGATGGTCCAACGGGTTGAGATAGATGTTAGCCAGCAGCGGACTTATCACTGCTCCTTGTGGAGTTCCTGTTTCCGTAGGTAGCCACTCTTTGCCACTCTCCATCACACCCTGTTTGAGGAAACGGTCGATGAGTTCCATCACCGCTCCGTCACTGATGTGTTGGGCCAGCAGCTCCAGCAGCAGTTTCTGCACTAGGTTGTCGAAAAAGCCCTTGATGTCGGCGTCTACCACCCAAACCTTACCGTCTTGCAGCCCTATGACCACTTGACGTAGAGCATCTTTGGCTCCCCGCCTAGGTCGGAATCCGTAGCTGTGTTGGGCAAAGATGTTTTCGAATATCGGTTCGATTACATTGCGTACAGCCATTTGGACCACTCGGCTTTCCACCGGTGATATTCCCAATGGTCTGAGCTCCTTGCTTCCTGGCTTGGGAATCCATACTCGCTGGGCGGGTGGGGGGTGATATTGTCCGCTCTTAAGCTTCTCCTGCAACATGGGCAACCGTTGGTGGCGGGTTTGGGCATAGTGATGGCACCGTCTTCCATCCGCCTTCACCTTGCTTTTGCCCTTGGCCACTTTCAGTGCCGCGCTATCCAGGTTTTCCATCTTCCAGACTTTATCAATCAGACTGAACCATTTGCCTCCTTTGATTCCTCTTTCGAGGGTTGCCAACATCCGTTCGGTCCACACACTCGCCTCAGTCCACCCCCATCGGCTTGGCCGCATGGGTTGGACTTCCCTGCCCTGTTTAGCCATAGGCACTGTGAGCAGGTCATCAAATTGCGAGCTTATTTTCCTCACGGTTCCACCTTCCTACCCCCCTTGGCTCCACGGTCGTTACCCGCTTCATCGCTACTATGGGGGCTCTGACTCCTGCCTTGCTCCTTCATGCACCAAGACAGGTATCCTTGATTACCAGACACGCACTTCCAGACATCCCGTCTCCAACCACCCCATGCGCCCCATTCCTGGCTATGCTTCTTGCTCCAGGTCGGCTTGGCCCCCGATTCGCTTTGTCGGCTATCGGCGGTTCTTCGGACTTCGTGCATCGATCGCAGTCTCGTCAGTCGCATATCGGCCGTATCGAGTTTGTATGACGGCTCCTTCAAGAGCCGATCAGTCTACAGGCTGCCTGTTCACTTCCAGTTGCTCTCCACCTCACCTCGCGGTGACGCAGTTACTTTCAGTTTTCTGGCGGGAAGCTCCGCCAGGGAAGGACTTTCACCTTCCTGTGCGCGCCTTCTCTCAAACGCACGATCGCGGCCTTTAGGCCGCTTCGAGATGGGGATCGGAGGAAGCCTTGGGTAGTTCCTTGGTCCTCGAGCCGACGGACGATGAAGCGGCGTAAACGCCGCGCACCAAACTGCATTGTTCGGGGGCAGTGCCTGGATACGCCCGATGTCATTCGAATCATCCTTTCTCGCTTTGAAGTCCCCGCGGTTTCTGCTAAGGGTTAGGAGATTCCTACTCTCGAACGACAGAACCGTCATCAGAGCAAAGGTATGCTCGCTGCACTTCGAAGAGGCTGTTCGTTAGCCATCATTCTGATCTTATCCCGGACCAGCGTCCCACTGAATGGTTCCACCGTCAGCACCTGTGACGAGGCCGGTCTGCGCGAGGCTTTAAACGACGGTGGAACAGTTACTTTTTCCTGCGACGGAACGATCAGGCTTTCCAGTCCGATCCTTATCGTCCGGCACACCACGCTCGATGCCAATGGTCATAACGTGACACTGAGTGGTGATGACAGCGTCCGGCTGCTTGAGGTGTCCTCCGGCATCACGCTGGGATTGGTGAACATCACCTTAGCCAATGGTCGTGATATGGGTGCTCTTGATCCGGCGTCCGCTTCAGGAGGACCCGGCCAGGGCGGAGCCATGAAGGTCCAAGGGGGGACCGTTTGGGCATTGAACTGCCGACTAGTTGGAAACAAGGCGGTGGGTGACCGGGGAAAAGATGGAAATGCCGCGACTTTCATTCCACCAGGCGCCGGCGGCGCAGGCGAAGGTGGCGCTATCTATGCCACTGCTGCCATCCTTCGACTGACCAACTGCGTCTTTAGTTCCAATGAGGCTGACGGGGGCAAGGGGGGCAATGCTACTGGAACGATCGGTATCCAATTCGGCGGTCCGGGTGGGACCGGGCGCGGCGGAGCCATCTGTGCTGTGTCCAGCCAACTTGATCTGCAGAACGTGACCCTGGAAAACAACAAGGCCAATCGAGGCGCCGAGGGCAACGGCAATCAGTTTTCAGGCGATTTCCCATCCACATTCGGTGGAGCGGTTTATTTGGATGCCACCGCCGGCACTTTCATGGGCTGCACCTGGCGAAGCAACGGAGCGGCCACGGCCGGCGGGGCCTGCTTCAGCCAAGGAGGCGCGCTTCTCTGCGTCGGCTGCTCTTTTGAACAAAACGAGGTAGGCACTTCGTTGCAGGCGCGGGGCGGAGCTATCTATACTTTGAGCAACCGATTGGCTCTTGTCTCCTGCTCTTTCCGGACCAATGCAGCGCAAGGCTCCAGTTCTTTCGCGATTCGCGCCATCGGCCGCTTCGGTGGAACCGCCGAAGGCGCGGCTGTCAGCAGTATTGGCGGCGAACTGGCGGTGAGCAATTGCGCCTTCGTGGCCAACCTCGCGCAAGGCGGAGATGGGAGCGTCGTTGGGCCTCCGCTGTTTGCTTTGGCTGCCGGCAGCAGCCGGGGCGGCGGAATCTACAATGAGGGCACGGCCACAGTGATCAACTCGACGTTCGCTCAGAATGCAGCGCGCGCAGGTCATTCGGCGTTTCCCGACAATAGCGGCGCGCACGGCGGCGCGTTCGGCCATGCTCGTGGCCAGGCCAGGATTGGTTTTAGCACCATCGCCGACAATCGCGTCAGCGACACGCTCACGAACATCGCCAGTTCGAGCGGAGCCGGCTGCTCTCTGCTGGGTGGGGCATTGGTTCTGGCCAATACGATCCTATCTGACAATCTGGCGAACACAGAAGGGCGCACGAACGTCCCGGCCAACGCCGCTGGTCCAATCGAGGACGGTGGACACAATCTAAGCTCCGACAGCACACCGCCATACTCAGCACCGGGCAGTCACAATAATACGGACGCGAAGTTGGGCCCTCTGGTCGACCCGGACGGTTCGACAGCAACCCTGGCTTTGTTGCCCGGCAGTCCAGCCATCGATGCGGGAGATGACGCGAGGTGTCCGGCGACCGATCAACGCGGCGTCGCGCGCCCAGCCTTGTTGCACTGCGATATTGGGGCCTACGAGTTCTTGCCTGACTCCTTCGCTTTCACCTCCATCTCTGTCAATGCCAGTTCGCTGACTCTTCATGGCACAGGTATCCCTGGCCAATCCTTCCGCCTCCAAGCCAGCTTGGATTTTTCCGGCTGGGCGGACGTTGGTTCTGGAGTCGTCTCGCCTTCCGGCGAGTTCCAGATCCTGACGACTAGTTCTAGTCAAACGGGCAGCCAATTCTATCGGATCGTGGCGCCTTGAGTTCAGTGCGGCGACTCTGGCCTTGACGTTCTGCGCAGCCAAAGCGAGCTGAACGTATTGGGTTGGACGGAAATCGGTTGATAAAACGGCAACCGGGAGCTGAGGAAGGGCTCGTCGTAATGGCGCAGGAGCGGAACAGAATGCAGGATCTCAAAGTGATCGTTGAAGGCCAGAAACGCCTGCACAAACATCGCTTCGTTCCAATACATCGGCCAATGAGGAGAATCCGGGTGCTCGAGCAAGGTCCAATACTCGGGCGGATACGGGACATTGTAAGGGAATGGAACATCATGCACGTGCACATAAACACCAGAGGCGAGGATCGGAAGAATCTCCAGATAAAGAAAAGGCACGTCACTCCCAATTCGTAAAATGTGAGAGGAATCGATGAACAATATGTCGCCGGCTTGCAGGAAACGAAAAATGTCGGCAGACACGTCCTGCACTTCAGACTGGATGACACGGAGGCCGGGAAGTTGTTTCAGCGCCTGGTAGGGATTGGGCTCGATGCAGGTGATCTCCACGGGGCAGCCCTCCCGCACATTCCGTTCGCCGGCCAGCTGACAGTAATACGTGGACAAACCACTCCCAACCTCCAAATAACGCGCCGGTTTTGTTGACCTGACCATGCTGTAGAGCGTAAACGCATCAACCAACGGGAACCCGGGGCTAAAACTCTTTTGCCAAAGAGCATCATAGGTGGGCAGAGATGCAAATTCCGCCAAATAGCCCTCGCACAGTTCGCTGAAACGGGCTTCCATCGCCGACAGATCGTAACGAACCCCCTGCAACGCGCTCGGTCGAGTCCAGCGGTTCCGAGTTCGTCTCAGGGTAAGTTCGCTCGGCAAGGGAGAATAATAATCCTTCTGACTCACGAGCATCCCGAACATTTCCAGACACCATCTCAGGCGAAAGAGTGTCGTGTGCCGGGCGTGCCGGAGGATCGACCATAAGGCGGCTGGGGCGCGGGCTTTGAGCCAGCTCTTGATTGCTTTCAGGTTGGAGCCGGCACTCGGACAGCTTCCTCGTTGGTGGTGGTGGGCAACGCAAAGCTACTCTAAAGTGAAAACCAAGAGCCCTACAAGAAATCAAGAAATCATGACGACATTTCCCGAAACGAACCGACGGTTTTCGCTTCGTCGGGCGTATTTAGGCAATGCCCCCCCAACAATGCAGTAGAAATGGTGACTTCTCCGAATTCGCCGCACACTGTCAGTGTATTTCCAGCAGCCGAAGAAGCTATGGAGGGATTGTAGGGACGACAACACAGGCTGTCCCTCCAGGAGGCTCCAGAGTCCGCCGACGTCCAGAATTCGTCGGATGGCTTGTGAGTCGAGACCGCGGCACGTCATGTTCCGGGATTTCGGATCGAAAGCGGGCCGCCGCCTCAGCGCACGGCCCGGCTGTCGTCAAGGGAACTGGCTCAGTGGTGCGATTCACGGAAGAAGTAGTAGTCCGCCGTGTAGGGGACGCGTGCTTCCAAGCCGGCCTCGGTGGGCGCCGCGGCGGGGGCAAGGCCACCGGTTGTGTTCACGCGCTGGACATAGGTCGTTCGCGCGAAGATCCCCGGCCCCTCTGTCCTGGCGGTGACGGCGCTCAACAACAGCCACGGAATCGCCGTGGAATCAACTGTGACGCCCGCGACGCGTGCTCCGACCACTTTGCTCCCGCTCTCGCTTTCCCAAGTCGGGCCGGCGTAATGAATGGCTACCACATTGCCGTCGTTGTCGAACAACACCGCTTCCGGCGCTCTGAACGTCCAGACGAACCGCGTCGCGTCCGTCGCTGACGGCGTCGAGACGTAAATTTGCACGCCTTCAGCGTGTCCGTGGAACGAGACTTTGTTGCCGTCCGGCACTTCCAGGGTGGCGGGCACTGCTGGAGCGCGGTTATCCTGTCCCGGCTCGGCGAGGCCGGATGACGCAGTGGCGCAAAGCAGCGCGGCGACCATGGGTGCGATCGGGTCGAGCAGCCGTGTGAGGCTTCCGCACCCCTTGATAGAGGGGGTTGTGGTT
>DATLUX010000179.1:0-11269 GCA_035577805.1 Verrucomicrobiia bacterium
GATCGAGTGTGCCGCCGGAGATTTGGCCCGAAGAACCAGCCACCGTGTAAACCGCGCCATCGTGCATGGGACGCCCGGGAGCTTTGCGGTAAGGAGACGGGTCCCGTCCGCTGCCGCCATCCAAAACATTGTCCGAACTGAACGTGGTGGAATCGCCGTAATGGCCATCGATCAGAAACGAGCGTTCATAGGAATGGCTATGGCCGGCCAGAACCAGGTCAACCCCTCCTGCTTCCAGGATCGGCAGGAACGTCTGGCGCATCTGGATAAGTTCGATCTCCGTATCCGAGTTATGGGACCCTTTGCTGTAGGGAGGATGATGCCAGAAGGCCACGACCCAGTCTTGGCTGGTGGTCGCAAGATCGTTCTGGACCCAGACCGCCATTGGTCCGCCGGGAGATCGGTCGGCCGTCATGGAATCAAGACAGATGAAATGAAGGTTGCCGAAGTCCACCGCGTAATAATGCTCGGTGCCGCTAGCCAGGCCGCCGCACTCTCCGTTTCTCGGCAGAGTAAAGATCGAGAAGTACGGATACGTATCCACGAACTGAGTGCCTTGGGCAGTATCGTGGTTGCCCAACGCCGGGAAAAGGACGGATTTCCGGAGCATGGTTGGATAAATGTCGAACACGGCGGTTTGATACTCGGAATCGAGGCCGCTGTTGTAGGCGTTATCGCCGAGCATGAGCCAGAGGTCGGTGTGGCGCGTGCCGGTGGCATTGACGTAAGCGTCACGGACGGCCATGGCATTAGCGTTGGCCGTGCCGCTATCTCCCAGCACCCAGACGCGCGTAGGCGCGGGCACGCCAGTGGGCGGAAATGTCACCCAAAAGTAGGTGACATCTCCCCCGGCCAGGGTCGTCGTACTGGTGCCGACCGAATAGAAGTACTGCGTGTCAGGCGAAAGACCCGACACGGCGACCTCGTGTTCGGTCGTGAGGGTTGGGTCGTTGGCGAAGGAAATGAGGCTGCCGGGTGCAGGGCCAAAACGCACGCGACTGTCGGTCGCGCTGTCCGTGCGCCAACGCACCGCGACACTGGTCGGTGTGCCCATTTGCAGATACGGCCCGCGCGTGACGGTTGCCGCCGCAACGATCTGGTCCCAGCCTGGGGCGAGCAGAGCGACGAGCGCCAGTTTGGTGAGGGCTTTAATCGTCACAGCGCGAATGCAGATGGAGCAGTTCATAAGACTTCCGTCCAAGTTTGAGGTCGAGGTAGAAGGGTGAGGTGACTATTTGACCGGAGACCCGGCCAAAACTTCCGTTGGCCTGAACAATGCCGTTTCATTCCATTTACTATCAGGCGGCCGCCTCTCTCCACGAAAACCGCAGCAAGAGACAGCCCACGCCGGCCAAACCAACTTCGAATCAAACCAGTCGACGAACGAACCACGAGTGAGTTTGGAGCGCCGGCGATTGTTGGGCAGACATGGAAACGTTAGCTCCATGAGAGAACGTGACAAGATAAGATTTTTCGACGAAGCACGCCCCGGCGGCGGTCGTATAGTTAGAGTCGGTCCCAGCAACATTCAAAGTTCCCGACCAAGGTTTCCGGCGGCGCCAACGGCTCGCTTGTTCCTTTCGCATCTGTGTCAATCTGCGTGAATCTGCGGGCCATCCCTCCCCTCCGCTTGACACTGTCAACCGTTCCCGCACAACGTGGGCCGCATGAATTTGTCCAGCGCCCTGGCGCGCTTGAAGAAGCTGTTGCCCGCGGGGGAACTTCGCTTGGAGGAATCGGTTCGCGCGAGATTCGCGGGAGACAAATGGTTCGTCAGCCGGGTGCCCGATGCGGTCGTGTTGCCGCGCTCCGCCCGGTCTGTCGCCAGCCTGCTGGCTTTTGCCCATCAACATCGCATTCCGGTAACCGCCCGCGGCGCGGGTTACGGTTACGTGGGCAGTTGCGTGCCGAACCGGGGCGGGATCGTCCTGTCGTTGGAGCGGATGAATCGGATCAAGGAGATCCACGAAACCGATTTTGTGGCAGTGGTGCAACCGGGCGTTCTGACCAAGACCTTGCAGGACGCGGTGGAGAAGCGGGGGCTGTTTTATCCACCGGACCCGGCGAGCCGGGCCGACTGCAGCCTGGGCGGCAACATCGCCACCAACGCAGGCGGACCGCGATGCCTTAAATACGGGGTGACGCGGGATTACGTGCTGGGCTTGGAAGTTGCGTTGGCCGATGGCTCCCTGGTGCGCCTGGGGGGACGCACTCATAAGAATAAAACGGGGTTCGATCTGCACCGGCTTTTTGTGGGTTCAGAGGGTCTGCTGGGTGTGATCACGGAGGCGACGCTCAAGCTGATTCCCTTGCCCCGATCCCGCGCATGTTTGGCGGTCGGCTTCGCTTCAACCCGCGCCGCCACCGGGGCTATTCAACAAATCTTTCGGGCCGGTTACCTGCCTTGCGCCCTGGAGGTGGCCGATTCGTTCACGCTGGCCGCGGCCCGGCAACGCACCGGCAGCCGGCAATTGGCGGGCTGCCACTCCCTCATCATTGTCGAACTGGACGGCCAGGAAACTTCGGTGCGCAGGGAGATCCGTGAGTTGGGGGGGGTGATTCAGCAGGGCCGGCCGCTCTTCATTGATCGGGCGGTCGGCGCCGTGGCCTGCGAACGGCTCTGGCAAGTGCGGCGCGAGTTTTCCTATTCCCTGCGCGACACCGGCCTGACCAAACTGAATCAAGACATCGTGGTGCCCCGCGGGCGGCTCGAGGATCTTTTTCGGTTCACCGCCAGGCTGCAGGCGCGTCACGGACTGCCCGTCGCTGCCTTCGGCCACGCGGGAGACGGCAACATTCATGTCAACATCATGTTGGACCGCACCCAACCTGGCGCCGACAGACGAGCCCAAGCCGCCCTGGACGATCTATTTGCTCAGGTGCTGAAGTGGAATGGGGTCATTACGGGCGAACATGGCATCGGCCTGGCCAAAAAACGCTGGTGGCCGCAAGCCGTCAGCCCGCGTGTGCGATTGCTCCATCAGCAGGTCAAACACGCCTTGGATGCGCGGGGGATTCTTAACCCGGGCAAGTTTGTTTAAAGAGAAAGGGAGATTCTCCGGCACGAAACGACAGCAAACAGCTGCGTCCCGAGGAATGCCCTCGGGCCCTCGGCCAAGGCGCCCAATTCAAATTGACACGTCCTGTTCCAGATCGCGTGTCTCTAAGAACTCGAGGATGCGCGCGACGGACTCGGCCACGCTCAGCTGATTGGTGGGCAATTCCACCGCCGGTGCCAGCGGCGGTTCGTAGGGGGCGGAGATCCCGGTGAAGTTTTTGATCACGTTGGCACGCGCCTTGGCGTAGAGGCCTTTGGGATCGCGTTGTTCGCAGACGTCCAGGGGCGCATTCACATACACTTCGATGAACTGACCTTCCGGCATGATGTTGCGCACCATCTCGCGATCCGCGCGGTACGGCGAGATGAACGCCGTGATGCAAACCACCCCCGCATCCGCAAACAACTTGGCCACTTCGCCAACCCGCCGGATATTCTCCGTCCGATCTTTCGGCGAGAAGGCCAGGTCCGAACACAAGCCGTGACGCATGTTATCGCCATCCAGCACATACACGTGCTGGCCAAGGTTAAAGAGTTCCCGCTCCAGTTCGCTGGCAATGCTGGATTTGCCCGCCCCGGACAGACCCGTCAACCAGACCACGCAACCGCGATGACCATTGCGCAGTTCGCGCTGGCGGACGGTCACGTTCCCGCGACTCCAATAGATGTTGTGACTCTTGTGATGGGAATCGTGGCTGCGCCGGGGGTAATTGTCTTCGGCAATAATCCCGCCGCCGGAGACATCGAATCCATCGACGATGACGAAGCGGCCGGTGGGAATGATGTCGGCATGGACGTCGAAGGCGATCGGTTTCTTCGTCCGCAAAGTCAGTTCCGCAACTTCATGGCGGCCGACGAAGGTCTGGTCGGCAGGTCGTTGCACGGTCTCGAGGGTCGAGGCATCAATCACTTTCTCGATCGACTCGATCTGGCATTCCACTTCCTGGGTCGCGAGTTTGAGCTTGTAGGCTTGGGCTGGGGTGAACGGTTTTCGGCCCAGCCAGAAGAGGCGCACCTTGAAGCGATTGAGTTCATAAGGAAGAGCCGTCTCCAACGCAGCTACGGCTCCGCGCGCGACAAAGATCTGTTCGGTCAACTGGAGTCCAATCGACTCCCCGGCATGCGCCACTTCGGAAAGCGGAGCGTTCCAGCGTTCGATCGACTTGACGGTGCTGGTCTTGTTGGTTGGAGAAAAGATGATCCGGTCGCCGACTCGAATCGAGCCCGACTCAACGCGGCCGGCAAAGATTCGGCGTTCGTCGAAGCGATAAACGTCCTGGATCGGCAGGCGGAGGGGTTGATTCTTCGGCAGCTCGGCCAGCTTAAATTCATCGAGCATGTCCAGCACCGTTGGCCCCTGCCACCAGGGCATGTTCGGGCTGAGCTTGGCGATGTTGTCGCCGTGTTTGGCGGCAATCGGAATGAACAGCTTGGGCTCAACTCCGATGGTTTTCAGCCAGCGTCGGTATTCGGCTTCGATCTGCTGGAAACGTTCCTGGCTGTAGGCTTCGAGATCCATCTTGTTGACCAACACCGCCATTTGGCGGATGCCAAGAAGGTTAAGCAGATAACCGTGGCGGCGTGAGTTCTCCTGGACGCCCTCATGGGCGTCGATCAAGAGCAGGGCCGCCTCCGCACTGGCCGCTCCCGTCACCATATTCTTGAGGAATTCCTTGTGGCCCGGGGCATCGATGATCACGTACTGCCGTTTGGGCGTCTGAAACCAAATCTGGGCCGTGTCGATGGTGATGTTCTGGTCGCGTTCGGCTTGGAGGGCATCCATCAGGTTGGCCCATTCAAAAGGCACGCCGCGGCGTTCGGCGATCTGCTGCAACTGCTCGAGTTTGCCCTCCGGCAGCGAACCGGTGTCGTGAAAAAGCCGGCCGACAAAGGTGGATTTGCCGTGGTCGACGTGGCCGACGATGACGATCTTGAGTTGTTCAGTGGGGGCCATGGTCAGTGCGGAGTGCGGAGTGCGGAGTGCGGAATGCGGAGTGTGGAACGAAAATACATGCTCACAGGCTTACATGTAGCCGTCGCGCCGGAGTTTTTCGAAGGCGTCCTCGCTTTCCTTGTCTTGAGCGCGCCCGGCGCGTTCGGGCGTTTTGGTGAGGCGCAACTCCTCGATGATGTCCCGCACGGTGCGGGCACCGGACTTGATCGGGAACGTGCAGGGATAACAACCCAGACTGCGAAAGCGTTCGCCTTTTTCGTTGGCGAAGTAGAGCGGGATGACGGGGATGTTCTCGCGTTCGATGTACTCCCAGATATTCAGCTCGGTCCAGTGCAGCAACGGGTGAATGCGGATGTGCGCGCCTTTCTCGAAGTCGGTTTTAAACTGGTCCCACAATTCGGGGGGTTGATCCTCCACGTTCCATTCCATGTTTTTATCGCGGGGGCTGAAGTACCGTTCTTTGGCGCGGGTCGGTTCTTCGTCGCGCCGGACTCCGACGATGACCCCAGTGAAATGATGTTGTTCGAGGACGGTTTTCAGGGCGTCCTTTTTGAGCGTGCCGCAGCAGGCCACGCGGGTGGCTTTGCCGTTGGGAAAGGTGACGCCGCTTTTCAGGACCTCCGTGTTCTGGCCAACCACCAGTTGAAGATTCCATTGCTGGCAAAGGCGATCGCGATATTCGATCATGGACGGAATCTTGTAGGTGGTGTCGACATGCACCAGAGGGAACGGCACATGACCGAAGAACGCCTTGCGTGCCAGCCAAAGCAACACGGTGGAATCCTTGCCGATGCTCCACAACATGGCGAGGTGCTCAAACTTGTTGAACGCCTCGCGCATGATGTAAATGCTCTGGTTCTCGAGTTTCGAAAGGTAGTCCATGGCTTCAATACAGAATCAGTCCGCAAGGCGGCGTCAGGTCAGATCTGGAAGTCGACTTTCTTGGGCATGAACGTGTGGATGCCGCATTCCACTTTGTTGAATCCAATCCAGCGGCCGGCTCGTTCATTCTCACCATTGGCGGTTTGCCGCGTGCACGGCCGGCAGCCGATCGATCGATAGCCCTGATCATGCAGCGGATTATAGGGAATTTTATGTTGGTGCAGGTATTTCCAAACTGCTTCCCGAGTCCACTCCGCCATCGGGTTCACTTTCACGATCTCGCGTCCGCTCTCTTCATCGAAGACATAAACCTCGACGATGCCGATGCCCGAGCGCGTGTCGGATTGTTGGCGGCGCAAGCCGGTGATCCAGCCATCCAAATCGGTCAACTTATCCCGCAAGGGCAGGACTTTGCGCACCGTGCAGCATAGATCCGGATTGCGTGTCCACAGCTCCTCTCCGTGCACATCGGCTTGTTCGTCCACGGTCAGATCCGGTTCGAGCGCTTCGATGGCAAACCCGAAATAGTCCTCCAGCCGTTTCTTGAGCGCGATGGTCTCGGGGAAGAGCAGCCCGGTGTCGAGGGTAAAGACCGGGAAGCGCAGCCCCTGTTCACGCGCCAGATGCAGCATGACCAACCCGGCTCCCTGGAAACTGGTCCCAACAGCCGCGCGCGCGCCAAACTGATCCCACGCCCAACGCAGAATCTCCGGCGTGCCCTGCTGAGCGAATTGCTCGTTGAGCGTTTTGACTTCTGCGCTGGTCAACATGGTGTCTCAGGAAGCCGGGAGCATGGCCAAGAAAGATCTCGAACCGGATCGACCCTTCGCATTTCAGTGCGGCCCCGCCGCGGCGGGGGTCTCCTTCCAAAGGACTCGTTCGCACCAATCACCGAACCGTTCGTGCCCCACCCGTTCCCGCGCAAAGCGGGCGATAACCGGGCGCAACTCGTTGATGATTTCGGTTTCCTTGACGCTCTCGCGAAACAGGCGGTTGAGTCGTGTGCTGGCTTCGTTGCCACCGAAGTAAACCTGATACTTGCCGGGAGCTTTGCCGACGAATCCGATCTCCGCCATATACGGCCGTGCACAGCCGTTGGGGCAACCCGTCATGCGGATGATGATCTCTTCCTCGCCCAAGCCCAACTCGGCCAGCAATGCCTCCACTCGGCCCAACAAGTCGGGCAACAACCGTTCCGATTCCGCCAGCGCCAGCCCGCAAGTGGGCAAGGCCGGGCACGCCATCGAGGCGCGCCGGATGACGGTGGCCTGGTTGTCCACCGGCACTCCATGCTCCGCCAGGACCTCCGTAATGGCGCCGCGTTGCGACGGATCCACGTTCGCCAGAACCAGATTCTGCGACGGAGTCAGGCGCAGTTCGGGTCGATACTCCGCGATGATCCGGCGCAGCGCGCTCTTCAAGCGCAGAGTCGGCGTGTCCTTGATCCGGCCGGTTTCCACATACAAACCCAGGAATTGTTTGCCATCCTGTTGGGCATGCCAGCCAAACAAATCTCCCTGCCGCTCGAAACGGAACGGACGCGGATCCTCCAGCTTGCTGCCCAAACGCCGCTCCACCTCCTCCCGGCACCAGGCCGCGCCTTTTTCCTCAAGGACATACTTCAAACGCGCATGCTTGCGGTTGGTTCGATCTCCGAAATCCCGATGGACAGTCACCACCGCCTTAGCCACGTCCACCAACCGGTCCGGAGCAAAGAATCCCAGCACGTCCGCCACGCGCGGGAAAGTTTCCGCATTCCCATGACTCATGCCCAAACCGCCACCGACCGCCAGGTTATAGCCGGCCAACCTGTCGCCCTCGGCAATCGCGATGAATCCCAGGTCGTTCGTCAATAAGTCGACATCGTTAAGCGGCGGAATGGCAAAAGCGGTCTTGAACTTGCGCGGCAGATAAGTCTGGCCGTAAAGCGGATCCCGGAAGTCTTTGTTCTCCCCCTCCTCCAGGTTGAGTTGAACCCCCTCGACCCAGATGGCGTGATAGGCGCGGGTCCGCGGGAGCAACGCGTCCGAAATCCGTCGAGCGTCCGCGATGACTTGTTCCGTCAAGCGGTTGGTCGAAGGGGTGGGCGGCGCCATGACATTGCGGTTCACATCGCCACAGGCAGCCAGCGTGGTGGACAACGCTTCGTTGATCCCCTTCATGAGCGGGCCCAGGCCCGATTTCACCACGCCATGGAACTGGAATCCTTGCCGGGACGTGATCCGCAGCGTGTCGTTTCCGTACTGCGTCGACAGTCGATCGAAGGTGAGGTACAGATCGGGAGCCACGACCCCACCCGGCAACCGGCCGCGGATCATGAAAATGTATTGCTTGGCGACCTTCCGCTTGTCGCGATCGTCTTGCTGATAAATCCCGTGGAACTTCAGGAATTGAGAGTCATCTTCCGTGAACCGATCGAGCGCGGCATCGGAGAGCGTGGCTTGAATAGTGCCGGCCAACGTGGGGGTGGCCTGCTTAATCAGCTCGTTATGAGTGGGCTTGCCAGGCGGTGAGGTAATCATAACTTTGTCACTTAAGTTAGTAATATTTACCGGCCGCTCGAAATTGTCAAGACTAGACTCAGATATCCTGATCTCCCCTGGAATCAATTTGAGCCTACTTGGCGGTAGATAAGGGTCAACTCCGTGGTCGGGAATCGGGTTTGAGTGACGGTTAGTTCATCGCACAACTTGGCCACGGCTGCGTCCTGCAGCGGGCTTCCTAACCGGTGCAGTTCCACCAGCAGGGTTTTGTGCTCGTAATCGGGTCGCAGGTTGGCAGGGCTGACAAAAATCCGCCGCATCAAGGCCCGCGCGTCATCTTCTCTTTGCAGGTGCTCGCGCAGTTCACCGGCCAGCGCGCTTTCGGCTCGGTAAGCGATCATTTTGATGGTGTCGATGAAGTGTTTGCTCTCCGGGCGCAGCTGTCGATAACGTTCGGCCTGCGGCAGGTCTTTGAGTTCCACCTTGCGGGGGATTTGCTGGCGCTGCTTCTTGAGCTGATCGATCAAAACCGTTTGCACCTGGATCTTCTCCTGCCATTGCCCGCCTTGTTGTTCGAACTCCTGGAGTTGTTCGAAGGTGGCTTGAGCCGGCAGCGTATGCGCACCGAATTGCGCTGCTAATCGCTGCAAACGGCCACGCTCGCGACGAATCTGTTGGTCCACTCGGCGGTGAGCCGGGTTGACCACAACGGTGGTTTCAGGAAGCGGCATCGTTCCGTGTTCGATCAAGCGGTCTAAACCAAAGTGCTGCCGCATGTACTTCAAAAAGTTTTCCTGCGACCACCGCGCAGGCAGCCACGCCGCCACCTGCGTTAAATCCAGCCGCCGGTTGGTGCTCAGCATCGAGCTTTGCGACTCACCGGAGCTTCGGGCTCGCACTTCTTGCACCCACAGTCCATTGCTCAATTGTGTGCCCCGTTCGGCCAATTCCCGCTGGACTATCTCGCCGGTGTGCAACCGCACCGCCCGAGTGCTGAATTCTTCAACCGGCCAGTTCTCCCCCGGATATTTGTGATAGGTCAGAACGCCGATCCTTTGTTCCTTCAACTCGGCGAAGAGCTTTGGAGAAAAGCCCTCCCGGTCAAAGATGATGGTCAAACGCATGGCTTGCGGATCCGCAAGCTTGGCCTGATCCAACTCAGGTGCCTCGGCCAACAACCGGGGAATGACCTGCTGGCGTAAGGCGGCGATGAGCCCGGCATGAATCGGTTGAGTGACCACGAAAAACGGCTCCCCTCCCAAGCCGTTGACCCAGTAGTCGGTGGTCCCGCGCAGGAGCAGCTTCTGTCGCGCCACATAGAGCCGGGGCAGTGGTCCCAAACCTCCGTGGTAAACTCGCACATGACCATCCACGTAGAACAAGCCCACCCCCTCCTTTTGCGGATCGTCGCCATCAACCCCCTCCATCCATTCCTTGGCCAGCCGACTTTGCCACTGCGTCGCTCGGCCCTCCTGCTCGCATAAAATTCCGATCTTCTCCCGCAGTGTCTTGACTTCCGGAAGACGATCCAACCCGAGCAACTTGCCCCATTCCCCGGGAGCTTCATAGCGAGTCTGCTCCAACGAAGGACAGCGCACCAACGCCAATAAGGCCAGATAGAGAAAGATCGACTCCAACGGATAATAGCCCGGCGGCAGCCTATAGAGGCTCCGCGTGTGTCGGAGCAGTCCTTCGGTCAACAGCGCGGGCAGTGCGCAGAGCACCCCGGCCTGCGGCACATCCTCTGCACAGACAAATTGCAGGTCCGCGCTGATGAGCAAGCCGCAGGACGCCAGCACCCGGTCCAGCCAACGCGTCGTTGCGTAGCCCATGGGCGCCTGAGTATCGGCCAAAGAGCGCTGGCTTAGAGTTGTGCTCCGCTCCGGGCTGGCTGCCGCCATTAACACCGCCGGCAAAAACCCTGGCTCCGAACCTGCCCGCATTGGCGCAGGCTCCACGGTCGCCGCTGCCACTTGGCCACCGGCTACCGGTGGGCTAGGTGGGCCGGGAGTTCCGTTTTTTTTACAGCAGGCAGCCGTCCCGCCTGGATGGCTTTACGCAACGTGTCGGTCAGCACCCCGGTGTGCCGACTCACCACCGCCAGGGGATGGCCCTGCACTAACAAAGCTCGGGCCTGCTCCAGCTTGTCGGCATTGAGCTTGGAACCTTCCCGCCGCCCTTTAGGTACAAAGAATCCAGCCGCACCTCGTTCCCGGTAGAGTTTAGTGGCCCGTTTGATCGCCACCAGCGGCACCCCAAAAGCTTTGGCGACGTGTCCCTGCGTTGCGCTCCCTTGAACGATCAGTTGGCTGGTGAAGAGTCGAAAACTGGCCAGGTCATTCTTGGCATGAGTAAAGACCGGCAGGTGCCCGTTGAAATAAACAACTTGCTCGGCTTCAGTGCGGCAAGCCAAGTCGGCGTTGATCTCCACACTGCCTGCGGGAAAGATCGGAAGCTGGACGTGTGGCATGGGCTGCTTTTATCCCAGACGGACCCTGGCCACCAACCGAAAAACGACCACGCCGTTTGGCCCCGGTTGGTCTCACTTTCCTTCCGCCCATCTCGGCTTCCAGCCGCTTGAGGTCGGGAGTTCTGAGCCTAAGTCCAGGCCCGACGGACACGGCGATGTTCGGTCGTTTCCCCGGCCAAGAGCAGGGCGAGGCGGTTAAGGACGTCCTCCGAACCAACAATCCAAGCAAGCGGATGGCCGATCCGCTGGAAATCGCGAAACTGGCAGTTTACCTCGCATCGGACGATTCTGCGTACGTCGTCGGGGCAGACTTCCTGATCGACGGCGGGGTCACGGCCATTTCGGGCGTGGGCGCCTGAGCCTCGTTGCAGAGAGTGGAGAACCGTGAAAGAGAAAGAAGGACGCGCGGTAGCAGCCAAATA
>DATLUX010000180.1:0-6017 GCA_035577805.1 Verrucomicrobiia bacterium
CCCATGAGTCTGAGCAGAACGTGGACGACGAGTCGGAACACCGGCTCGAATACGCAGGAGAGCACGAGTCTGATTGTCTTCATGTGCGCGAAGTCGCCGAACGCTCCGCATCAGCGACCCCGCGCCACCGATCCTCTGCATGCAACTGAGACGCAATCGCGGGATTCCCTGCAGCCGGCTTGTTCGGCGGTTCAATTAACTGACTGTCCATACTTAATTACTCGGTCTCTGGCGTCGAACTTGAAGCCAAGAGCCTCCTCGTCGAGCGAAAATGCGCCACCACGCTCCAAACCCAAGACGTAAATCATGTCCCACTGCTCGAAGCCTGACCATTTGCCAGTGGGTTCGCCAAGCAACTCGACAACTTGCTGCCGCGTCCATCCGTCGAATCTGTGATGTCGGAGCAAGTCCTTAATCATACGGCTGCGAACGGTGCGATAGCCGTCCCGCTGAGTCGTGGTCTTCAGGTCTGCCTGCTTCCAAGCGACCGGGTCGAAACCAACCTGCCAAACCTGGTAGCGACCGTCGTAGAACCACCAGAGTATTGCCACCAACCCGGCCAACATTGCTGCAACTTTGCGCTTCGCTCTCATGTGCGTGACTGAGCGGCCGAACAGATATTCGGCCAAACCGGGTTTGGCCTAGCACGACTTTGGCTTTTGGGATTCCTTTTCAACTGATCTAGAGGCTAGTTTGGCCTAGCAGGGCTTTCGCCCAATTAAAGGCAAGCAGCAGGCACTGAGCTTGACCTGGCAGCAATGGGCGAAACAGAACCGGGCAGCCGGCAGTCTTAAAATGCCGGCGCGTCATCCGCGCAGCCGGCCGGCGCGAGCCTTGGCGCGGGCAAAATCATCGAGGAGTTTGGCTCGATCGGCTTGTTGATAACGGGCCGGGAGGTACCGGCGGTCCGAACACGCCAACACCGCGGCCAACTCCTGCAAAGTCAGGAGATCCGGGTCCAGGGGATCGATAAAGGATTGAACTGCCTCCTCCAAATCGGCTACTTGCACATCTCCATCGCGACTGGCCAACACCGCCCGTTCCTTGGCCCGCACCAGGATGGCGTCCACATCACTGCCGGTCAGCGGCAGGGTGCCCAGTTGTTTGCGGATGTAAGCCTGGATGGCATCGCCGAGGGGGATCTTCTTGCTGCGCGCCAGGGTCGTGAAGATTTCCAGCACTTCATCCGGTCCCTGCGCCGGAAACAATGGGATACATAAACCGAAACGGCCCTGCCGTTTCATATCAATGGCCAGCAGATCAGGCCGCGACGTCATCGCCACCCACAACTCGCGCCCGCGCAGGCTGGAATCGCCGATGTGCGCCGCAAACGCCGCAAACACCCGACTCGAGACGCCGCTGTCATCGCCTCCGCTCTCTCGGCCGCCAAAGACCGCATCCGCCTCGTCCACGACCACCACCACCGGGCCCAACGCGCGGATGGTCATCAAAATCCGCATCTGCTGGCGCTCGGTGTCACCCACCCATTTGGAACGGAATTCGCCCACCTCCATGACGGGCAGCCCGCATTCACTGGCAAAACAATCGATCAGAAAGGTCTTGCCGACGCCGACCCGGCCCGGCACGAGGATGCCTCGTTCCAGCACGTCCGTCTTGGCGTTCTTAATCAACCAGGCCAGTTCGCGCAGTTTTTTCTTGGCCGCCTGATGGGTAGCCACCGCATCGAGGGTGACTCCCGGTTTGGGGTCCTTGAACCGAACCAATCCCTGGCAGAATTCCTCGATCAACCGCTTTTTGCTGGTCGCCACGGTTTCTGGAGTGACGCGCGCGCCGTTGCGCACCGCTTCGGCCAGCAAATGTTGTGTGCGCAACAGGTTTAACCCTGCCGTGCGTGTGGCCAGATCGGCGGTCGACAAATCACTCCACTCCGCCATGCCTTTGCCGGGAGCCAGAGTGTCGACCCAACCGGATTCCAGAAAACGCAAGCGCTCCTCAGCATCCGGCAGTTCCAGACGCACCTGCGCCACGTGCGGGTTCTGCAACAGGTCAGCCTGCAACTCCGCGGCCGATTCCGTCACGAGCAGGATGCCCACATCCAATTGGCGCAACTCCGGAGAAGCCGCCCACTTCAAAAGTGTCACCAGAGCCATCCGCTCATCCCAGCTGGCGCCAGCCTCTTCCGAGGCGGGGATGATCTTCTCCGGGAAATCGATGATCAAGGTGACGCCTTGGCCGTTCTTGTTTTCTGCGGCCACCCGGAGGAAAAAACGGCGCAGCAACCCGGCCAGTTTGGTGAATTCCTGCGGCGGGCCGGTGCGATGATAATTGGTGTTCTCCACTTCATCATAGACCTCGAGCCATTCGAAGAAGCGCTTCTGCATGTCCGCCGACCCGAAGCTGAGTCCGTCTCCGATGTCGTAGAACAAAAGGAAACCCCGCTCCGGAAACAGCCGCCGGGTGAGAAAGGACTTGAGCGGGACATAAGAAGGTTTGGCGTCCTTGCCGGGCTGCACCGGGAACACGTCAAAAATATTCCCGTGCAACACAAACAACGAATAGGTTGCGCCATTCCACCGGCGCGCCAGCTCCAGCGCCCAACCCCGCAGCGGCAGTCTCCCGCCCGCCTCTTCCGTGGCGGCGCCGGTTTCGTCGGTCTTTTGTTTCATGTCGCGCCCTTTTCCCGCGGCACTCAGGTTTTCATGCGCAGCTGTTCCTGGGGCAACTTGGGTGGCATTGCTGCCGCTCCGCCGACGGCCGAGACCCGCGGTTCGTAGCCGACCCGCACGGGCGTGACGGGCAGTTCGCCCACCAGATCCTGGAACTCATCCATCTCGGCCAGCCATCGGTTGGTGTGATCCAACTGTTCGACCGTGGCGTCGATCCGCGCCGATAACGTCTCCGCGCTCTTGCGCGCGATAGCATCGGCCCGAACCAGCTTGATCTGTTGTTCGAGACGTTCCTGCTCGGAGACGACCAGGGAATGATTGGCCTGCGCTTGCTCGATCCGCTGCAGGCGCTTGCGCAACACTTGCAGCCGTTCCAGACGGGATGACAACAGCCGTTCCTTGGCTTCGAGCATATCGGCGTCGGCCTTTTGCTTCTTCAACGCCTCGAAGTCAGCCGTCAGCGAGGCCAACTCTTCTTCTCCGTCCCGGGCCAGCCGCGGCACGTCGTCGCGGCGTTCCGTCTCCAAAAAGCGGTCGAGCGACTCCTCGATCGATAACATCCGCAGAAACGTCCACATCAGCTCGTCGAGCTTCCGCAAACGCGGGTCCTGCGACGGTTCGCCGGGCGTCAACGGTTGATCGGCGCTCGCTGCCTCGATATCGCGGCAGACGATCGACAGACCCAAATAACGTTGCCGGCGGGACGGCGTTAACTTGGCCAGGAGATCGTCGCGCCGCTGCAGAAACGCGGCCGCTTCCGCCAAACCCGCCGCCCGCTGCACGCCGGCCCGCTTCCGATCCACCCACCGCCGGAACAGGGGAAAATCGGGGACATAAACCCAACCCAGCAGATAGGCAGCCGGTGCCACCAGCAACGCGAGGGGAAAGGTTGCGCCCAGGACAAACCCGGCCCCGAGCGTGGCCAGCCCAATGCCGGCGTGATGCGGGCTGTAAAGAAACTCGCGTCGATAGTTCGGGGGTGTTGAATCCATCCTGCAATTCAGTCCGGCATGCCTGCTATTTCTACCATCGGCCCAAGTTCTAAAGACAACAACGCCAGGGCGCAATGCAAATGACCAGCCCTCGGGGGAAGGAAAAGCGGAAAGCGGAAAGCGGAAAGCGGACCCCGGGATCGCGGCCTTTAGGGCAGTGCCTAAATGCGCCCACGAGGATTGATCCCTACGCCCGCAGCACTGCGATCAGTGTTTCCAACTGTTCCGGCGTATGCTCGCTGGAAATCACAAAGCGAAAGTAACCTTCCCCGGGTTTGCCCAGGTAATTGATGAACGGCGGGTGAATGCCGGCCGCTCGCAATCGGCTTTGCAACCGCTGCGCGGCCCGGTCGTTGGCGGGGCGAATTGGGATGATCGGCCCCGGCCCTTCCCCCGGGTCCAGCCCAGCTTCGCGCAACGCCGATTTCACGTACGCTGCATTGAAGATCAGCCGGCGGCGCGGGCGCGGATCTTCCCGCAAGGCAGACAATGACGCCAAGGCCGCCGCCGCCAACGGAAGCGGCAACGGGGTGTTCCCCGCAAAAAGGCGGCTCCGCTCAATGAGTTGCTGGCGTAACTGAGCTGGTCCCAGCACCGCCCCGCCATAGACCCCAAACGCTTTGCTCAACGTGACGGTCTGGATCACTTGCCGCCGGGACACGCCCGCATGTTCGAGGGTCCCGCGTCCATGCCGCCCGAGAAGCCCGGCGCCATGCGCGTCGTCCAGCAGGATCCTGGCTCGCGCCGGCAGCGCCCGAAGTAATTCCTTGAGCGGCGCCACCTCGCCACTTTGCGCGAATAAACCGTCGGTAATAAGGAGCGGCCGATCCTGGCGCTTGAGTCGCCGAACCCGGCGAGCCACCTGGGCAGGATCACGATGCGGATAGGTTTGGATTGGGCACTCGAGGAAACGGGCGGCCTCCATCAATGAGCTATGGGCGCGCTCGTCGATCAGCGCGATCGTGAACTCGCCCGCCAACGCCTGAGCCGCGCCCAAATTCGCCATGTAACCATTGGAAAAAAGCGTGGCTGATTCGGCGCCAAAAAACGAAACCAAGGCCTGCTCCAGTTCGCCATACAGAACGTGGTTGCCCGTCGTTTTTCGCGAAGCCGCCACGTTTAACCCGTAATCGGTCAGGGCCCGCCTCAGCGCCTGCAGCACCTCCGGGTGCGAACTCATCCGGAAATAATCGCAGCCGGCAAAGTAAACCAATCTATCACTCTGTCCCGGCTCGAGGACGCTAGTGCGGCCGACTTGCTGGAGCGGCCCCGCCAGGGTTGCCTTGCCCAAGCTGGCTCGACGTTTCGATCTCGAATCAGATGCCTTCAAAGGGCGCGAGTGCTAGTGATGTGTCAAACTCTTGTCGAAAACTTTTGTCGGACTCTTATCGAAGGCTGAGATGGTGGCGGTTGTCAGCCGCTGGGAAAAGCGGATGCTTCGACAAGCGTTCTCGAACAAAAGTTTTCGACAAAGGTCTTCGAGAGGGTTGGTGGCCGACCCGATAAACTCACTGACATCCATGTCAGTGAGTCTTACTGGGTTGGCAGTAAAATCGGCGGTTGGTGTTGTCGACGATATTCCGGACTGCTCCAGAGTCAACGCAGAAAACTATCAGAAGGAACACAATAATTTTGAACGCGCCTGATGTGCTGAAACGGTTAAGCATTAATGATGCACCTCGATGATGTCCCCGGCTTCCAGCACCGGGTTGTCCGTCCCGCGCATCAGCATCTTGGGGTTGACCGGATAGACCTTGCCGTCGCGAGTGACGGTAATGAGATGCGGATCCCAACTCCAGGTGTACTGCGCGGTCAAAAGCGCCTCCGCCAAAGTCAGCCCTTCCCGCCAAGGCACTCGTGGATTGCGAATATCGCCCCGGAACCAGACGACTGGGTCGTTTTGGGTGGCTTGCTCGGACAACGCCTTCTGGCGCCCCTCTTCATAGGCTTTCAGTTGTTCCCGGCGGGCCGTGGATTGGGAGACGCACCCAGTTATGCCCAGAACCAGCCCGCCAACCAGCACCAACAACCACCCAGGAAGCCTGTCGAAGGGCTCTGATCTTTTTCCCGGAGAACGCGTTGGGGTAGAGTGAGCCCCTTCGACAAGCTCAGGGCAGGCCTCCTGACATCGGCTGCTACCTGAGGGTCGGTTCATGGGTAGCTTCCACCTGCAGATGACGTGCACGCGCATTGGGGCCATGAACCTACTCCCTCTCCCCTCAACGGGGAGAGGGCCGGGGTGAGGGGTGAGAAGGCCAAGAGTTTCGAGTTCCCGAAGGTCAGGTTCATGGGTAGCAAACACCTGCACAAGACGTGCACGCGCATTGGGGCCATGAACTTCCACTGAAAAAGAGCCCTCACCCCCAGCCCCTCTCCCATCCGATGGGAGAGGGTGGCC
>DATLUX010000181.1:0-8946 GCA_035577805.1 Verrucomicrobiia bacterium
GCCGCACCACAAGAAATTAGATCTGAAGGTCGGCGGTCGCAGACCGCCGCTACAGTGTGCGGCCACCACGCTAAACAAAGTACTCGCCAAACCAAGCGCGATCGAACTTTCCCTGGGGTGAGTACCGACCGGGGAATCCCCCTAGAAGCTCACGGGTGGTTCCGCAGGGTAGCCGCGAAGTCGGGCCAGGAATGACGCCCCATCGCCCCATCCGAGACACTTGACCGTGTTGGCACACTTTGCGAAGTGTGGCTGATGAAGCCCCAGGACGCCTTCGCTCTGGCGGACTTGTCGCGTGCTGGCCAATCGCCAGCGGCTGCGCATCTTCCAGCGCCTTCTCCAGCAGCCCGGACAAACTGTCTCGGAAATCGCTCGCCGGCTGAAACTGCCGCTGCCGGTGGCCAGCGAGTATTTGCGGTTGCTGGAGTCGCGCAGTTTGCTCACTGCACGTCGCAAGGGCAAAACCGTCACCTACCGGATCCGATCCGCGTCATCCAAAACTCCGGTGGCGCCGCTTCTCCGCGCGCTCAAACGCATTTTCGAACAGGACTCGAAGGCGATCGAATCGCTTTTTCATCTCTGCACTGCATTCACTCATCCCCGGCGCATTGAGATCTATCAAACCCTATCGGCAGGAGAGCAAACCGCGGGGCAGCTCAGGGTCAAGCGAAGGATATCCGCCCAAGCCCTGGCTCGGCATCTCCAGAAACTGGAAGCGCGCGGTTTCATCGGGCTTCGATCGGGGATCTACAAAGTGCGCCGGCCGCTGGGGGAATTCGGACGCGCTCTGGCAGGCTTGGCGCTACGCTCACCGTGACCACGTTGACAAATGCGCTTTGGCCAAGGCGCCGCGGGGCTCGAATTGCCGCAGCGCGGGCACGTTCGGCACACTTTGCGAAGTGTGGCTGATGACGCCCCGGGCGCCCAATTCTCCACACGTCCAGACGCGACTCGCCTATTGCCGCGCGGAGATCTTCTTCGGCTTGAGGTGGAATGCTGGATGTAGCCATACGCCCCGAGCGATGAACTCGTGTCGCTTCAGTAAACCACAAACCAGCTTACGCCTTGCGGCGGGAGGGAGACGGGCAAATCGACATCGTAACTTCGGTCGAGCCGATAGGTCCGGGTCCTTTCATCGTGTTCCGCGACCTTCGCCTTGTCCGTGAGACCGCTGTAATAAAGCGGGATCCTCATGGTTTTTCGCGCGGGCTGATCGAGCGGATTGAACACCATCAGCAAGGCTTTTTCTTTCAGCCGCGGATTAACGTGCAGATAACAGTCCAGGTCGCGGGCGTCGGCGCGGCGCACGTGAACCAGGTCCGAATCCAGAATGGCCCGGTGCTTGCGATAAAAGTCGACCCAGGTTTTCACCAATTGCTTCGTGTCATCGGTGTCGAAGAGCCGCGGACCCCGATAACAAGCCTGCACTCCGGCGCCGAAATTGTTGGCCAGCGTCAGCCCATAGTGATCCAGATGTTGATGGAGCGGTTCGATCGTGGCCGCCGGGCCGCCGCCGCCATATTCCACCAACGGCACCATCATCCAGCCCATGCTCGGAGTCTTTTCCCAGGTGCCATCGTAGATGTTTTGCCGCGCATGAATGAGCTGTTGGGCGCGCGGCAGAGACCAGTTGCTTTCACGATAGCCCATGGCGCATTTGCTCGAGCCGTTCAGGTAATAATGGTCCGGCACATTCAAATAAACGTCGCGGCCGCGGCACCATCGATAGAAGTCTGTGATCCGCGTCCATTGCGTCCATTGCGAATCTTCCAATTGAAGGTGGCCGGGGTGGTTGGTGGAGGCGCAGACATCTCCCGGGTAGGAGCCGTCATGTTCCAGGAGATCCATGCCGGTCTTCTCGAAAAACGCGTATAGTTTGCGGAAATAGTTCTGACCCCAGCGGCTCTCCAGGCAAGGGGAGACGCCAAACACCCCTCCTGCTTTGCCGGTCTTGGGGTCGATCACATCGTCCTTGGGGCCCACGCTGCGGCTGGCCAGGAGCGAGTAGGCGCCCAATTCGATGCCGCGGCTGTGGGCATAGTCGGTCAAGTCTTTGAATTGGGCCAGATAAGCAGGATCTTCGTTCTCCATGTCGAAGCCGCTCCAAAAGGAGATGATCACCATCTCGAAGCCGACCGCCGCGCACTGATCGATGGCCTTGCGAATGGCGGCCGGCTCCGAACTGCGCACGTGCATCATGATCGGGTTCTCCGTCACCCACGGGGCCATCCGCCGGTAAAACTGCCGAACCGCCAGCCCTTTTCTTTCGCGATCGGTGCTGTCATGGATGAGTTCGAAGGTGCGAAACGAAGTGAACGATTGGCCCGGGTCAATGCGCAGGCTGGGGCCGATCGGCGGCCGTGATTCGAGAAGATTGGGTGTCTGACTGGCGGAGCTGACTTGAGTCTTATACTGCGGATCCACCACCCAATGTGTGGTCTGATTGGCGGTTTGCGGATCCATGCCCCGAAAGGAATAATCACTTTGGATATGCACGTTGGGATATTCCCAGCGTTCGCGATGATCGACCACCGATTCGTATTCCACCAGGGCCAGGATCTCGCTCTTGAAGGTGTTCAGCATCACCTCCTGCGGACCGGCGTTACTCAGCGTAAACCATTTTGTTATCAGGGGAATGCCGTCATACATCTCGTAATGCACGCTCACCGTCAGGGAGCCGGGCGCGCCTAATGCGTTGGACTGGCCGGCCAGGACCGGCGGCCGGAAATGAAGCGTGAGCGCAACTCCCGGCGGCGGCCAAGGCACGTCGCTTGAGTAACGTTTCCGTTTCCAAGGCAGACGCTCTTGCACCGGCCCGATCTCAAGCCCGGCGAACTGGAACGATTTGGTGTCATTGGTCATGCTTTCCAACCATTCTTTTCGCAAGTAGGCGTAGTTGGGTTGTCCCTTCAACCCGCCCACCTCATAGCTCAGACCGTCCAGTTCGAGTGTCACCTCGGGCTTCACCCCGCGCAGCAACGAGGCGTCGGACATCAGGTTCTCAAAGGCAACGTTGGCGGCGTTGGGCCCCAACCGCCAGGACCGGCTAATCAGCCCGTTATTCAGGATGACCTCTTTCGCGTCGCTGCTGCGATAAACCGCCGCGCGGCGGGTCATCGGCGACACCAGCCAATCGGAATCCGGCGCCCGCTTACGCTCTGCGGGCAGGACCGGCAACCGCTCGAGAAGAGCATCCGTCGCAGACGAAATTTGCCGTTGAGAGTTGGGGTCATCCGAGGCCGCCGCGGCTGCCATATTGAAGGTTACGGAACCAAACAGCCATCCGGCGAAATAGATGAAGCCACCGACACGCTTGAGCATGGCCGACTGTGCCGTTAGGCTCGCATTCATGCAAACGGATCCCCTCACCCGCCGGAATTTTCTCAAGGAATCTGTAACCCTGGCAACGCCCATGATGCTGGCCGCCGGCACGCTGTCCGTCTCGGCGGGGGAAGCCCGCCCTGCGCACGTGCTCAAGGTGGTTTGCGTGGGCGGGCATCCGGATGATCCGGAATCAGGCTGCGCCGGCACCTTGGCGCGTTATGCGGAGCTGGGCCATTCGGTCACGGTGATTTATCTCACCCGCGGCGAGCGCGGCATTCGTGACAAATCGTTGGACGAAGCGGCCAGGATTCGATCCGCGGAATGCGAGAACGCCTGCAAGATCGTCGGCGCGCGTCCGGTCTTCTTCGGTCAGATCGATGGCGCCACCGAGATGACGCGGGCGCACGTAGATGCAATGACCAAACAGTTGGCGGCCGAGAAACCCGAGGTCGTGTTTGCCCATTGGCCGATCGACACGCATATGGATCATCAGGTGGCGAGTTTTCTGGCCATCCGCGCCTGCATGGAGTTTTCGCCGCGGCCGCAACTTTATTTCTTTGAGGTGAACAGCGGCAGCCAAACGCAAGGGTTCCTCCCGAATACCTACGTAGACATCTCATCCTTCGTGAACAAGAAGAAATCCGCCTTGTTCGCGCATGTAAGTCAGGATGGCCAGGGCATCTGGCGGCAACATCACGAACCCATTGCCACCTGGCGCGGACGCGAAGCGGGCGTCACGGCCGCCGAAGCCTTCGTGCATCTCAATCGCCATAGCCAGGCCAGCACGTTGCCCGGGATCTGAAAGACCGGTTAAGATAACCAAGAATGTGGTTAATCCTTGGAGTTGACCGCGGGCGGGAGTTTCCCCTCGCCCTCGGTGCTGTTCGACCCGGCGGCAGCGGGGACGAACCGAAGCGAGACACTGTTGATGCAATAACGCTGATCGGTCGGAGTGGGGAATCCTTCGCCCTTAAAGACATGGCCGAGGTGCCCGCCGCATCGTGCGCAAATAACCTCTGTCCGCGTGCTGCCGAGCGAATAATCCTGGCGCTGGATCACATTGCTGGCATTGGCCGGGTCATAAAAGGAAGGCCAGCCGCAATGCGAATCGAATTTCTCCTTGGAGCTAAAGAGTTCGGCTCCGCACGCCGCGCACACGTAAGTGCCGCCGCCTTGCTTTTTGAAATCTTCGTACGCTGGCCCGAAGGCCCGTTCGGTGCCGGCTTGCCGGAGCACGCGGTACTGTTCGGGCGTCAGGATTTTCCGCCACTCTTCGTCCGTCTTGTTCACTTTATCGCCTGCGACAGTCGGGGGTTTATCGTTGGTGTTCATGGTTATGGAAGTCTTTTGGGCCGGCTGACACCCGGCCAGGACGCTCAGGCTGCCCAGCAGCCCGAGCACGCGAAACAGCATCTTCATCGTGGTGCCAATCATCGCCATAGCATGAGGCCAAAGACACGCCCGGTCACGATCTCTTTGGCTGCCCCATCCTGCTCGAAGGCGATGGCTTCGTTGATTCCTTGCGGAGCATCATCCGCTTCTCGTTGATCTTGGCTGAGAACAGCGTCCAGGTCTGGCTTGGTCACTCGGGCCTGGCGACGCAATCCAGCCAGCATTCGATCAAGGAACTCCACCTCTGGGTGCTCAGCAGTTGATTGGGCACATCAACCAGTCGGTAACCTTTCGCCTCACTTTCCCTTCTTCCGGCATTTACATGCCTGAGACGCTTGCCACCTCCCAGCTCCCCTTGCCAACACGCGCACTCGTGATCCCTCGACAAAGGTGGCCGACAAAGTTTCCGCGAAAGATGGCGGTCATAGACTGCCGCTACAGCCTATGTCTCCGCTCTCACAGATCGGCCAGGGGCGCCTCCGCATCCCCGAAGCGATGCAACTTCGCGCCCATACGGTCCATGATCGAAAGGTACAGGCTGCACAACTTCCGCTGATCATCCCCGCGGTTCGCATAATCCAGGACGCGCCCGGTCTCCAAGGTGCCGCCCAGACTGCCCGCCAGGAGGACGGGCACCTTGGTCGAATCATGTTTGCTCCCAGACCACATATTCGAGATGAACATCAAACAGGAATGGTCGAGCACCGTGCCTTCGCCTTCCGGCATGGCATCGAGGCGCCCGGCCAGATACGCGAGTTGGCTGCAGTAATAGCGCGAGATTCGCTCGTAGGCGTCCGATTGATCATCGTGCGAAGCCGGGTGATGAGCCGTTCTCACGTCGAGAAACGGATAAAAAAGTCCTGAAAGATCGCGGCAAAGCAACAAGGTCGCCACGCGGGTCTTGTCGGTTTGAAAACCGAGCGCGATGATGTCGCACATCAGTCGCATGTGTTCCCGGATGTCTTCCGGCAGGCCGTTGTCGGGACGGGCCATGGCCAGCACCGCGCGACCGCGGTCATGCGCTTGCTGGTCGGCCTTGCCTTTGGCGGCCCGCATGCGTTCGACCCGCGTTTCAACCTCCCGAACGCTCGTCAGATATTCATCCAGCTTGGCTTTGTCGCCGCTGCTGACCCGCCGACTCAGGCGCGCGGCTTCTTCGCGGACGCGATCGAGGATGCTCTGGGTGCGCCGGCTGCCGCGATTGTCAAACAAGCTGTCGAAGGCCAGCGAAGGATACACTTCCATGGGCACCGGCGAGGTCGCGTTTTGCCAGGAAATATGTGAGCTGTAGGCCATCGAAAAATTCGTCTCGTGATAGCCGGTGATCGGCTGCTCGCAACCCAGGACCATGCTCGGTTGCACCGTCTCTTGCCCCAGCTGATTGGCCAGCACTTGATCCATGCTGACGCCGCCTTTTAGAACCGCGCCTCGTTGCAGGGAGGCGCCAGACAAGATGTTCCCAGTTTGCCCGGGATGAATTCCCACGCCCGTGGCGTGTTTGTTGAAAAGGCCGGTGATGAAATTCATCTTCGCCTTCAGCCCCGCCATCGGCTGCAGGCTTTTGCCCAGTTCCATCGCGGCCCCGGCCCCTTTCGCCCACCAGTGCTTGGCATTGATGCCGTTGCCCATGAACAACGCCGCGAAACGTTTCGGAAACGGCCCCGGCGCGCCGTCTCGCGCCGGCTCGGTCCCCCACATCGGAACGGACTCCAACCAGGGCAAAGCCATGGCCACGCCCACGCCCCGCAGGAACCGCCGCCGGGAAGTTTGTCCGAGATGCGTGTTCATGGGCGTGGTGGATGTAAAGATCGAGATCGGTTCATCGCGTGGCCGTGGCGAGCTCGCCGGAAGGGACGCGCCGGGTCAGAAACTGCGGACTGGTCACGATCGCCTGCACCAACCGGTTGAAACGGTAGCCGTCGGCAGCCAGTTGCGCGCGCATGTTGTCGATGGTGACATCGTCCGAAAGCAACAATGTTCGACCAAGCCCATACGCTAACAGCTTGCGGCATAAATTGTCGAGGAACTCCTCCTGGCGATATTCGTTGAGATAATCACGCAACCCTTCCAATCCCGTGCCTTCGCCCCCGCCGGGAAAGTTCGCGTGGACGTCCACCAGCCGGCCGCCCAAATCGCGCGTGCGTTGTTCGCCGATGGGGCCATAGCCTTCCAGAGCCAAACCAATGGCGTCGAAGCGCGCGTGGCAACCGGCGCAGCTCGGGTCTTCGCGATGCCGGGCCAGCGTCTCCCGCAACGTGAGTTCGCCTAACTTGCTCTCGTCGGCCGGCAGCTCCGGGACTTTGGGCGGCGGTGGCGGAATTTGTTCGCCCAGCAGGCGGCGAACCACCCAATAACCGCGTTTGACGGGGCTGGTTCGCAAGCCCGGCGCGTTTTTGGTGAGGAAGACGGACATGGGCAGGAGCCCGCCGCGTCCGAACGGCCCTGCATCCGCAACCTGCCGCCACTCGTTGGCACTGGGCTCAGCCATGCCATAATGCCGCGCGAGCACGGGATTGACGAACGTATCCTTGGCATTAAGGAAATCGAGCACCGAACGATCGCGGTGGATCACATCGACAAAGAAACGGATGGGCTCCTCAAACATCGCCGCCCGCAGCTCGTTGTTGAAGCTCGGGAAACGTTCGCGATCGACGCTGTTATGTTCTTCAAAGCGGCGGAAGTCGAGCCAGTTGCCGCCGAATTCGGTGGCTAACCGGCGAATGCGATCTTCTTGCAGCAGCCGCCGCGTCTGGGCCAGCAACACCTTCGGCTTGTGCAAGTCGCCGCTCTTGGCGTGCCCCAATAGCTCAAGGTCCGGCAGGCTGGACCAGAGGAAATAACTGAGGCGACTGGCCAACGCGTAGTCGGACAAACGTTCCACCGGCCAGCGCGGTTCACGCTCGTTTTGGTTCGTCACGCCGCCGACGGTCCGCCCGCCCCGAACCTCAGTAACTGTCCGGCCTGCGCTCACCTCCGCCAGATCAGCCCGATAACAAAACGCAGGGGACATCAATACTCTGGTCAGCGTGTCGCGGATGGCTTCTTCATGGTCCAATCCGTCCTGGTCCCGAAGCCCCTGATAGAAGGCAAACAAATCTTCGCGTTCGTTTTGGGACAACGGTCGATGGTACGCGCGTTCGGCAAAATTCTGCAGCGCTTGAAGATGCCTGGGCTCCGCGGCCACCCGGGCTTGTTCGACCCGGCGTATCTCATCCGAAATGATCCTAAAATAGTCCTCGATGGCGGTGAGGGCCGTGCCCGCCCCGCCCTGGCGGCGCACCTTGGCCAAATACGCTTCCGCCAGCCGCCGGATCTTGGCCGCCGAAGTCGAATCCTTGTCCTCCGAGCGGGCGAAATCAAACTCTTCGCCCTGCATGAAACGCGGCGGCTCGGCGCGTTCAAAGAAGATGAAATCCTTGTACTGCCTGATTGGATCCAGCGTGATGAAATGAAACTCGTCCCACAACCGGTCCAGCTCGCGCTGCTGCGCCTCATCGAGCACCAGAGACATCAGCGGCGCGTCGTCCCGAAAATAACCGGTCATCAAATGAAACCCGGCGCTCAACAGACGTCCCTGGCTCTCCTTGTCTTCTTTCAAGAAGATGAGCTTGCGCTCCGCCACATAAAAGGCATCGGGAAAAACGGCGCAGAACCGTTGGCAGGCGGCTCGGTGGCCAGCCTGCCCAGGTGCATCGGCCGGCACGGCCAGCGCTCTCTTCACCGCACCCTCCACGGCCGCGTCCATCGCCGGTTTTGCCGGCGGCTCGTCTTCCTCGTCAGGTTCCGGCGGCTTGTCCAACGACAAAACATCGGCCCGACACCGCAGCCGGTTGGCCACGAACTCGCGGTCTTTCCAAAGCACGAACGGCTGTGAGCCCGACGCGATCCCGCGCACCGCGAGGTTGGTGAACTCCGGCCGCAGCTTTTGGCGAAGCGTTTCCACGAAGTCCCGCAACCGCCCGAATCCGGCCGCCGCGGGATGGGCCGCACTTTGAGAAGTGTGAACGTGCCCGCGCGTGAGCTCCTGCTCTTCCGGGGACGGAGCCGGCAACGCTTGCCACATCGACTGCAGGACTGCGATCGGCCCTGACTTCTCGAGCGGCCCGGTTAGCATGGACCAGACCAGCCCCAGATACTTGGGGCTCACGTGCGCGGCGGCCGCACATTCGGCCAGGGTCGCCTTCGGGTTGCCCAGAGCGGCGCGATGTTTGAACCGCCATGCCGCCACAA
>DATLUX010000182.1:0-6481 GCA_035577805.1 Verrucomicrobiia bacterium
GATCCCGCCCGGCTCCAGCGCTGGCGGTTTCCCGCCACCAACCTGGCCGGCGGCGATTATCTGGTGGTGTTCGTGTCCGGAAAAGATCGACGGATCCCCGGGGCTCCATTGCACACGGATTTCAGGCTCTCGGCCAGCGGCGAGTACTTGGCGTTGGTGCAGCCGGACGGAACCATCACCAGCGAGTTTAGTCCCACCTTTCCTCCGCAAGTCCCCGATGTGTCTTACGGCTTTGGGTTGCTTTCCAATGAGCGCACGCTGATCCCGCCGGCCGCCCCGGCGCGCGTGTTGGTACCGGGTCCAGGCAATGGCGGCAACCTCCTGGGCGATACCTGGACCGGGGCCACCAATGGCGGCTCGTTTGATGACAGCGCCTGGCGCGCCGGCGTGCTCGGCGTGGGATTTGCCGCCGGAGCAAATCTGGTGGCTTCCACTTCGTTGGTGGTGCGTTTTGCCTTTGATGCGGCGCCGGTTGGCACCGCGATCCTCGACTCGAAGCCGACCGGCACACCGCGCAACGGCGTGAATGTGGGCGCAGCCTGGGTGGCGTCGTCGACGGATGCCGCGCCCACACCGCGCTCGCGCAGCGGGGTGATGCAATTCAACGCCGCGGAAGGGGACCAGATCAAGCTCGCGCCGCAAGCGGAATTCAATTCGGCGCGGGGCACCATCTCTTTCTGGATGCGATCGGCAGGGGCGATTGGGGTGGGCAGTTACGGAGCGATTTTGTTCGATCGCCGGGCCAACACCTACACTGGGCCTGGGGACGTGATCGTGATGCAGGACGACGGCCGGCTTTTTGTCCAGGCGGGCAACGGGAGCGCCGGGGGCATCAATGCGTTTGCGACCACGACCGCGGTGAACGACGATCGCTGGCATCATGTGGCTTATGTCTACGATCAAACCAGCAGCGGATCGATTGCCGTCTATGTCGATGGCCTCCTGGCGGGGCGCCAGAATAACAGCGCCGCCTGGTCCTGGAGTTCCACCCAGGAGATCGAATTGGGCCGCAGTTACGATGCGTTTTGGAGGCGGCTCGACGGTTTTCTCGATGACTTCCGGATTTACAACCGCCCACTGACTCAGGCCGAGATCGCGCAAGTGGTGGCAGGGGACTCGGGCGTCGCTCCAAGTGATCTGGGAACCGATCTGCGCACCGACATGCTTAACGTCAATGCCTCGGCCTTTGTCCGCATCCCCTTTGTGGTCGAGGACCCGTTTGCGTATTCGTTGCTGACGTTGTTGCTGAAGTACGATGACGGATACGTGGCTTGGATCAACGGAGTGGAGGTCGGTCGCGCCAATGCGCCCGCCAACCTGGCGTGGAACTCCGCCGCCACCGGCACGCATCCCGCCAGCTCCGCCGAGGTTATTCGCTTGGGTAATCCGCCTGGCCTGCTTCGGCCCGGCACCAATATCCTCGCCATCCAAGGCCTGAACCTGAACGCCGCTGACCAGACGTTTCTCATTTACCCGCAGCTCACCGGCACTTCGATTGCCAGCGCCGGGGCCACCGGGGTTTATTTCACCAGCCCGACGCCCGGTGGGCCGAATTCGGGCGGTTCCACCACCCCCGGGCCGATCATCAGTTCGGTGCAGCACACTCCGAATGTGCCGAAGGACGCGGAGGACCTCACCGTGACGGCTCGCATTCAAGCTTCGTTTGCCCCCGTGGCCAGCGTGACCATGCATTACCGGATCATGTTTGATACGGAGGCCAGTGTGCCAATGTTTGACGATGGCGGACACGGCGACGGCCTCGCCGGCGACGGCCTGTATGGAGCGGTCATTCCCGCCAATCTTTCGACCAACGGCCAGATGATCCGTTATTACATTTCGGCGCGGGACGTGAGCGGGAATGGTTCGCGCTGGCCGCTGTTCACCGACCCGGCCAACACCGCGGAATACCTGGGCACGATCGCGGATCCCACCAACGTGGTCAGCAAGCTGCCGATCGTTCACTTGTTCGTCAGCCCATCCCAGCAAAGCGCGGTGGACGGACAATCGGGCGGGAGAGCGTCGGTGTTTTACGACGGCGAATTCTACGACAACGTCCAGATGCAAGTCCGCGGCAATACCACGGCGGGTTACGTGAAGAAATCGCACCGGGTGGAGTTCAATCGCGAACATACCTTCCGGCATCCGGGGCCGGGCGGGCGGGTGCGAAAGACCAGCTTCATGGCGGAGTTCATCGATCCATCGTATGTCCGGCAATATTTGTCCTTTTGGTTGCTGGGCCAGGTGGGGCACAACACGCCTTATCATTATCCGGTGCGTCTCCAGCAGAACGGAGTGTTTTATCAACTGGCCTTTCATTCTGAGGTGCTGGGCGAAGAGCAGGCCAGCCGCTATGGATTCGATCCGCGTGGAGTCATTTACAAAGCCTGCGGTGTGGTGGCCGTTTCACCTTGCAGCACCGGCGGCGGCCCGGAAAAACTGAGCCGCCAACAGGAATTGGGCATGGCGGATTACACCGCGCTGGCCAGCGCCGTCGCCAACACCCTGCCGGTGGCCCAACGACGCACGAATCTTTTCGACATCATCGACATTCCGGATTTGATCAATTACCTGGCGGTCTCCCGGCTTAGTCATGAACAGGATGACATTTGGGCTAACCTCAGTTTGTATCGTGATTCGGACGGCGACCGGATGTGGCGGGTGTTGCCATTCGATTTGAATCTTTCCTGGGGCCAGCTTTACGCAGTCAGCAATGTGCAAGCGACCAACGATTCCGGAGTGAGCCATCCCTTTTATGGGGCGTCGACTGTGCAAATCGGCGGGGCCTGCGGCGGGTTCAATCATCTGCTCGACGCGGTGGTGCAGGTGCCCGAGACGCGGCAGATGTTCCTCCGCCGTTTGCGCACGGTGATGGAAACATTTCTGCAGCCACCCGGCACGCCCAATGCCGAGCGCGTGATCGAAGCGGAGGTTCGGGCGGTGACCAACCTCCTTTATCCCGAAGCCATCCTCGATCGACAACGTTGGGGCTGGGCCACCGGCGGCGGGCCCGGCGCTTTGCCTTCCGAATGGCTTACGAACGGCGTGGCGAGTTTGTTCAACCAGTTCCTCAATCCGCGCCGGGTGCATCTGTTCGTCAACCATAGCATCACCAACACCAGCAAACCGCTCGGTCTGGCCGTGCCCAACAACGCGGGCATCCCGGTCAGCCAACCCCCCAATGTCATCCTGCGCGTGGTGTCGTTGGAGGCCAATCCCGCTTCCGGTCGTCAGGAACAGGAGTATTTGTGCCTCTCCAATCCGGCGCCATTCGCCGTGGATATCTCTGGCTGGAAAGTGGAGGGCGGCATCGATTTTACATTCAAGCCCGGCACCGTCGTGGCCTCCAATGGTTTAATCTTTCTCTCGCCGGACTTGATCGCGTTCCGGGCCCGCACCGCCAGCCCGCATGGTGGCCAGGCCCTGTTCGTGGTCGGACCGTACCATGGCCAACTTTCGGCCCGCGGCGAAGAAGTGCGCGTCCTCAACAGCACCGGTCAGGCCGTCGACACTTACGCGTATCCGGGCGCGCCCAGCGTCGCCCAGCAATTCCTGCGCGTCACCGAAGTGATGTATCATCCCAGCCCGTATGGAGCGTCGCCGGATCCCGCAGACTTCGAGTTCATTGAACTGCGGAATATTTCCTCGACCGTCAGCTTGGATTTGAATGGCGTGCGCCTGACCAATGCGGTCGGATTCAGTTTCACGGGCAGCGCCATCACCACTCTGCCACCCGGAGGCCGCGTGCTGGTGGTGAAGAACGCTGCGGCCTTCCGCGCCCGCTACGGCACCGGCCTGCCCATTGCGGGCCAGTTCACCGGCTTCCTCGACAATGATGGCGAACGCATCCAACTGCTCGATGCGCGCAATGAGGAGATCCTCGACTTCCATTACGACGACGATTGGTATCCGATCACGGACGGGCTCGGATTCTCGCTGGTGATCGTGGACGAAACGGCGGAGCCGGACGCGTGGGATCATCGCGCGCAATGGCGCCCCAGCGGAGTGATCGAAGGGTCACCGGGCCAGAACAAACCGCCTCCGCCCAATCTCCCCGCCGTGCTGATCACCGAAGCCCTCTCGCGAACCGACCATCCTCCGCCTACCGACAGCATCGAATTGAATAATCCAGGCAGCACACCCGCCGATATCAGCGGCTGGTGGTTGACCGATGACTTCAATACTCCCCAAAAGTTTCGCGTGCCGGCCGGCACCGTGATCGCCGCAGGCGGTTACCGCGTGTTTACCGAAGCCGACTTTAATCCGGCCAACGCCGGGTTCGCGTTGGGCTCCGACGGCGATGAGGTCTGGTTGTTTAGCGCCGACGTGGGCGGGCTGCTGACGGGTTACGTGCACGGCTATCAGTTTGGCGCAGCCGACGATGGGGTTTCCTTTGGTCGTTATGTGACCAGCGATAATCGGGATGTTTTTGTGGCACAGACCACGCGCACCCTAGGCTCTGCCAATAGCGGTCCGCGCGTGGGGCCGGTTGTGATCAACGAGATTCATTATCACCCGCCTGATGTTGGCACCAACGATAATCAGGCTGAGGAATTCATCGAGCTGCTGAATATCACGGCGGATTTTGTGGATCTGTTTGACCGCGCCCGTTCGAGCATCACCTGGCGCGTTCGGGGCGGGATCGGTTTCACGTTCCCCGCCGAGATCACCCTGGCGGCTAATGAAAGCGTGTTGTTGGTGAACTTCGATCCGGTGGCGGACCCGGCGTCATTCAGCCTCCTGCAACAACGTTATAACATCCCAGCGGGCACACGCGCTTTTGGCCCGTACCACGGCCATCTCAATAACTCCGATGATCAATTGGTCCTGGAAAAACCCACTGACCCGGTGGGCAGCGCAATTCCGTATGTGCTGGTTGATGGAGTGCATTACCACGATGAAACACCCTGGCCAGCGGGTGCCGATGGTTATGGCCTTTCGTTGCAACGTAAGGTGGCCAATGCCTTCGGCGATGACCCAGGCAATTGGACCGCAGCGCCTCCGTCCGCGGGCCGCCCCACCAGCGCAGGCGGAAATGTCCCGGCCATCACCAGCCAGCCGCAGCCGGCCTCGGTGTTGTCCGGGGAGACTGTTTCATTGACCGTCGGCGCGCAGGGGTCCGCCCCGCTTTTCTATCAGTGGCGACGCAACGGCGCGAATATTGCCGGCGCGACCAACGCCGCGCTTGCCTTGCCGGCGATCACGCCCGCCCAGGCCGGCGATTACAACGTCGTTGTTTATAACCAGGCCGGGTCCGCCGTCAGCTCCAACGCCACGGTTTCTGTCCGGCTGACGCTCGTGATCCTGCAGCAACCGCGCAGCGTCGCCACCAATGCCGGTGGGAATGTCTCGTTCAGTGTGCTCGCCTACAGTCCCGGGCCGGTGAGTTATCAATGGCTGAAAGACGATCAGGAATTGGCGGGCGCCACCAGTTCGTCGTTGTCCATCTCCAACGTGCAACCGTCGGCTGCCGGCGCGTATGTGGTTCGGATGACCGATCAATATGGGACGTACCGCAGCGTGCCGGCCACGCTCCTCGTGTTGGTGCCGCCATTGATCGTGCAACAGCCGCTCAGCCAATCGGTGCTTCCAGGCGATCTGGTCGTGTTAAGTGTGACCGTCACCAACACCGCCACCCTGCCCATCACGGCGTTGTGGCGGCGCAACGGCACCTTCTTCCAGACTAATACCTTCCAGTCCACCAACGCGTTTCTCGTCATCACCAATGCCCAGCCGCCCTTTACCAATTATCAGGCCGTCATCACCAATCTCGCGCGAATCCTGGGCTTTCCCACCACCAACGCGTTCCTCACTTTCCTGACCGACAGCGATGGCGACGGCCTGCCGGACGCTTGGGAAACCACGTATTTCAATGATCCCAGTAGCGCCGACCCCGATGCTGACCCCGATGGCGATAGCATGAGCAACCGGGCCGAGTATCTCGCCGGCACCGACCCGACCGATCCCAGCAGTTATCTGCGCATCGATGCGGCAACCGCCGTGCCAGGTGCAGTCGTGAGTTTCCTGGCCCGCCCGCAACGAACTTACACCGTTGAATACTCCGATAACCTCGCCCCAGGTTCATGGCGGAAGCTGGCTGATTTTGGGGCGGTGCCATCGACTCGAGTTCAGTTCGCGACGGATCCGTCCTATGCGCAGGCCACCAATCGCCTTTATCGCCTGGTCACTCCCCGGCGGCCGTAGCCGACGCTTGCCCGCCCCATCCCGTGCGCGAAGGCCGGTCAGGAGGCGCATTTGATTTTCGATTTTCGATTTTCGAATCCTGTGGTAGCAGCCGACGTTAGGAAGCCTGCCCTGAGCTTGTCGAAGGGGCTCACTCATTCCCAAAGCTTACGCCCGACCTCGATCAGAGCCCTTCGACAGGCTCAGGGTGTACCCTTCGACAGGCTCAGGGTGTACCTCGTGACCTGCTGCGCCCTACGGGCTGCGGCGGGCAAGGCTCGACTACTACTTTAGTCTAAGG
>DATLUX010000183.1:0-4140 GCA_035577805.1 Verrucomicrobiia bacterium
AACCAGCCGCATTTGTCCTTGCCGCCCTTGCCGGTGTATACCGGCCCGACCTCTTCCCACCAATCGTTCACCAACCGGTGTTCGTTTGGGGGAAGCGGCGCCAAGCCAGGCTCACGCGGTTCCTCCGACTCGGGCGCCACGTCGTCGAGAGGCCGCGCCGCCTGGCGGGCGGTTTCCGCCGCGCGGGCGTCGGCCATGGCCTTGGCTCGCGCCGCCGCTTCGTCTTTGGCAAGACAGCAGTTCTTGTATTTCTTGCTGCTGCCGCAGTGACAAGGCTCGTTGTGGCCGATGTTAGCGATTCGGCCCATGTCGGATATCCAATGTTGCAGGTAACTCAATTCCACTGACATCGTACTGTGAAGCAATAGTTGTTAAGACTTATTCGCCGCTTAAGCACAATGATCGCCTACGATGCCAGGGTTTGACAAACAGGGCAATCCCAGGCTCCTCGGCGAGACTAGAATCCGAATCCTGAAGGCTGAGATCCGAGGGAAGTCCGAAATCTGAACAATCTGAACCACGAATTTCCGACACCCCAGCCGGGCCAATAGGCAAAAGCAATCTTGATAATCCGATACCTCAGGTCAGTATCTGGATTTGGCAGCCAGACGCCAAATGAGCCCCGATTCGAACCTCACTCACGCGCGCGCTATTTTTGCGACAACGCACTGGAGCGTGGTGCTGAAGGCAGGACAGGACGATTCGACCAGAGTCTCAGAGGCGATGGCCGAGTTGTGCCGGACGTATTGGTATCCCCTTTACGCTTACGTGCGCAGAAAGGGGTATGATGCCCCTGATGCCCAGGATTTGACGCAGGAGTTTTTCTCGCGACTGGTGGCGAGAAAATATTTGAGCGTGGCCGACCGCAACAAGGGCAAGTTCCGGTCATTCCTGCTCGGTTCATTGGAACATTTTCTCGCTCGCGAATGGACCAAGGCTCATGCGCAGAAACGCGGTGGTGGGCAAACGCTCTTTTCCCTGGACGAGGTCGCTGCTGAAAATCGCTATCTTCTGGATGCTGCTCATGAACTGACGCCCGAAAAGATCTTCGATCGGCGCTGGGCCACGACGCTCCTGGAACAAGCCATGGCCCGATTACGCAAGGGTTACGAGGCTGACAATAAAGGAGCTCGTTTCGCGAAGTTGGAAGTATTTTTGACCGCCAATGCCCCAGAGGGCTCGTGTGCTGAAATAGCAGCGTCTTTAAACATGAGCGAAGGCGCGCTCAAAGTGGCGGTGCACCGGTTGCGCCAGCGTTACGGGGAACTCGTTCGGGCCGAGATCGCACAGACCGTGGCCACGCCGGAAGGCATTGACGAGGAGTTGCGGTACCTTTTCTCACTGCTCCGCGAATGAACGTTGATGAATGTAGTCCCGACGCGAGAAGGCGGACAGCGTGGCCAGTATCGAATCCGCTTCCTCACGTCAGCTACGTGTGACGAGATTGAGTGTAACCTTTCGCTCAATCTTGAGCAGTAACCGTCGACAGCAAGTTTAATGGCCGTGTCATGCCAGACGCAAAACAATGCCCTCAGTGCGGGGCCAAGCTTTCCGACGACGGACCATACGGAAGGTGCCCCGCTTGCCTGATGGCTCTGGCCGTCGGGATGGGGGCCCATGGAACTGAAGTTGTCGATTCAGATGAAACCCCAAGTCCGAAAACCGAAGGCGGGTCTCGGACCATTCGGTATTTCGGCGACTACGAATTGCTCGAAGAGATTGCCCGTGGCGGCATGGGGGTGGTGTACCGGGCGCGGCAGGTGAGCCTCAATCGTCCCGTCGCGCTCAAAATGATTCTCGCAGGGCGATTGGCCACGCCCGCTTCAATGCAGCGCTTCCAAACCGAGGCCGAATCGGCCGCGCGGCTCGACCATCCGCACATCGTTCCCATTTACGAAATCGGCGAACACGACAGACAGCATTACTTCAGCATGAAGCTGATTGACGGGGGAACCTTGGCCGAGCGGATTGCGAAGCAACCCCTCACCCGTCCTGCGGACACTCTCTCCCATCCGATGGGCGAGGGCCGGGGCGAGGGTGAGCGTTCCGTTCCGACCTTCGATGTTCGACATTCGGCCTTCGTCATTTCCAAGGTTGCCCGCGCGGTCCACTACGCCCATCAGCGCGGCATTCTGCACCGTGACTTGAAGCCCACCAACATTCTCATCGACGGCCAGGGTGAGCCGCACGTGACGGATTTTGGCTTGGCCAAATTGATCGAGAGCGACGCTGGTCTGACCCACAGCGCGGCCGTCATGGGCACGCCCAGCTACATGGCACCCGAACAAGCTGCCGGCCATGTTAAAGAACTCACAACGGCGACGGATATTTACAGCTTGGGTGCCATCCTCTACGAATTGCTCGCCGCTCAGCCGCCCTTTGTCGCGGAAACGCCGCTGGAAATCATGCGCAAGGTCGTCGAGGAAGAGCCAATTCCGCCCTCGTTGGTTTGGAGGCGACATGGTGAGGCGGCTGTGTCCTCGAAGTCGCACCTCGCACCTCGCAAATCAGAAATCGACAAGGACCTTGAAACCATCTGCCTGAAGTGCCTCAACAAAAATCCGCAATCGCGCTACGGATCGGCGGAAATGCTGGCCGACGATTTGTGTCGCTGGCGCAATGGCGAACCGATTCTCGCCCGGCCGGTCAGTGCTGCAGAGAAACTTTGGCGCTGGTGCAAACGCAAGCCAACCATCGCGGCACTGCTCGCGGCGGTGCTGGTGCTGCTCGTGACCGTGACCGCAGGTTCGATCCTGGCCGCCTATCGCCTCGAACGCTCCAGCAAACAAGCGCGGGAGGCAGAGCAGCGGGCCAGGGAAAAACTGTGGGCTTCCTATCTCGACCAGGCGCGCGCGGCTCGTTGGAGTGGGCGGGCAGGTCGCCGGTTCAAGAGTTTGGAAGCGATCACCAAAGCGGCGGAAATTCAACCTTCCCTCGAGTTGCGCAACGAGGCCATCGCCGCCTTGGCTCTGGTGGACATTCGCGTCATCAAGACCCGGCGCAACCCTGATCCGAAACGAGAACTCCCGGCTTGGGACGCCGCGATGGAACGATACGCCATTGCCACGCCGGGCAAGGACATCGTGCTGCGCCGTGCCAGCGACGATGGCGAACTTGCGCGACTGCCTGACATTGGCAGTGCTGCGGCCTGCGCCTACCCCTTCAGCCCGGATGGCGCGTGGCTGCCGGTGCTCTACAGCGATGGCGGACTGAAGCTGTGGAATTTGGCCCGAGCCGAACCGCTGTTCAGTGTACCCAATATCCTTAGCACTGTTAGCATCGACTTTCATCCCGATGGCCGCCGCGTCACTGTCGCACAACCCTCAACCAATCTGCCGATCTACAGTCTGGCGGATGGCGCGGAATTAAAATCTTTCCCTATTCCTTACCTGGCGCACTGCGTCCGCTTTGATCCCAGCGGGAAAAGGATCGCCATCGCCGCCAGCAACCGCCGTGAGGTCGTCGTGCTGGATGCGGATTCGGGCGCAGTGCAGCTATCCTTGCTGCATCCAGCAGGCGTCGGTGAAGTGGCGTGGCATCCGAGCGGCGAGCGGCTCGCCACAGCAGGCAAGGACGGGCTGCTTCGGGTCTGGGACGCTGCTACGGGTGGGCTCTTCCGACCCCCCATGAACGGGAACCGAGGCGAGTTGGCCAATATCGCCTATACGCATCGGGGCGGCATTTTGTTGTCCTCGCATTGGGCCGGACTGCTGTTGTGGGATGCGGAGACCGGTGAACGCCTGGTGGAACTGGAGGCCTACCTCGGCACCATAGGCGTTTCTGCCGATGACCAGCGGGTTGGCCTTATCACATGGGGACTGAGCCACCTTAGTTTGTGCGAACTTGCTCTTGGTCGCGCAGCACAGTCTATTCGATTGCCCGGACCTAATTTCATCGGCGACGTCGCGTTCAGCCCGGATGCCCGATGGCTCGCGTGCGCGGTGCCCGAGGCGGTCTATTTGCTGAACTCGGAATCGACCGCACTGCTCGTCAAGCTTCCAGCGACGGGCGCTGCTTCCGTCTGCTTCAGTCCCGACGGCGAAACCCTCTACGTTACAGAGGCGCGCGGCCTGTTCGCCTGGCCTATTCACGCAAACTTGGCTTCCGGCGAAGTCGTCTTCGGCCCAGCCAGGCGCCTGG
>DATLUX010000184.1:0-43678 GCA_035577805.1 Verrucomicrobiia bacterium
ACCGACCGTATAGAGCGCTGGCTCTCCGATCAAAACGCCGAAACCGGGCTGCTCACTCTCCATCTCCAGCACACCTCAGCGTCGCTGTTGATCCAGGAAAACGCCGATCCCGATGTTCGCCGCGACCTCGAAGCCTTCTTCTCGCGGCTCGTCCCTGATGGCGACCGCCTCTTTATCCACACCGCCGAAGGCGACGACGACATGCCCGCCCACATCCGCACGATGCTGACCTGCGTCAACCTGAGCGTGCCCATCGACAAGGGGGAGCTGGCCTTGGGAACCTGGCAAGGCATTTACCTCTGGGAACATCGCACCAACCCGCATCGGCGCCGGATCCTGATCCATTTGTTGGGCGAATAGGGGGGAATAGATCTGGCCAAATGCGGCGCCGGCTGCCATTTTCCCCCGCGCGCATGAACAGCCCAAACGCCATGCCAAACTTCTCCGCACACCGGAGCGGAATGCGAAAATTGAACCGGAAGCGGCCGGCCGGCCCGATCTTGGTCTTTGTCGTCGGGTTGCTGCTGTTCGTCGCCGTCATGATGTTCCCCGCCTCTGCTGCCGCCGCCGCCAGTGCGGTCAATGCGCCCACGAACGATGTGTTCTTCGGCTTTTCCGGTCCGGAAACGTTCCCGATCGATCCGTTCATCTCGGACCTGCGGGCGGCGGACCTGGACGGCGATGGGCTGAACGATCTGATTGTCGTCAATAATTCGCGCTCCAAGATCACCCTGCTTTACAACCAGACCGGACGCACCAACCTCGTCAATGCGCGCAAGAACGCCAAACGCGAACTCAACGAACTGCCGCCCGACGCCCGATTCCGCATCGATTCCATCGCGTCCGAAAAACGCATCGCGTCGCTGGTGGTGGCGGATCTCAACTCCGACGGCCGGCCCGACCTGGCGTATTACGGCGAACCCAAGGAACTGGTTGTCCAATACAACGAAGGCTCCAACAACTGGAGCTCGCCCAAACGCTGGCCGATCGAGGACGGTCAACTGACGCAGAACGCGATGTCCGCCGGTGATCTCACCGGCAGCGGGCGGACCGGACTCATTTTGCTGGGCGAGAATAACATCTATTGGCTGGCGCAAAACCGCGACCATTCCCTTGCGGAACCCGACAAGATCCCGTACTCCGGCGCCGTTAAATCCGCCCAGGTCCTCGATATCGATGGGGACGGCCGCGATGACCTGCTCCTGGTCAATTGGGACACGCCCAATCCGTTTCGGTTCCGCCTCCAAAGCGAGTCCGGCCAACTCGGACCCGAATTTCATTTCGCCGCGCCCGTCATCCGTTCCTATTGGGCCGACGATCTCGACGGCGATCATCGCACTGAAATTATTACCATCTCGCAGAACTCCGGCCGCGCCCAGATCTCGCACTTCGTTAAAAAGGAGGCAGACCCCCTCGTCGGCGCATTCAAACAGGGCCAGTTCCAAGTCCTGCCGCTCAATAAAACCACCAAAGCCCGCCGCGGCACCGATTGGGCAGACCTCAATGGGGACGGACGGGCCGATCTGATCGTCGCCGAACCTGACAGCGGCCAGGTCAGCGTTTACCTCCAGCAACCCGACGGTTCGCTGCCTTCCGGCCAAAAGTTCTCCACCCTCACGGGTGTCAGCGAGATCGCCGTCGTCGACGCCAAAGACTCTCAACCGGCCGAGGTTTACCTGCTCAGCCCGGATGAGCGGCAGGTCGGCTATACCACGTTCGACCAGAAAGGCCGGATGCCTTTCCCTACCATCATCCCCATGGACGGCAAACCGCTCTCGATGGCGGTTGGGCGGTTGCGCCCCGGCCAAAAGCCCACCCTGGCCGTGATTCTAGACCAGGACGGAAAACGCGCCTTGTTTACCCGCTCGCCGGATGGCCAAACCAAAACCCAGAAACTGAGCGAGAACTTTAAATCGAATCCGGCGTCCGTGGCTTTCCACGACGCCAACCAGGATGGCTTGGCCGACCTAATCGTGCTTATTCCCTACGAAAAAATCAAAATCCTGATTCAGGTGCCCGATAAAGATTTCGAGGAAACCGATGTCGCGCCCCCAGGCGGCAGCGCCGAACAACCCTGGATGAGCACGGCGGACGTGGATGGCGACGGCAAGCCGGAATTGTTGCTGGCGCAAAAAAACTTTCTCCGCGCCGTGGTCCTCAAAGCAGATTCAGACCAGAAAAACAGTACCAACAAGACCTGGTCCTTTACGGTGAAAGACCAAATCAATGGGACCACCAGCAACTCCCGCATTGTCGGCGCCTGCCCGCTTCGCAATGGGACCAACTCCATTGCTTCCCTCTTTCTGCTCGATGCCGAACGCAAGGCGGTGACCCTGTCGGAACGCGACACCAATGGCGTCTGGCAGGTGATCAAGAATATTCCCCTGCCCTTCACGGAGTTCACCGAACTGCAGCCGGTCGCCATCGGCGGTTCCCAACCCAACAGCATCGCCTTTCTGGGCCTGTCCGCGGTGGCCTGGCTGCCGCTCAGCGGCCAAGCCTGGGATGTGGTGGAACTCGACGGTTACGAAACCCCCATCAAAGACGGCCGGCTCAACGATGTCATCTCCGGCGACCTCAACCAGGATGGACGCAAGGATCTGGTCTTCCTCGAGACGGCCAAAAACTATCTGGACCTGGTGATTTTTGATCGTAATGGTCAACTGATCCCCGCCAGTCGCTGGCAGGTCTTTGAGGAACGCACCTTCCGCGGCCGACGCGGGGACCAGAATGAACCGCGCGAAGCGCTCATTGTTGAGGTCACCGGCGACAAGAAGAATGATTTGGTCGTGGTGGTGCACGACCGCATTCTGGTCTACCCGCAGGAGTAAAAAGATCAGTCCCTGATTTGGATCAGGTAATTGCAACGTTGGTTGGGCGCGGTGTCCCCATGGAGAGTGAAGTCGCTCCAGTGTCCGGTCTGAGCGAGATGATCGGCCCACTTGAAGGCCAGGGCAGCAGAGCGTGCCGGCAGACCCAACACCGATCTCGGGATCGCCAGCTCCAACTCATTTGTTCCAGAACGTCGATCGACGTTGGCCACAAGCTGCCAGCTGTATCCTGCGCCTTGTTGTTTCTCCAATGAGACAGTGTGCGCAGCGCTGGCGCGCCGTCCCACCACAAAGTCATAACCAAGCCATCCGTTGGTAGGGTTGTGATCTGTGTCCAGGAACAAGAACATCCAATTGGGATCTGTGGATGGCGTGAGCGGTTCGCGCGTGCGCACATAAAAGTACACCTGGTTCCTGTCCCAGCTTACTTTTGCGGCGATGATGTCATTTCGTCCGGTGTGATTCACGTAACGTCCGGCCGCGCCCCAACCGGCATGATCGCGTTGCACCGGATCGCCCCTATCATCCCGGAACTCCGGTTCGACCGCGCCCCAATCTTCAAAATGGCCATCGATGACAATGGACTGCGGGCGGGCTGGCGGGGTCGCGCGCACGCCTTTGTAGCGCCGGATTTCCGAAATCATCTGATAGTAATAGTTATCCCCATGCCCACCTTGCATCGGTTCGATGTCGCGACTGTGTTCCTGGTCAAACTGATCCACAAACATCACGGGCTGACGCACCCCATTGAATTCATCGAACCGTCCGGCGATCCATTCGTTCCAGCCAGTGATAAAAATGAGGCGCGGATCCTCGCGGCGTGCCCGGGCCCATTGCTCCGCGACATTGAGCCCGCGAGAAACCGCGTCAGCCGGGGTCGGGCCAGGGAGTTGGTGAAAGCTCCGCCCGCGCGCTCCCGGCTCGCTCATCGAGCCAAGACGATGACCGACGGCGTTCTGGGACACGCCCACTGACATTTGTTCCCGTTCCCCGGCGGCGTTGGTGAAGAGGTGTTGCGGATAAACTTCCAGCCAACTCCACTCATTCGGGATGGTTTGACCTTGGAAATAGTCCGGCTGCGGCCTGCGAAAGGTAAAGAAGCGACGAATCGCAGTGAATTGCGGCTCGACCGTGGTGAGCTGCAGGTTGCGATCTCCCGCCACTGGCGCGGCATCAGCATAAGCCTGACCCGCGGGGAATCGGTCATCCGTGTGTGACCACCAACCGACAGTTCCACGTCCCTCCGACATTTCCAGATAATAAACTCCTGGAGGCAAGGGAGGCTCCTCGTTAAAGCCGAGCCAACCATTGTCCGCGACGTTCTCGAAACGCCGACTCCTCAGTCGCGGCCCGGTCGGTCCATCGCGATAAAGGCTGAGGGTCAGGCCAGAACCTGATTTGGCCCAAGTCGGGAAACAGCCAGCCACCGCCAGCAACGGTGCATCGATCTTGAACGTTTGCCCCAAACGATGGCCCGGCTGCAGACGAGCTGGATTATTCTGATCTCGGAACGTCGTGACATGTCCCAGCTTTCGCGGATCGGCCAAAATGAGCGGCTTGCCCTCCCAACGAAACCATTGCTCTGAATAACGACCCGGTTCGTAGAGGTCGCGATACAGCTCCGCTACAACTTTCGCCGGCTCCGCGAACGGACATAGAAAAGCCACCCGCGGCGGGTTCGCGCCCAAACCTCGCACTTCAGCGAAGACCTTCAGCAGCGCCTCGTAATATGGCCGGTAGGTCACCTGGTTGGAAACATCGAAAATAATGGCGTCCACGCCGGCATCTCCCAGCATTTGCGCGTGTTTGCGCAGCACTCCGGCGTCGTCGGTCAAATAATAGCCAAAGACGGATTCCCCCCAGTGATGAGGCGCGTGCAGCGGGCCCCACCATGAACTGATTTTGTTGCTGATGGCTCCAGGATCCTGCTGAAGAATTTTTGTAATGTCGTAGGGGCCCCCTTGCACATGCGCGCCATGCCAAAGGAAATAAAACAGCGCCACCGTGCGATCCGGTCGCGGCGGGCCAACCTCGGTGTAGGAAGGCAACGACCTGCCCAGCGCGTCCGTAGCCACCCAGGTGTCACTAAAGGTGTCCCACCGAGCCGGCGCCGCGCAGACTCGCGGAGCCGGCGCCAGCACGCAAGCCACGGCTACGAACAAAGCCGCCAGTATCTTGGGGTGGAGTTCGACGGCCGACAGTTGGTGAGCGCGAAACACCGTGCATTGTTAGCATCAGACATCAATGGCCAGAAGCCGGAAAACGGTGAACGCCGCCAAGCGCCTGACCCTGGCTTGCATTCGATACCGGGGACTCTATGGTGCGGTGTGGTTCAGTTATGAAACCTCTCTGCTCCCTTCTGCTGGTGATTTGGACGGCCACGCCCACCATACTAATGATGAATCAGGCGCAGGCCCAGACGAGTCGCGTTGACCTCACGGGCGTGATCCAAAGCAAGGCTGGCCGGCCCATCCCAGGCGCCTCCGCTTTTGTTTACACCGCGGGACCTAAACTCGGGATCGGGTTTCTCTGACCGTCCTGCTATGCGGATTGCCGCAAGAGCGCCCGGTCGGGCGTTAAAGGTGAATTCAAAATCGAATCGCTCGATCCCACTCTGTTGTTCCGAATCCTGGTCGTGGCGCCGGGATACGAACCCAGCTTCTTCCTCAAAGTAGACCCGAGCGCCGGGCCGCTCGAAGCGCGGCTCAACGCGCGCCCGATCACGAACCTGGCCCCTGACCACGTTTTGCTGGGCCGAATTGTCGATGCCCAAGGCCGACCGGTCGAGAACGCAGTCGTGTCGCTGGACGGCCTTCGGCAGGGTCATACCACCCACGGCAATCCGCCGGAAGGAACCGACCCATTGGCGATCACCGATGCGCGCGGCGAATTCTTCCTGAGTTCGAGGGAAGCGTTTGATGCGATGAACCTCGAGGTGGAGGGGCGTCGGTTCGCCCGCAAGAAGTTCGGCGACCTTCGCGGAGGACCATCACGCCACACGTTAGCCATCACGGAAGGCGCGGCGTTGAGCGGCCGGGTGCTCAAAGATGGCAAGCCCCTGAAGGGCGTGGCCGTCGGTGTCGTCTCCAAGGACCGCAGTATTGAGAATTTCACCGGGGATTTCGTGATCGGAACAATGGACGATGGGCGCTTCCTTTTCTCGAATCTGCCTCCAGGCCGCGCCTATTACTTCTACGGAATCATGAGTTCCTTCACCAACTCCGGCGCTCTGCCGACAGCGCCCGTAGTTTTGGCCGGAGACGGTTCGACGCACCAACTTGGTGACGTGAATGTCGTTCCGGGTCTCCGGCTGGCCGGCCAGGTTAGGCTCGCCGATGGCGCCCCGTTGCCGCCCTACACTCGACTGAGCGTGAGTAGTGAGCAAGCTTGGGACGTCCTGGTGGTGGACCTGGGTCCGGACGGGCGCTTCGACGTGTCGAACCTGCCGCCCGGTTCTTACAACATCAGCTCTAGAATAAAGAGCTACCGCATCGCGGCAGGCAACGCTAGTTTCGACACGAGCAACCCCTTTCGTTTGCTGGGTCAGTTAAAGACCAACAAGACTAACCTCACTCTGCTGCTGGAGCCGGGCGAAAACCTGCCTTCGAATTCGTCGTCCCGCGCACCGGGCGCACGCCTTCAAGACTTACCCCTGGCCGGCATCGAACATTAGAAGGCATGGGATGAAAAACAGAAGGAGCACCCTCGCCTGGGGTTTAATCAGATTCAGGATACAACCCGCCGGCGCTTCGAGGTAAGAAGCGGCCTACAAAACCAGCCTTGGCCTCAGGCGAGGTCTGGCGAGTCTGATCCCAGGCAGGTCTGGCTACCAGGGACCGCGAGCCAGTTCAGGGCGCAACCGCCATGGATTTGAGTCGCGCCTGCGCCTGCCTGGACAAACTGGTGAACAACAGTGAAACGGCGTAACCGGCGTGACGATTGCCACCACAGGCCACCACAACGCCGTTGAAGTTCACTTTCCGTGAGTCCGAGGGGGCGAGCATTGAAACCGTCATCTCAGTCCAAACCGGGATGGCGCTTTCAGAGCGGAACTCGATTCCATTCTTGCGGATGCGCACAGCACTGGCAGGCAAATCTAGCCGGGTGGTTTCGCCCTGGACCGTTAGGGGACGCAACAGATCCGGACTTGCTATCTTGCGTGCGCTCATAATGACCTGCTCAGAGTATCATACGAAAGTAGAGCGTCAACGGGAGGTTACGAAGAATTTTAGGCCCGCCTTAAGCTGTCCATTCCCTCCTGCCCCCAAGCTACGGACGGCTGAACGAGCGGAAACCCTTGATAACACAGGCAGTTCCTGCCGCTACGCCCAACCTTGGATCCACGCCTGAGCCTCAAAATGGGACGGTCTGGGGAAAGCGGAGGGCGCAGGGCGGAAGGCGGAAGGCGGAGAAGGAGGACATTGGCATTGACGCGAACCTGGGCTTTGGTAGGGTCCGCAGCCATGCTTTTTAGCTTCTTCCGACTTGTGTGCTGGTGGCCCTTGTTTGGCCCGATCAGCCTGCGTGAAGAGCTTTTGTAAGATCGAGCAATGAAGGCAACCGCAGGTTCCAGCAACCTGCGGTTTTTTTGTTTCTAAGAACCATGATCATCGTGTTGAAAGCGGACATCACTCGGAAGGAAGAGACAGCTGTGCTCAAAGAAATCAAACGTCTGGGATATCGGCCTCATGTCATGCGCGGGGTGGCGCGCACGGTGATCGGGGCAATCGGCGACGAACGCACTCATCGCACCCTGGAGGTGTTGGCCAGCTGGCCCCAGGTGGAAAGCGTCATGCCGGTCCAAAAGCGCTACAAGCTGGTCAGCCGCGAAGCGCATCAAGCCAACTCCACCATTAATGCCGGTGGCGTCACTATCGGCGGGAGGAAATTCCAGGTGATGGCGGGGCCGTGTTCGGTTGAGAACGAGAAACAGTTAATGAGCACAGCCGCAGCCGTTCGAAAAGCCGGTGCCACTGTGCTGCGGGGCGGAGCCTTCAAGCCGCGGACATCCCCCTATGAATTCCAGGGTTTGGGCGAAAAAGGGCTCAAGCTCCTGTCCAAGGCCCGTCGCGAAACCGGGCTGTCCATCATCACTGAACTGCTCTCCGAACAACACGCCGAGATGGTTGCTGAGCACGCCGACATCCTCCAAATCGGCACCCGCAACGCCCAAAACTTTCAATTGCTGATCGCGGCGGCCCGCACTGGGAAACCGGTGCTGCTCAAACGCGGGTTATCGATGAAGATCGAAGAATGGCTCCTGGCCGGCGAATATATTCTGGCCAACGAGAATCCCAGTCTGTTGTTCTGTGAACGCGGGGTGCGCACTTTTGAAACCTACACGCGTAACACCCTCGATCTCTCCACCATTCCTATCATCAAAAAGGAATCCCATTGCCCGATCGTTATCGACCCAAGCCAAGGCGCCGGCCGCGCCGACCTCGTCACCGCTATGTGCAAAGGGGCGGTCGCCATGGGTGCCGATGCGCTGCTGATTGAAGTGCATCCCAACCCAGCAGAGGCGTGGAGCGACGGGGCTCAACAGCTTACCCTCGATGGCTTCGCCACCTTGATGGAAGAACTCAAGCCCTTCATCGCCGCCGCCGGCCGGGATTAGCATCGCCGTTCACCAATCCACCACCGAACCGTCATCCGCGTCATAGGTTTCACGATTACGCCAATCGTGGTCGAGCTTGTCCGCCAGCTGATTCTCGTCGAGTTCGATCCCCAAGCCTGGTCCGGTCGGAACATCCACATAACCATCGCGGACTTGAAAAGGGGTTTTGATGTAGCCGACGCCGAGGCTGGCCTGCTCCTGGCAAAGGAAGTTGGGGATCGCCGCAGCCAATTGGAGGCCCGCGGCGAGGGAGATCGGGCCGAGGGGATTATGCGGAGCGATGGCGGCGTAAAAAGCTTCGGCCATCCCGGCGATGAGCCGGCATTCGGTGATGCCTCCCGCGTGACATAAGTCCGGCTGCAGGATGCTGGCCGCTTTCTTTTCCAGGATTTCGCGGAAACCCCATTTGGTGAAAACCCGTTCGCCGGTGGCAATGGGCAAGTGGGTGCCGCGGGCGATATCGGCCATCACATCGACTTCCTGGCAGTTGATCGGCTCCTCGATGAACATGGGCTGATACGGTTCGAGGGCTTTGATCAAAACTCTGGCCGTTTGCTGGCTGATGGCGCCGTGAAAATCGATCCCGATATCACATTCGTCGCCCACCGCCGCACGCAACTCCGCAAAACGGCTGGCGGCCTTATCGATGAATGCCTTGTTCTCAACGATGCGGGCCGGGCGTTCCTTGAACGGGGCCGTCTTAAAGGCGGTGAATCCCTCCGCTTTCCGTTGTTTGATCCGCTCGACGGTGCCGGCGTGGGCGTAGACCCGCACCCGACTCCGAGTCGGTCCACCCAGCAACTCATAAACCGGAACACCCAACGCCTTGCCTTTAATGTCCCAAAGCGCCTGGTCGATCCCGCTGATCGCACTGGTTAGAATGGGACCCCCACGATAAAAGGCATGGCGATACATCGCCTGCCAATGGTGCGCCACCGCCCGCGGATCTTTCCCGAGCAAATAAGGAGTCAACTCCTCAATCGCCGTGGCGACCGTCCTGGCGCGCCCCTCCACGATCGGTTCGCCCAGACCAACCAGGCCCGTGTTGGTGTGGACTTTCAAAAACAACCACCGCGGCTTGACCAGAAAGGTCTCGACCTTGGTGATCTTAATTTTGTCCCCAATCCCCACGATCCCGGCCGCATCCTTGCTCCGCGCCAAACGCTCGTTCTCTGCGATCTCCGCCAGATACCGCGCGCCCGGCGATGCAGGCGGCTCGGCCGCGGGCAACTGGCCCAGGGCGGACGTGACGGCGGCGGCGCCCAACGTCCGGGCCAGGAAGCCACGCCGAGCCACTGGCGAACCAAAACCATTCCAACGTGGGGATGTGTTCATAAGGGTTCTGAAGAGTTTTGATTTTGATGATGCGGAGCCGATTGGGATCAAACGGACGCCACGCATCGAGGTCAATGTCTAAATCCGCATGGCGATCGCGTGGGGCGCATTCGGACACTGCCACCGGATCGCATGTTGCGTCTCCGTTGACACCCGCCACGGCTCCGGGTTCACTGGCGGGACTATGCGTCCGCTGCGATTTCATGTGCCTCGCCGGCAATTTCTCACTTCGACCGCGCTGAGCGTGAGCGCGCTGGCGGCGGGACTCGCCCCTTTCTCCGCGTTTGGTCAGGTGGCCGGCGAACGACCGAAACGGTCCGCCGAGCTCACTGTGCTTAATCCGCGGGGTCGCGTTCCGGTCGGGCTGATCATCGATGACAGCACCTGCCTGGTGAATCTCAACCGTTTCGCCATGCCCCAATTCAACACCGCCTTCGCTGCTGGAGCTGAAGTCTATCACCGCAACTGGAAGGAATGGCCTGCCGAGATCCCGGATGCCTTTGTGCGACGATTCGGCGAATGGTGCGCCGAACACGGCGTGAAAGGAAAATACAGCATCGTTCCGTACCCCGCCTGCGTCGGACGTCTCGATCGCATCCTGCCTGGCTGGACCCAACAAGAACTGCAGGACAGCTTGAACCTGGTCCGCTCCCTCATGATGCCAAACTGGGATATTCACCCCGAGATGGTAACCCACACGCGCGTCATCGACATCCGCACTGGCCATCCGTATCCGGATCATTCCTTGAAATTCATGGAGAATTGGGAGTGGACCACGGGACGGGGCGTGGACGAAATCGCCGGCTACATGGCCTACGCGCTCCAGATCCTCAAAAACGTCGGCCTTAACTGCGAAGGCATCACCACCCCGGGCGGTTTCGGCAACAAAGCCCTGCCGCAACTGGCGCAGGCCACTCTCCAGTCGGTGCGGGATGTGTTTAAGGCAGAGATTCCACACTACTTCCGCCATTTATATGACAAAGGATCGGAGAGCGTCGCGCCGCGAGTGGAGTACGCCAGCGGCCTGGACGGCCACGACCCGCGTTGTGTGGTCAGCATCATCGGGTGCAGCGGAGATTGGACGGGCGGCTGGGATAACACCACCCCGGGCGGCGTGGATAAGTTCATCAACGAAGATCTGCAAACCGGGCGCATGGTGGACATCATCCAGCGCGGTGAACCGGGCCTCATGCTGGCTCATTGGACCGGCATCTACTGGAATGGCCAGGAATTGGGGTTCAAGATTTTCCAGGAAGTTGTGCGACGCCTGCACCAACGTTTCAACAATTTGGTCTGGATGAAACTCAGTGAAGTGTCACGCTACTGGGCGGCCCGGGAACTCACCGCTCTCGAACGAACACAAGACCGGATCGTCATGCGGGCCCCGTTTGCGTGCCCGGCTTTCACCCTTCGTTTCCCGGCACCTGCGAACGCGATGCCGCGGTTGTTTGTGGCGGGCCAACCGCCCGTCTCGTACCCCGAAGTAAAGGGTGTGCTGGATTTGCAGAGCGGCACCTGGTGCCGCGAGGACCAAACGATCACGGTGTGTTTTGACCTGCCCAAAGGCGCCTCCGAGTGGCGCCTGGGCTGAAAGCGGACAATGCAGTTTGGTGCGCGGTCCCGCATCTGCGGGACCGCTTCATCGTCCGTCAGCTCCAGCACCAGGGAACTACCCAACGCTTCCTCCGATCCCCAACTTGAAGCGGCCCCGCACATGCGGGGCCGCGATCCCGGGGACGCCAAACACGTTCCCCCGTTGTGGGGAGAGGCCTTCGGACAATTCTGCTTTCCATCTGCGCGCCAAGGTGGCCTGATGATCGGGTATGCGCCTCATTCCTATTTATCCGTTAGCCCTCGGGCTGCTTGGGTGCTTACCGCTTTGTCCCTGGGCAACGGCAGCCGAACGCCTCGATGCCACGGTCTCGCCGGCACCTCAACAACTGCCCCGGGCGATGCACGGCCCCATGAACGAACGGCCCCGCCTCACGGTGGGCCTGCGGGATGCGGATCTCATCGGCACCGACAACCGTGCCCTCCAGGCGGCCGTGGATTACATCGCCGCCCTCGGCGGCGGCACGGTCATGATCGGTCCCGGCGAATTCCTGATGCGCGACTCGTTGCATTTGCGTCCCCACGTCACCGTCCGCGGGACGTCAGGCCAAACGGTGTTGCGCAAGGCCAAAGCGGCGGTCTCAAAGCTGGCGTTGGACGGTGATTTCGGAGAAGAGCAAATCACGCTGGCGCAACCGGACGGATTCAAGGTCGGCGATGGGGTGGCAATCTGGGACAAGAACGCAGGCGGCTTCCATACCACGGTCGCCCGCATCACCGGTCGGAACGGAAATACCTTCTCGATCGATACGCCGTTAAACGCCGACTGCATGGTCGACGGTCAGGCGCAAGCCGCCACCGTTTTCGCGGTGGTCAGCGGCTATGACCTGGAGGACGCGCGCCTCGAAGACTTGATTATCGACGGAAACAAAAGTGAGAATGTGTCGCTCAACGGTTGCCGGGGAGGCGGCATCTTTCTCTATCGCGGCTTCGGCACCGTCATCGAACGTTGCCAGGTGCGCAACTTCCATGGCGATGGCATCAGCTTTCAGCAATCCAATGATGTCCAGGTGCGCGAATGCTTGAGTGAAGGCAATGCCGGGTTGGGGTTACATCCGGGCAGCGGTTCCCAACGCGCCACCATCCGCGAGTGCGTCGCCCGCCACAACGGGGAGGATGGCCTCTTCTTATGCTGGCGGGTTCGCCATGGAGTGTTCGAGAAGAACGTCCTGGAGGACAACGGTCGTTACGGCATTTCCATCGGGCACAAGGACACGGACAATCTGCTGCGGGAAAACCAGGTTCGGGGCAACCGGGGTGACGGGGTGTTTTTCCGCAACGAATCACGGGGCATGGCCGGCCATCGCAACCGGATCGAAGCCAATCTGATCGAGAATAACGGCAGCAAGGAACCCACGGCCGGAATCCGCGTGCGGGGCCGAACCGACGATCTGGTTTTTCGGGACAACGTCATCCGGGATACCCGCCCGGCCGCCGATCGCAAACAACTGGTGGGCATTCACATTGAAGAGGACGCCGGGCCGCTCTTGCTTGAAAGCAACGTCATCGACGCCGTCACCCAAGTGCAAGACCGGCGCAAAAACCAATAGCCGCTTGGCGCGGTCCGAAACTTGACGGTCGGGCGACTTTTTCGTAACCGATCGGAGGCGGTTCTGGTCAGCAGGGCCGTCCAAAGTAGCTGTCCTAAAGACAGCTGGATCGGTTATGTTTGCCCATGTTGAGCACGCCACCAACGCCAGTTCAGCCGCATAGACGCAGCACGCCCAGGCTAACTCTCCTGCGGCCTTTTCAAACTCCACGCCACCTCCAAGCGGGCTCCTGTTACTCCATGAACCGACCCTCTCAGGTAGCAGCCGACGCAAGGAGGCCCGCTCTGAGCTTGTCGAAGGGGCTCACTCTATCCCAACGCGTTGGTCGGAAAGAAGATCAGAGCCTCGTTACCCGCCTGCGCCCTACGGGCTACGGCGGGCAAGCCTCGGCTGCTACGTTAGAGGGGTGTGTTCATGGTCCCAATGCGCGTTCGAAAGTTGGAGGTGTTCGCTACCCATGAACGCTCGATCTCGTTGGTCCGCCTCCAAATGGGTGTTGCTGGTCCTGGTCGCGGCCGCCGCCATCGGCGCCTGGCAATGGTACCGAAAACAATCCCAGGACAGCCCGCTCGACTACAAAACGACGGGCGTGACCCGCAATGACATTACGCAAACAGTCACCGCCAACGGCCAGCTGAGCGCAGTAAAAAATGTCACCGTCGGCAGCCAGGTCTCCGGCATCATCACCAAGCTTTACGTCGATTTTAATTCGCGCGTCACCAATGGCCAGCTCGTGGCTGAGATCGATCCCTCCACGTTTCTCCAGAATATCACGCAGTCCGAAGCCGATTTGGCCAATTCCCAAGCCGCCCACGAGCTGGCCCAATTGAACATGCGCCGGGCCGGTGAACTGCGCACCAACGAACTCATCTCTGCGGCGGAATACGACAAAACCTTGGTCGAATTGCACCAGAGCGAGGCGGTGGTGAAGATGCGCGAGGCCGCCCTGGCCAAAGTCAAAGTCGACCTCGACCGCACCAAGATCTACGCGCCGATCGATGGCGTGGTCATCTCTCGCGCCGTCGATGAAGGCCAGACCGTCGCCGCCAGCTTCAATGCCCCCACTCTTTTCAACATCGCCAATGATCTCCGTTACATGCGCATCGAAGCCATGGTCTCCGAAGCGGACGTCGGCGGCGTCCGCGAAGGCCAGGACGTGAAGTTCACCGTCGACGCTTTTCCCGGACGAACGTTCCCTGGTCGCATCACGCAAGTCCGTTACGCGCCGGTGACCAACCAAAACGTCGTCAACTACACCACCGTCGTGCAGGTGAACAACGACGATGTACGGCTGCGGCCCGGCATGACGGCCAACTGTTCAATCATCACCGCCGAACGGAATGGTGTCCTGACCGTTCCCAATGCCGCCCTGCGCTTCCGCCCTCCAGAGAATGCCGCGGTCAAACGCAGCACGAATGCTCCCGCCGGCGACGCCCAGGGCAAAGGCACCAACCAATGGATCGGGAGAGGCAGCGGTTCCGGCTCCGCGGACGGCCCCGGGGCTTCCGGCGACGCGTCGGAACGGCCCAATCGCGAAGAGATGCGCCGGCGCTTTGAAAACATGACCCCAGAACAACGCGAAGAATTCCGCGCCCGGATGCGCGCCGCCCGGGGCGGGGCTGGCCGCAGCGCGGAAGGCCCGGCCGCGCGGGTCGTTTATGTGCTCGATAAAACCGGTGCGTCTTCCGAACCGCCCACGCTTAAGCCTGTCACCGTCAAGATCGGAATTGCTGATGCCACCTCCACGGAAGTCATCGAAGGCCTGCAGGAAGGCGACCAGATCGTCACTGGGGTGAACCTGCCCCCAGGGGCAGCCCCCGCCGCGAATGCGATGCGGCCCGGCGGCGGGCCGTTCGGCGGGCCCTTTGGCGGGGGTGGATTCCGTCCGCGCTGAGGCTTTCTTTGCTCTCGTGCATCCCGTCGTCAAACTCGAAAATTTTGCCAAGACCTATCACACCGGGGAAGTAGACGTCCACGCGGTCAACGGGGTGTCTTTGGAAATTCAGCCGGGTGAGTTTGTGGCGATCATGGGCGCGAGCGGATCAGGGAAATCCACCATGATGAACAGCATCGGCTGTCTGGATCGGCCGAGCGGCGGGCGCTACATGCTGGACGGCGTCGATATTGGCGGGTTGAGCCGCGATGAGCTGGCCGATCTGCGCAATCAAAAGATCGGGTTCGTCTTTCAAGGGTTTAACCTGCTTTCACGCACGTCCGCAGTGGAAAACATCGAACTGCCGCTGCTGTATGCGCGAAACAAGCTGCGCGGGCGCGAACTGCGGGAACGCGCGCTGGAGGTGCTGGCGTTGGTGGGGCTAGGCGACCGAGGCGGACACCATCCGAACCAGCTTTCGGGAGGCCAGCAACAGCGAGTGGCGATCGCACGGGCGTTGATTAACGAACCGAAGCTCCTCCTGGCCGACGAACCCACCGGCAACCTCGATACCCAAACCAGCATCGAAATCATGGGCATCTTCCAGGATTTGAACCGGCGTGGTATGACCATCATCATGGTCACTCACGAGCTGGATATCGCCCGTTATTGCCTGCGCATGGTGGTGATGCGGGACGGCCGGATTGTGCGCGACGAACCCGTGACCGACCGACTCGATGCCGTCACCGAACGCGCCAAACTCCAGCAGGAACATCAAGCCGTGCAGCTGACTTCATGAACCTGCTGGCCACCTTTCGCATCGCCGTGCGGGCGCTGCGCCGTAACACCTTGCGGACGCTGCTGACCATGCTCGGCATCATCATCGGCGTGGGGGCCGTCATCGCCATGGTCAGCATCGGCAACGGCGCCAAGGCGCAAATGGAGTCACGGGTGGCCAGCCTCGGACAAAATGTGATCCAGGTCTTCTCCGGCAGCGTTTCTCGCGGCGGCTTTCGCGGCGGCTTCGGCAGCTCCGGCACCTTGACCCGCGAAGACTATGAATCGTTGCGGCGTGAAATCAGCGGAGTAAACGGCGCCAGTCCGGAGGTCCGCAACTTTTCGCAATTGGCTTACGGCAACCAAAATCTGAACTCGCAAGTGATGGGAGTGGGAGCCGATTACATGGAGATCCGCTCCTGGCCCCTGGCCAGTGGCGCTAACTTCACCGAAAACGACGTCCGCAATGCCAACAAAGTGGCTTTGATCGGCAAAACCACAGCCGACACCTTGTTTGGCGACTCCGATCCTGTCGGGCAAGTCCTGCGGATCAAAAGCGCCCCGTTCGCCATCGTGGGTCTGTTGAGCGCGAAAGGCACTTCCATGATGGGCTCCGATCAAGATGATGTTGTGCTGGTGCCTTACACCAGCGCCATGCGCCGGTTGAGCGGCGACACCACCTTCCGTTCCATCATGGTCCAAGCGGCGGACAAGGACACCATCCCGCAAGTCCAACAACAAATCATCGATTTGCTGCGCCAACGGCATCGGATCGTCGACGGGCGCGAAGATGACTTCATGGTTCGCACCCAGCAGGAGATCTCGGACTTCGCCACGGACAGCGCCAAGATCATGACCTACCTGCTGGCGGCGGTCGCCAGCGTCTCGTTGATCGTCGGGGGCATCGGCATCATGAATATCATGCTGGTGAGCGTGACCGAACGCACGCGCGAGATTGGCCTGAGGATGGCGGTGGGCGCACGCGGACGCGATATTCTCATGCAGTTCCTCATCGAAGCCGTGACCCTCAGCCTGGTCGGCGGGCTCATCGGCATCTTGTTGGGCTGGGGCGGCGCCCAATTGGTCTCGCGCAACCTCGGTTGGAGCACGCTGGTTTCCCTCGAATCCATCATGACTGCCTTTGTGTTCAGCGCCGCCATCGGCGTTTTCTTCGGCTTTTACCCGGCACGCAAGGCGGCGCAACTCGACCCCATTGACGCGCTGAGATACGAATAACGATGAGGACCATACAGGATGAACCGATCCCCACTTCCACCCGGCCAAACGACGGCCCGCGGCGCGGCTGCGATCCCTTCGTCTTCCGACACGCCTGGGTTTGCCTGACGCCTGCCCTGCTCGCTGCCACGGTCGCGACTGCGGCCACCGCCGTGGCCGAAACCAACGAGCCCCCCAAGCGCTCCATCTCGCTGCAGGAATGCTTTCAGATGGCCCTGCAGGAAAACCTCGATCTCCGGATCGAACGCATCAATCCTTTCATCACGCGCCTGGACGTCGAATTGGCCCGAGCGGGTTATGATCCCAACTTCACCATGACCGGCGACCATGATTATGCCGAAACCGGCGGCCGCTTTTTCAGCTTCGATGTCACGAACCCGCCACCTGCACGGACCGTCCAGTTGCTGAGCGACAACGGCGTGCGCGAGACCGACAGCTTCACCTCGAAAATCAACGGCCTCGGCCCGTACGGCCTGAGTTACGAACTCGCCGGTAATCTCACCGACACGCGGGCCTCCACTCACGTCTTCGGCGCTCAAACCGCCGGGCAAGTGCCAACCACCGCGCGCATCCTGTCGGAGTCCGTCGGAGGTTCAGTCGGCTTGACCCTGACTCAGCCGTTGCTGCGGAATTTCCTGACCGACAACACGCGCTACAGCATCGCAATCGCCAAGAACCGCTTGAAGTCGTCGGAACTGGGCCTGCAATTGCAGATCATCAACATCCTGACCGCAGTCGAGCAGGCCTACTACCAGCTCATCTTCACGCGCGAAAGTGTCCAGGTCCAGGCCGAGGGCTTGCGCCTGGCCCAACGGTTGGCCGGGGATGACCGGAAGCGGGTGCAGATCGGCATGCTCCCGCGCCTGGATGAGAAACAATCCGAATCACAAGTGGCGGCGCGCCAGGCCGACCTGAGCGCCGCCCAACGCGAACTGGCGGCCGCCCAAAACAGCTTGAAGGGCTTGATCACGGCCAGCTACCGGGACCTGCATGATGCATTTCTGGACCCCACCGACCGGTTGCTGGCCGAACCCCATGGTTCCAATCTGCAGGACAGTTGGGAGAAAGGGCTGACGGAACGGCCGGACCTGCGGCAAGCCAAACTGGATTTGGAACGGCAGGGGATCACGCTGCGGTACTACAAGAACCAGCGTTTGCCGGAGCTCAATATTCGCGGCACTTACGGCCACGGAGCCTCCGGAGATCCCGACCGCGAATTCCACGATGCTTTCGGCGATTTCGCGAGTGGCGACAAGCCGTTCTGGGGGTTCGGCGCCGTTTTCAGCGTGCCCCTCGGAAACAAAAGCGCCCGGGAACGCTACCGCCAGGCCAAAGTCACCTCCGACCAGCTCGTCCTGGCCCTCAAGAAAAAGGAACAATCCATCCTCGTCGAAATCGATGAGGCCATGAACAGCCTGCACACCAGCTACGACCGCGTTCAGTCCACTTCCCAAGCCCGCGCCTACGCCGAGGAAGCCCTCAATGCCGAACAGAAAAAACTCGATAGCGGCAAAAGCACCAGCTTCGTCGTTCTGCAGTTGCAACGAGACCTGACCTCCGCCCGTTCCGAAGAGATTCGTGCCCTGGCCGATTATAACAAAGCCGTCGCAGAACTTTATCGGGCTGAAGGCAGCACTCTGGAGCGAAAGCATATCACGCTCGAAGTTAAGTAGACCGGGGTCCACGGTTGGCATCGGATGAGAGAGAGGGGCTGGAGGTGAGGGCTCTTTTTCAGTGTACACATCGGGGCCTTGAACCGTCCCGCCTTCGCCCTGCGGGCTACGGCGGGCAGGCCTCGTCCTGGGAAACTGTTCTCCTCGTTCGAACGCATTTGGCTATCGTGTCACACTTTGCAAAGTGTGACCGAGGTCTATCCATCGCGCCCTCGGCGAGTTGCGAAATGCACGTTTCCCCCGTCGTCACTATGGCGCGCCGACCGCTTGGTCAGATTCTGCTCTTCCAGCTTCGCTATCCGCTTTCCGCTTTTCAGCCCTTTTCCTGAAAATCCTTTTGCCACCGGACCCGGCTTTGGGTGACACTGCGTCAGCAGGTGTCTCATGACTTCATGCGCTTCGTTTACAACATTCTTTTCGCATTTTTTTTCTGTCTAAGCGCTCCGTTTTATTTCTTGAAGATGTGGCGTCGCGGCAATTGGCAGGAAGGGTTCGTGGAGCGGTTTGGCCGCTACAGCTCCAAGGTCAAGCAAGCCATGACCAATCGTCACGTTCTTTGGATTCATGCGGTCAGCGTCGGCGAGGTCAATCTGGCCACCCAACTGATCGTCGCGCTGGAACGGCGCGTGCCCAATCTGAAGATCGTCGTCTCCACCACCACCTCGACCGGCATGGGCGAATTGCGCAACAAAATGCCGTCGCACGTGCAGAAGATCTATTATCCGATCGACTGGCGGCCAGGAGTCAAACGGGCGATCGCCGCCATCCACCCCGAGGTGGTCGTCCTGGTCGAAGCTGAGATCTGGCCGAATTTTCTCTGGACCGCTCGCGACTACGACATCCCTTGTTTCCTGGCCAATGCCCGGTTATCGGAGAAATCCTACCGCGGTTATCGCCGGTTTGGATTGCTCTTCCGGCCCTTGTTCCGTTCTTTGCGCGGGGTCGGCTGCCAAAATGAAGCTGACGCCGAACGACTGCGCCGGTTGGGCTGTCGCCCCGAGGCGGTTCGGGTGGTGGGCAACCTCAAATACGACGCCGCCAAACTCGATGAGCGCCGGCCGGTTGATGTGCCACGGTTGCTGGCCCAACTCGGGGCCGCCGACAACGCCCCGATCCTCCTGGGCGGCAGCACGCACGCCGGGGAAGAGGCCATCCTCGCCGAGGTTTTCCTCCGTTTGCGTCCGCGTTTTCCGGATTTGTTCCTGGTCCTGGTCCCGCGCCACTTCGAGCGTGGCAAGGAAGCCGGACAGGCTATCGCCGGGAAGGGTCTGCGGTTCGCTTATCGCAAAGACATCACGCCCCAAACGCAATACAAGAAGGGCGAGATCGATTGCCTGCTGGTCAACACCACGGGGGAACTCAGGCATTTCTACGAACACGCCACGGTTGTCTTCGTCGGCAAAAGTTTGACCGCCCACGGCGGCCAGAACCCAATTGAACCGGCGGTGCTCGCCAAACCGATCCTCTTCGGGCCAAACATGCAGAACTTCGAGGACATCACCCGCGCCTTCATCAGCCAAGGCGGCGCGTTGCAGGTCCAGAATACCGACGAATTAACACAAAGCGTCGAGATGGTCCTTTCCGACCCGCACAAAGCGGCCGAACTGGGTCGAAATGCGGTCAGCGTGGTCCGCCAGAATCTCGGCGCCATCGAACGGACCGTCGAGATGATCGTGGAGGCATTGGATGGCACCGATGTCTACGTCGCTCCGTGGCTGGATGAACCAGGAGCCCGCCGCGAATTTCGGCAGCCCGCTTAGTTCCCCTTTCCACGCGCCCTTCCCATCACTGCCGGCCGTTCCTCACTTCAGTTCGCTGGCCGCCGCCTCGTCCAGCATCCAAACCAACCGGCCGCTGGTGGGTTTGACTCTCTGCGCCGGATAAATTGTCCCGGCCGAATCGCCGCGCAAGACATCGCGCACCATGCGCGCTTTGTCGGTGCCGGCGACCGCGAACAGGTCGAGCGCCGCGGCGTTCAGCAGCGGAAAGGTGAAGGTGATCCGATGGCTCTTCAATTTCTCGACCCAGTTGCTGCAGACCAAACGCTTCGTTTCTTCCAAACCAGCGCTTCCCGGAAACAACGAAGCGGTATGACCGTCCGGTCCCATCCCTAAAAGAATCAGGTCAAACCGTGGCGCTGCCTCAGGGGCCACGCGAAACACGCTCCGAAGCTCCGCTTCATAGTGGGCGGCGGCGCGTGTTGCTTCCAATTCCGTTTGGACCCGATGGATGCGCTCCGGCCGGATCGGCGTTTGACTCAGCAACGCCTCCCGGGCCATGCGATAATTGCTGTCCGGATGATCGGCCGGAACCATCCGTTCATCGCCAAAAAACACTTCGACCTGATCCCAAGCCAGCCCCGCCATCCCGTTGCGTTCGTCTTCCGCCAACAGCGCATAACTGGAACGGGGCGTGGATCCGCCCGCCAAAGCCACCGTAAAACAACCACGCTCAAGGATGGCCGCGCGCGCAGCCCGCAAAAACTCATCGGCCACCGCACGCCGGAAAGCCTGGGCGTCGGGAAAAACCAACACTTGCGCGTAGGAATGCTGGATCGTGCGCATGCTCTGCAGCCCCGCAGGATACGGAGTCGCCCACGTTAACGCACGCACTTTGTCAGGGCACGGGGGTGCACTGCTCCTGGACAGTTTCTCCGGAGGATGACACAACTCCACGCATGACCCGCAACCCCCTGCTTCGCTGCGTCTCTCGTCTGTGGCCGCGCGTTTGGTGTCTGTTCCTCTCCATGTGCGTCTTGTCTGGCTCCGAGGATTCCATCAACGCTCCCCGACAGGGGGCAGAACTCCTCAAAACCGATATTCTGGCAGTGTTTGCGCATCCGGACGACGAGACCGGCATGGCCGCGACCTTGGCGTACTATGCGCGGAGCCAGCATGCGGTGGTTGCGACAGTCTATTGCACGCGCGGTGAAGGCGGGGGCAACATGGTGGGACTTCAGGCGGGTGCGGCGCTCGGCGCCCTCCGGGAAGCCGAATTGCGGGACTGCCTAAACACGCTGGGCGTGCGTTACTGCTATTTCCTCGACCAACTCGATTGGGCTTACACCGAGAGCGTCGCCGCGACCTTGGCCAAATGGGGCAAAGAAACCACGCTGGAAAAATTAGTGCGCTGGGTCCGCGCGCTTCGCCCCGAAATCATTGTCACCATGAATCCCGCTCCTAACCCCGGACAACATGGACACCACCAGGCTGCGGGTGTGCTGGCCACGGAGGCATTCGCCGCGGCGGCGGACGGGCAACGATTCCCGCTGCAACTCAGCAAAGAAGGATTAAGTGTCTGGCAGGCCCGCAAACTTTATTTCAACGGCGGATCCACCGGCACGGTTGCATCCATCCGTGTTAACGATCCCATCGGCACTGAAGCAACCCCCGCCGAGATCGCCGCCCGAGCCCTGGTCAATCATCGTTCCCAGGCGTTTGGAAATTTTGCGAACGCCTCCTGGTTGCAGCACCCGCAACGTTTCACGCTGGTGAAGAGTTTTGTTCGTGTTCCAGCAGCGGAAACCAACCTGCTCGAAGGTTTGCCGGTCCAAAGCGTGACGGCACTGATTCCGCTGGCTGCCGCACCTGTGGTTCCCCCCGTCCAATTGGAGTTCGTCCCGCGGCCGGCCTTGACCGCCTACCGTCAGTGGGCCATCGCCCAGGGTATCCAGCATGTCACCGCCGCTTTTCGCGCGGACCGTCCCGTCGTGGCAGGAGAAGCCAATGAGGTGCGGGTCCGGCTCATTCATTCGGACAAAGAGAAGCGGCCAGGCCAACTAAGCCTGCAACTCCCGCCAGGCTGGCGGGTAAATCCCCTCAGCTTATCCGTCGCCGTGCCTCCGGGAATCGCTCACGAAGCCGTGTTTCATGTCCTGCCTCCCGCTGGATTGCGGGGGGACATAGACGTTCTGGCGATCGCTCGAATGGGCGCCGAAACACTCTCGGCCTCCGCCACCTTCCATCTTCTGCCCAAGGCGCGTGTTCCACGCTTGCCAGCGCGGCCGCCGCTCGATGGAACCGATCGCGGCTGGGAGAACGTCGCGCCGATCGGGATTGCAGAGACAAATCTGGTTCAGGGCAAGGTCAGCAGCCCGGCCGACAGCAGCGCGCAGTTCCGGCTGGCTCACCGCGATCGGATCCTCTTTGTTGATGTGCAAGTGCGCGATGACATCGTGGTCACCAATATTGCTCCTAACGACATCAAAGGTCATTGGCGGAGCGATTCCATCGAGCTCTGCCTGGATCCGGTTGGCGGAGCGGAGCATACCATGGGTTGCTTTAAGCTCGGCATCTTTCCCTTCGACACCTCCGGCATGGTTCGGGGCGCTCGCGATGCGGACGCCAACCAGGGGCTCGTCGAAGAAACCGCTCCTCACACGCGGCTGGTTTCCCGACGAACACCGGATGGCTATCGCATCCAAGCCGCCATTCCCTTCGATGAGATCCGGGTCGCACGCGGCGTCAAGCGGCTGGGGTTTAATCTGATCATTTATGATGGCGACAAGCAACCGGCCGCTCTGGGCGAAAACATTAACAAATCGCGTCTGGCTTGGGCGCCGCGCCCGGGTGTGATGGGGCGCCCGGAGGATTGGGGGCGCATCGATTTGGAATGAAGGATGAAGGACGAAGGATGAAGCGGGGGGAGAGCCGCATTTTAGCGCCGGTGGGCGCGGATCAGGTTCAAACTGACCCGGTGAATAACCAGTGAATAAGTTTCGCTTGGCGTCGCTCCCCGCTTTGATAGAAAGGACTTCAGCGAAGCAATAGCACGGGTCCAAGTACCGGCCGTGAGACTTCGGGCCGGGGCGTCAGGACAAATCGCGCTAGACGCGTAGAGCTCCACCGTGAGCCAAACCAATCCCGTCTGGCGGGAGCGCCGGTCTCCTTTGTGCATTGCTTCGCTTCTTTGTTTCTCCGTTCCGCTTTCCGAGTAGAGCCGACAGTCACCCATCGGCTCCCCACGGACCCAGGGGGGATCTAAAGCGCTCTTCATTTTTCTGCCCCCGCATTTTTCTGCCCTCCATTTTCCTGCCCGCCGTTTTCCTGCCCGCCATCTCTCTGCCCTGCATCTTTTTTGCAGGCCGCATTCCCGGCTTCGCCCTGCGGGCTACGCCGTGGCAGGCGGCTTTCGCCCCCCGCCTACCAGCACCGATGGGACCGGCGGGTTTTGTAGGTCAGAACGGGCCGCAAGCTCGCAATCACCGACAACAGCCCGGCGGCCGCCAAGTCGGCGATGATCGTTTCGATGTTCTTATAGGCCCCCGGCGCTTCTTCGTATAAAAGGTCCCGATCGGAGCATAAAACGCGGCTGCCGAGCCCCGTCTCTTCCAGTTCCGCGCGATGAAACCGTTCCCGCATGCGCGCACGGCTCTCCGTGCGAGACCACTTGCGGCCCGCCCCAGGGACAAGCGACCAGGCATGTTCCAAAGTCGCCTGATGCGGCTTCACCAAGTAGGTGAAGGTCCCGCGCGTGCCGGCAATCACGACTGGTCCTTCGGCCGCCACCGCCCCGCGTCGGTGGATCCACAACGTTCCGCTGGCATCCTGGCGGCAGCCAAGGCGGTTATGGGCAGCATCCAACAGGCATTCACCGCTCGCCTGCAGATCGCCAAGAAACCGCCGGGCGAGCAGCCCTCGGCTCACCTGGGCCCAGCGCACGGCGCGATCATGTTCGAGCAGATAACGAGTGGCCGCGTCCGAATCCGCCGCCAACCCCCGGGCGCCATGTTGCTCGACGTGATCCTCAAAAATGGCCTGCCCCAGTCGATGTGAACCACTGTGCACCAACAAGAGCAATTCAGACCGGTCCAGCCCCAGTTGCGCGGCGGCCATGCGGTCATGGACTTGTTCCAACGCCTGCAGCTCGACGAAATGCCCGCCGCCACCTAACGTGCCCAGGCCCTCGTCAAAGGCCGTCGACTCCAGCTCGGAGGCGGCGATGACTTCCCCCACATCTTCATGCCATGGATGTTCAAGCTCGAAACGCACCTCGGCCCAACGGTCCAGATCGATCCGGCGTCGCGCCAAATCCGTCTTAAATAAGGCCAGGCCGCATCCAATATCCGCCCCAATTAAAGTTGGGTAAATGACGTCTTCTGTGACGAAGGCCGCCCCGGTCGGATAACCCTTGCCGGGATGCAGCGCCGGCAGGCCGGTGATCTGACGCATGCCGGCCAGCCGGGCACAGGCATAAAGCTGCCGTACCGCCTCGTCGTCAATCCACGTTCCCGGCGAAGCGAGCAGCCGGACCTCAGGTGCCGTTGAAGTTGTCATACCGATTGCCTTTCTCCCGAACCAAGCGGGACAGCGCGGCAGGATTTGCACCTGCGATCCCCCGGCGCGGCCGGGCATGTTGCTGCTACACCACGCGCTGTTTGCCCCGGTGATTCAGGTGAGACGCCGGGGGCTTGGTTCTTGTGGAAGCGGGCCGCGCCGTCCTTGGACGGCAACCCGCGTGAGATTTTCCTAATGCCTTTCGTTATGTTTTGGTTCGATTTTGGTCGCCTTCAGTTCGATTGGTTTGATGCCATAAACAAAAAACCCTGCTTACTTCTCAGTAAGCAGGGTTTGGAGAATCCTCGGATATTTCTATCCTGACCTGCTTACTGGCGGCGGGTATTGGTCAACCATGACGGTGCATCCCGCCAGATTCACCCACTTCGCCGACGTTAGGTGAGGGGCCTCACCCAGGGCCAAGCGGCGACGGCACGGGATCAGCGGTGCCATCGGGGCCGATTTGGGTGAAGGGCTCGTCACGTTTGTCATACTGATACTGATCTGATGGTGATGATAATTTTAAAAAATGCGCGGTTCTTATAAGCCAAGATCCGAGCACAATGCAACTAATAGGTTCGTTAGAAAAACTTCTGTTATCCTCATATCCGGATGATTGCTGCAGCCCCTGCTTACCCTACTACCGACCGCTGCGCGCCCAAGCCGCCCCGCGTCCCCCAAGCTCCAAGTCCGCCCACAAGAATGGCCAACTCCCGATCGCTGAGGTGGTTGGACCTGGCTGGAAATGGGCTTGTCACTCCCAAACCCGATCCCTACATTCGCGTCGTGGTTATCAGAGATTTTGTTCGGGTCGCTCATGCGTCGTCTTCTGCCTGCCTCGGGGGCCGTTCGAAAGCAAGATCGGACGCCACTGAGAAGCAACTGCACTGCTCCCAGCTACGCTGAGGTTCGGTTAGTGGCTCATGATGGAACTGATTCAATTCCCTTGGAGTCCCTACTGCCTGGTGCAGCGGCATCTGTTGAAATTCAGCGGAACGCGCCATAAAATCACCAATATTCCTCCCTCCGACCGGGCGCTGGTCTGGCGGTTGACGAAACAGCGGTATTATCAAGTGCCCGTCCTGCGGGATGGCCGCCAGGTGCTGTTCGAGACGGACGACCATTCCCAAGTGATCGCCAAGTATGTAGACGCGAAGTTTGAGCTGGGCCTCTTTCCGGCGCAATGGGATGGCCTGCAACGGGTCTTGTGGCGTTATATCGAAAACGATGTCGAGGGATTGGCCTTCAAATTAAACGACGCCTGGTTCCGCCAGTTTGTACCTGAAACCGAACAGCTGCCTTATCGCCGTCACAAGGAACGACGCTTTGGCCGAGGTTGCCTGGAGCAATGGAAAGCCAACCAGAAACCATTGCTCACCGAATTGACCGCCGCGCTGGTGCCCTTTGAACAAATGCTGGCTCAAGGGCCGTTCCTGCTGGATGAGCGGCCGCGCTTTGTGGACTTCGATCTCTGGGGCATGCTGGCTAATTTTCTCTATTCCGGTCGCTATAGCATTCCCGCGGTTCATCCGAAAATAAGGGTGTGGTACAGGCGCATGAGCACTATTACCGCCCACAGGCTGACGTAGACGTGAAAAATTACATTCTCGACACCAACGTTCTCCTTCACGACCCGAATTCGCTCCTTAGCTTTCAGGAAAACCATATTCTAATCCCCATCGAGGTCATCGAGGAAATCGACAGCTTTAAACGACAACCCACCGAACTGGGCCAGAACGCGCGCGCCGTCTCGCGCATGCTCGACAGCTTCCGCGATCAAGGACGCCTCAGCGAGGGAGTGGCCCTGCCCAACGGCGGACGGTTGCGCATCATTTTCAGCCAGGCCAAAGCCAAGCTTCGCAATGGCCAGGCCACCATCGCCGGTACAAGCAGCGTCGACAGCCGCATCGTCGCGCTGGCCCTGGGCGTCCAACATAGCGCTCCCAAGATCCCCGCTATCCTCGTCACCAAAGATATCAACCTCCGCATCAAAGCCGATGCTCTCGGCTTGCCCGCCGAGGATTACGAAAGCGACCGGATCAATATTAGCGAGCTCTATACCGGCCTCTTCGAATTGGCCGTCTCCGCAGAAAAAATGGCCGCCTTCCGCGCCAAAGGACAATTGGAACTCAACGGCACCGGGAATTATTTCCCCAACGAATACTGCACGCTCACCGAGGAAGGAAACCCCAAGCGCACGGCATTATCCAAAGTCGATCTCACCGGACGCACCCTCGTCCCCATCGCCGACAGCCGCGAGGGCGTCTGGGGCATCAAACCCCGCAATCGCGAGCAGCACTTTGCGTTCGATGCCCTCCTCGATGACCATGTCAAACTGGTCACCCTCATGGGCAAGGCCGGCACCGGCAAAACCCTCATGGCCATGGCCGCCGGCCTCAAACGCACCGTGGTCGATCGCGAATTCCGCCGCGTCGTTGTCGCCCGCCCCACCGTCTCCATGGGCCGAGAGATTGGTTTTCTTCCCGGTTCCCTCGAGGAGAAACTCAACCCCTGGATGCAACCCATCCACGACGCCCTGGAAATGCTCAGCGATCTCAACATGGGCCACGAACACCGGCGCAGCCAGGACCTCATGCGCTCGGGCAGCATCGTCGTGGAGGCCCTCAGCTATATCCGCGGACGCAGCATCGCCAGCCAGTACATGGTGATCGATGAAGCACAAAACCTCACGCCGCTCGAAGTGAAAACCATCATCACCCGCGTCGGACACGGGACCAAGATTGTCTTCACCGGCGACCCGTATCAAATCGACAATCCCTACGTCGATAGCTCCTCCAACGGCTTCAATTACGTCGTCAGCCGTTTCCGCGAGCAACCCCTGGCAGCTCACATCGAGCTCCAAAAAGGCGAACGCTCCGAACTGGCAGAGTTGGCCGCCAATATTCTGTAAATCTTTCACTTCAAGCCTCCCTCCTTGAATTGGCTTAACCCGGCTTGGGTCGGGAATCGTCCCGGGTTCGAGCCGTTCTTGAGATCTCTGACCAGTCTTTGGAACTCGTTGTTTCTCGCCAGTTCCGCCGCTGCAATGCGGCGCAGGCGATCCAACGGTCGCAGTCGGATCGAGCAGAACTGTGGTCAGATCGAGCAGCGCGTGGTCAGATCGAGCAGCGCGGTGGTCGGCAAGAAGCGGTAAGGCGAAAGAGCCAAATCAGCACAACTCTGAAGTCTACTTCAACCAAGGATTGGGTCATAATGGCGCTATATTTGCGCTGCATATTAGATGCGACCGTTGATTATCTACTAGTTACGCATGGAATGTGGCCTGGCATTGCTCTTGTTCTAGTTTTCAACGTGTGGAGTTGTGGAGCCTGGCAGGCAGGCCTGAAGATAAAATTAAAAAGCGGACCGTCGGAGCGGTTGGCGGCCCGCCAAGAAATAAAAAGCAGACCGCCAGAACAGAAAGGTCATTAGAAATGAATGCATTAACTCGTTGGGATCCGTTCAAGGAAATGGATGAACTTCAGAACCGTATCACTTCCCTCTTCGGTCTCGGCAATCAGCGCTCAGTCCAAAACCACGAAGAGAACATGATCGTCAGCCAATGGCTCCCGCTGGTCGATGTTACGGAAGACGAGAAGGAGTACCAGATCAAAGTCGAGCTCCCTGAGGTAAAGAAAGAAGCGGTGACAGTCACGGTGGAAAGCGGCGTGTTGTCCATCCGCGGTGAACGCAACTTCGAAAAGACGCAGAAAGACAAGAAGTATCACCGGATCGAACGCTCTTATGGAAGCTTCCACCGGACCTTCACTGTGCCCGCGGACGCGGACGTGTGCAAGGTCACCGCAGAATTCAAAGATGGCGTGTTGACGGTGCGCCTTGCCAAGAGCGAGACGGCGCGGCCGAAGTCGATCGAAGTGAAGGCCGGCTGATTCTGGACGAGAAACTGGGTGGGGTGTTAGCAGGCCGGGTGCCGGGTTGCGTCGGCGCCCGGCCTTTTGAGTGCGGAATGCGGAGGGCGGGGGGGGGCGGGCAACTTATTGCAGGGCCAGGGGGCGGAGTGCAAAACCTGAAGCGGTGCCCTTCAGGCGAGCAGTAGTGCAGACGTAACAGAACTCGAAGATCTTGCCACGCGACAGCTCTTCAAGATTGTGAAACTCCGCGATATGTACTCCTTGTTGAATCAGCAGGTAGTTGTGGACGGGCATGAACGATTTGTATTTTGCTCGGTAAGCGGTCGTGTCCTCCGTCCGGGGCTTGTATTCCAGGCCGCTCGTGTCGCTTCCGATCAACATGGCCCCGTTTTCCTCGACCAACCACCGGGCCGCTTCAAGATTGATGCCTGCACTGTCGTGTTGGTCGATCAACCCCTTATCATCCTGGCCGGTCTCGCCCCAGAAACGCAGCGTCCCTGTTCTGATTAGGACTACATCACCGGGCTGGAGACGGCTGTTCTGTTGCTTCAGAGCCGCCTGCAGGTCTTCGACCGTAATGACATGATTAGCCGGCAGCGCTTCCAGCCCCTTGGCGGCGGCGACATCAATCAGGACACCGCGGGCGACGATGGGTGGGATGGTCGTGGCATCGCACTTGCGCAAGCCCCAGTTGCCGCCCCAATCCCGTTCGCGAAGTCCGTTATACCAGTGATCGTCTTCGCCCTCCGTGGCGTGCCCTAACCCATCGATTTGGGTGGCCACATTGTCGTTGATGAACAGGGCGCAGCTGTGCCAGGCGGTCTTGGTTGGGTTGTCATTCACCAGCGCGGGCAGGTCGCCCTGACGCTTGACCCCCTCCGGGGTCCGAAAGGAGATCACCTCTCCGGGGCTGTGGCCAGGCCATTTGTAGGACGTTCGGTCGTAAGTCACGCCGAGATCATAGGTCTTGCCTTGTTTTACTAACCGAAGCGCAGCCAGGCGGGACCCATCAGTCATCTCGTTCAGCGACCCGACTTCGTCGTCTTTGCCCCACACCCAACCCCAGCCCTCGCCTTTCTGCCACTTTTTCATCCCGGAGGATTCGGCGGCAACCGCCGGACAGCTCAAGACTAGAAGCGCAGCAACAGCGAGGCCGGACAGCACACGAAGGGGATGGAACCAAAAGGGTGGATTCATAGGAGAATTCCCCTCGCCGACAGGCAGTCTGTCAAGGAGTAAGGCGTAATCCGATCGCGCAGGGCTGCGGCGCAACCACCCGCCTGCCTTGACCTCGCGTCATCGGCGCGTCGTGAATCCGCAATTCACCCAATTCGCCAGATCCTCCTTGTTCCCGTTGCCGCCGGCCATGGCTACCAAACTAATCAATCGATGTCGGGGAGGAATACGGACATCGAATCGCCAAGGCTCCTCCGAGATGCGCATGACGGGGCTTTGGGCAATCATCTCGCCGTCAATGAAGACACGGAAGATGACGCTGGGATGCATGGCCAGGTTCGAACCATTGTTGACGTCGAGGATATGCTCGTCCACTCCGGCCAACGCGACAAAACGGTCATACTCCGGCTTCAGTTCGTAGAGCAACTGGTTGGGCGCGAAGACACCAATGCCTTTGTCGTATTTGGTTCCACGGAGGCGCAACGGTTTCTTTTCGTTGGTCAGGTCCGGTTGGGGCGGGTTAACCCGAGGTGAAAACCGATGGTCGTTGAAGGAGGGAGAATGGCCGTAACCAACCGCCCGCACGGGTTTCAGGGAGGACAGATGGACATCCGGCATCGGCGGCTTTGGCTCGAGCCGCGCAAAGTAAGTGTCGCTCTGCAAACAAACCTCCCGCTCCTGCTCGAAGGCCGCGACACGCAGCCGAGTGGTCTTCTCGAGCACCAACGGCCCCGTATAGCGCAGCGATTGCGGAGTCGGCGCGGAGCCGTCCAACGTGTAATGGATGGCCGCGTTCGGTTCCCAGGGCGCGGTCAAGGTCACCGTCAGGGGCGATTCGAAAAGATGCGGCCGAGCCCAGGTGCCCCAGGGCGCCACGCGCACGGGATCCACCACCCAGGCCCGATCCCAGCGCCCCATGGCTTGCCAGGTTTCGACCAGATTCAGCGTCGGCATCAGGTACCTTTCGAAATGAGCCACCACATTGGTGGTGAAATCGTCCGGCGTGATGCCCTTCACGGGATCATAAAGCCCATGAGCATCGGTCAAATCTCGCGCGAGCATGCAACGCATTCCAGCCTGCAACATGCGCCGAACCCCCACGGACTTCCCCAGCAAACAAACTTGCGTATGCACACCCAGATAAAGCAGATGCGTGATACCGCGTTGCTGACAAATGGCGTAAAACAGCTCCGGGTCATTCGGGATCAGATCCTTCTCGCCGATGATGAGGTCCGGATGCATCCCATCCCAACCATAGTTCACCTGGCATCGCTCGCGGCCACAGGTACAGCCGCCTCCATCGGGAGCGGCCGGGCATTGGATCTCCTCACGCTTTGGGATCGCAACACGCTGCAGCGCAATAACGGATTCCACCTGCGGCGTGCCGACATAATTGTCGGCAACGTCGGTTGGGCATAGAAAAACCTGGATCCCAAGGTCTCGGGCGACCTGCAGGCAACGGTTCATTCGCGGCACTAACGCGGCCACGCGGGCGGCCGAAGTCTTGCACCAATGATAGTTCCAGAGGTCAATGACCACGATCCCAAGCCGGTTCGCAGGGACTTCTTCCTGGCTGATGAGGGGGCCGCCTGTCCTGGCATCACGCCGTTGCAACGTCAGCTTCAGCGTGGTGTCGGCAGCCCAGGTCGATGACAATGACCAACCCAGAGTCAGACCAAGCGAACCGAGGCGGGAGAGATTCATGACGAGCTGAGAATTATCACGATCCCCAAGCAGTGGCAACCGCCCAACTCCCTCACTCCCGTTGCGAGGCAATGAAGCCGAACAAATAAATCGTGCGCGAGCTCGAAGCTTGGGACACGCTGCGTGATCACGCACATGGACTCTTCGGAACCGTTTTTCAAGGGATGGGCCAAACCAGGCCCAGTTCCTCCGGGCGCCAGCGCCGGTCTTGCGGTCGAACCTGGGGAGACCCTGGATGCGATTAGCGGGCACTTTCGCCTGTTCCAACTCAGAGATGGCCACCGATTTTCCACGGACGATGTGCTCACGGCCTGGTATGGATCCACCTGGTGTCCGACCGCGAGCACCGCTCTCGATCTGGGCAGCGGGATCGGAGCGGTCGGCATGATCGCGGCGTGGCGCCTGCCTGGCGCGCGCTTCGTGACGGTGGAGGCGCAAACCGAGAGCGTCCGGCTCGCGCGCAAATCCGCCGATTGGAACGGGCTGGCCGCACGATATGAAGTGCGGGAAGGCGATTTCCGTGTCCCGGGTGTCCTTCGGCCGGAGGAACGGTTTGACTTGATCCTGGCCAGCCCGCCGTACTTCACTCCGGGAAGCGGATTGACCGGCGAACACCCGCAAAAAATCGCGTGCCGATTTGAATTGCGGGGGAGCATCGCGGATTACTGTGCGGCAGCCGCCCGCCATCTGGCGCAGGGCGGGTTCTTCGCTTGTGTATTTCCCATGTCGCCGGCGAGCCAGGAGACAAGGCTGAAGACGGCCGCCCGGGACGCCGGGTTGTGCGTGATCCGGCAACGTCCAGTCATCCTGCGCGAAGGAGATGCGCCGTTGCTGGGTTTGTTCGGAATGGCGCGCGCCTCTGATTTCCCGCCGCCCCTGCGTGAGCGCACATGGATTGAACCACCCTTAATCATTCGAACAACGGACGGCGCCGTCCATCCCGAGTATTCCGCAGTGAAGCTGGCGTTTGGATTCCCGCCTTGAGGATGCACAGTGCTCGTTCAGTGCTCAGCTTGTCCTTCGCCATGAGCAATGAGCAATGGGCAATCAACAAACGAGGCGACCCGAGGGGCCGATCCATCGCACTCCGCACTCCGCCCTGCGCCCTCCGCCCTGGAACGGCTCACGGAAACCTGAATCTAAAGAAGCGCTGCCCCTCCTGGTTCCAGCCGGAGAGCGGAATCTGAGCGTCGCCCTCGATGTCCGTTGTGTTCCGATAAATCCGCACCCAGGCAGAAAGATCTGTCGAAGTTTCGAGCCAATAATCTCGATGCGGAGAGCCGGTGAAATTCAAACGCAACGCCCCGTCGGGTAACAGGACGGGAACAGCCACCGTCGGAGACAACAGTGGAACCTGGTGGGAGACCAGCACATCGTCCAGGCGCAGTTGGGCGCGGGGGCCGCTCAGACCAGACACGTGATAATATTTCCAGCGCAGCTGAAGGTACTCCTGGTGATTCACTTCGGCCGGCAGCAGGAAGGGGCCAACCAACTGTTGATGACCAGGGATTACATTGCGCACGTATTCGATGGGCTGACCCGACGGGTCCGGCACATCACGAAACGGCCCCTCGCCCACGGCGTATTGGAGGCGCAACGCGTAGGTTTGTTGATTGGGCAGAACTGTTCCGCCGATCCAACTCACCTCGATGTTAGTGACGCCGATCGTGCGAACCGCCAACAGCGCGGCCCCCAAATAACCGGCGCCAGGCAGGTCCTGGGGATTGCTGGTGTTCAGGAAGGCCACGCCCTGGTCGCCCAGACCGAGCACACGGCTTCGATTGGTTAGCGCATAAGACCAGCGCCAGTCGGATTCCAGCGGCGTCACCAGGGAAGGATCCTGGTTGGTGGTCTGCTGAAAACGCATATGCGCAGGGTAGGTTTCTGCGGGCGCCGCCGGATCCCAGGCCGTGAAACGATACGAGCCGGCCGCCAAATCAAACGGAGGCGGGCTGGGCTGGAACAGGGCGGTGATGGTCGCATTGTTGGTGGGAGTAAAGGTGATCAGCTGGTTGGTCCCGAGGCCCGGCGCCCCGCTCCAGCCGGCGAACATGGACCCGGGGGCAGGAATCGCTTGCAGTTGAACTGGAACGCCTCGGAAGTAAGTGCCGCGCCACGGATAGGGCACGCCATTGGTCACGCCCGGCGTCGTTTCATTCACCAGCAAACGGTTAATCCGAATAGAACCGCGCGCAACCGGACTGACATTCAACGTCAGGTTAGCAAAACCGCTCAGGCCGAATTGAGTGACCACATGCTGCCGCACATTGATCGGGCGTTGACTGGCGAACGTGCGCAACCCGCGGACGTTGTTGGACCACGTATTCACCGAGTTGCCCATCGTCCGCCAGCGCCGAATGTGTTCGTCCATGGCCGGCGCGAGCGTGTTGTAGATGCCGTCGATCACGTCCGTGACGCGATTCTCTTTGAAAGTGCTGTTCAGATGATCGGCGATGGTGTTGATAAAATCGGCGCGAAATTGCGGATTGCGCACCAGCCCTCTCAGCAAGGCGGTGGACCAAGGCGCATTAATGCCCGGACGTCCAGTCGGCGAAAGCGCTGCGGAAAGCGTATTATCGCCGTACCCGCCACTCCATGGATGACTCAGCCCCAGATCGACATCAAACAAAAGCCAACGCCAGCGTCCGTCCTGTCCCCAGGGAGATTGCGGTTGGTATTGCGCGGTTTTCAGCCTCCAGAATCGGATATTGTTATGCGGCCAGTCCGCATTGGCGTAATAGATCTCCGCCGCCTGGTAATTCATGAAATTCTCCACGTCCATCTGGGTCTGGACGTAAGCGTACTTTAGGGGGTCCGACAGATCATTCGTATCGGCGTAATTCCGCAGATTCAGGAAGTGCTGGTTATCTGCGGGCCGTCCGTAAATCACAGTCCCGATGGTTTCGCAGATGGTAAGATTTTCCGGAGCGAGATCGTAATGGTCCGCCAAATAGTCTTCGTCTTCCTGTTCGCGGGCATTCAAAATCCCCCAGTATTCTCCATCCAGGAAGGTGACGACCGGCGTATAGGAGAGCGTATCGACGAGTGTTCCGGCCGCCAAACGGTGGGCGAGTTCATCTCGAAAAAGGGTGTAGGCCCAATCGTTGCCGGAATTGCGCAGGCGAAAACCTTTCAGACGCGAGATCGGCCGGCCGAATCGATTGGTGAGGCCGGGGAAAATTGGATAGGCAACGGCATCGATCGGAGCGAGGTCGCTGCGCGCTTTGACTCCCAGAGATTTCTCGCGAAAAGAACGCGAAGACTGGCCTTGGATGTCGATCTTGACGTTTTGCGCAAAGCCCGTGGACCCATCCGAAGTGAACCATTGCAGGTGAGCGGCGCGTTCCCAGGCTTTGCCGCGCTGCGTGTAGTTGGCGGGAGTATGGCCGGTTAACGGTTCCGTGGGATGCGCCGCCCGATACTGATCGAAGATCAACCCCAACATGTAAATCCCGTTGGTGTAATCAAACAACCCGTACGGATCGGTCGCGATCGACACCACCGGCAAACGGTACCGTTGCCCCGCGCCGGGACTGACGAAATAGGTGGAGGTGGCGACCGGTCCCGGCGGCCGGTTGTCTTGGAAAAGCCGGGCCCGCACCACGGTGCATTTATACGTCAATCCATTGGGTGGGAACCAGCCGTCCGTATGCTGGTTCACGGTGGCCGTGCCCTGGATCATCGAAATGCCATTGGATTCACCGGACCGATCGCGGACTTCCAGTGGAACCGAATAGACCGCCGAGTTGGTGGTCGGCTCGGATCCATCCAGGGTAAAACGGATCACGGCCTCCGGCGCCGGCGAACTGACGGTCAGAGAAAATCCCGCGTCATAGAAGCCGGCCGGCCTCGAAAAAGACGGCGCGGGCAGCAACTCGGCATAGCCGGCCGTGGTATTCGCCGACCCGGGCGTGGGCCGTGGAAAAAGCAGCCAGTTCGTTCGCCCGTCCAGGACGCGCCCGAGCGAGAAGTTGGAAGGCAGAAAACCGGTCGCCACCTGGTCCATTCGCACTCCATCCGGACGCGTCAGCACCAAGGTCTCGCCTTCCGGGTTGATGGCGAAGTTGGCATGCAGGGTCGGGGTGTTCGTGCGATTCTTGTCCGAGGCAAACACCACCAGATAACCGCCAGCCGGCAGCACCCGCGTCGGGAAAACCCACTTGAACGGGAGTGTCGGATCATCGGAAAGACCATACCCGGCCAGGTTAAGCGCCGCCGTGTCAAGATTTCGCAGTTCGATCCAGTCAGGGTACTCGCCATCCTCATCGGCCAATACGCTGTCGTTGCGGCTGACGATTTCGTTCAACTGCACGGCGCCCCAGCCGGGAGTGTTCGCGAGCCCAAGCAGGGCGCTTAACCACAAGGCCAGAAGGACAGGGACAGGGACAGGGACAGGCACCCGAGAGAAGCGGCAAGCAGCGGGGCCAGTCGACTTCCCGGCGAGCCGGCTCGCTTTAGGCAATTCAACCACTGCAAACACGGCGTCAGTGTCCCGGACCTATCGGCGCAGCCGATAGAAGACCGGGCTGGTCACCGGCTGTGTAATCACGAAATCAGTTCCGTCAATCACGGCCGGATCCGCCACTTGAGCCCAGTTAGGCAAACTCAGGCTGTCGCTGGCTTCCAGTCGAAAGCCGGTATAAGTCAGCGGCCAACGCAGCTTAAGTTGGGCGGTTTCGGTGCTGAGACTCAGCGTTGGATTTTTGCATTCGGCCAGGAGGTTTACATTAGCGGTGGGGCCGCACGGCCGAATGACGGCATAACGCACCCGGGTGAAGAATACTTTGTCGCTGACATAGAATCTGGCGGCAGCCTGGGGACCCTGGTTCACTCCATTGAACTTGACGTTCGGCAGCTCGAAATACGCATCGCGCCACTTATCGGTGCCCTCCAGCGCGACCTCAAGCGCCGGCGACGTAAAGGCGAACGTCACCACGCCATTGACATCGGACTGATACACTTCCGGCCGGAACCGCGCGCCCACCAGGGTCGGGTCATCGTAATAGGTCGTGCAGATGGCAAGCTGGGCATTGGGCTGGGAATTGGGGCCCAATGCTTCATTCTGAATGGCAAAGTTCAGGTAGATGTGCTGGAACGCAGGGTTGCCATCGTTGCGGGCAGGCCGGATCGCAAAACGGCGATCGTCCAGCGGGCCGGCATCGGCCTGAATCATTTCCTGATCGCCGCCCGAGGTGCCCGGGGCCAGTCCGTTCAAAATGCCGTTGGCCAAATCCATTTCCACATAATTCCCATAAGCGCCCGTGCAGATATTTGGATCTTCGAAACAATCCGCCAGTGGATCCTGCCCCGCCAAAGGATGAGTGCCCGTGCGCATCACCGCCAGGTCGAAACGAGAGATGGCGACGGCTCGGCCGGTTTCAAAGACCAGACGCGGGCCCGCGGTCAGTGGAGCCGCGTTCACGCCAAACAAATTAACCGCAGGCACGACCCACGATCGGCGCATCCACAGGCCACTGCCTTGGAGCACCTGCTGGCGGTCGGGCGGATAAAACCCCACGCTGCCACAGGAATCGGTCGCAAACGCCTCCGGGCCGAAGCTCGCGCCCGCCAACGCGGGATCGTCATAGAACTCCACGCACACCTTCATCGCATGCGTCTCATTGCAAGGCAGGCCCAGATAATTATCAGCGATGCCGAAGTTCATATAACTGCCCAGCGCGCGCACCGCTTTGCGTTTGTCTCCGGTCGGCCCGACGTCCGTCAGGTTCTCGGTCAGTTGATCTCCATCGTTGAGCACCGACAGATGGCTGCCCGTGCCGGCGTTGATGTCATCGAAGACCAGGTTGGTCTCGGGTTCCGCCTCACATTGTTCGGGGGGGAAGAAGGTGTTGATCTGTTCGGGTTCACCAAAGGCGCCGCGTTGCCCGAAGGCGATCAAGCGCACGATCAAGTTGGGGACGCCTTCCAGCCGAATGGTGCCGCCGTTGACGCCCCCAGCCTGGAAACCGCCTTGGGCATTGGCCGGAATCGACCCCACGAACCGCGTGCCGTCGGAAGGTCGCGTGCCATTGGTAATTCGGAACAACACCCAGTTCCATTTCCCGTTCTTGGCTTCGACCGGCAGCGTGCCGCCCAGAGGCGCGGCGAGTTCAGGAAGAACGCCGGTCAGAAAATTGTAGCCGCGGGGCGCGCCGGCGGTACTCAACACGGCCGAATCTCCGTAGACCTGCATCAAAATGTCGATGGTATCGTCATCAGCCCATTCGCTGAAGTTGACGTCCGCCGTGTTCAGGTAGTTGCCCAACACCTTCAGCCCCGGCAAACAACCGATCGTGATCGGCGTCGTGATTTGATCGCCGCCCGTCAGGATCGTCATTCCCGAATCAAGCCAGTTGGGGCCCAGCGGCGTGAATGCCGTCGGATCCACGCTGACGTAATGGACCACACTGTTGGGATCCGCTGTCGCCGGCCATTCCGATGGATCAAAGGGCCCGCCTTGCGCGATAGCGCCGAAAGGTAGGCTGCAAAACGAGGCCAAGAAAAGAGTGCAAAGGCGCGTACGCATAAAACAGATCAACAGCTTGAAGGTTCGTTCCCAGAGGTGTCGACCCCATCATCCGAAGAGCCCATTCCCTAGTCAAGGCGCATCTTGGAAAGTTCCCTTACTGTTCGTTAGGGAGTTGCGATCCTCGACTGTAGCGGCGGTCTATGACCGCCGAGCGAGATGAAAAATTGAGATGAAAAGTCGGCGCTCATAGAGCGCCGCTACAGCCCGACGCAAACGATCTATAAAGCCCGCTAAACACGGGGCCGTCCGGCAACGTTTGCCCGGCAAGCTTTTCCCGATTGGATGCCGATTTAGGCGCCCTGGAGTTGGGCAGCCGAAGATGCGGGCCGAAATATCCGCTGGATCGCCATGAGCAACTCGTCCAGGGGCAAGATCTTGCTCACATAACCATCCGCGCCTTTCTGGTGCGCTTCCTGAAGCAAGTCTTCCACAAAACCCATCCCTGTGAGCATGACCACACGCAGATTCGGATGATGCTTCTTGATATCAGCCAGTAACTTAAGTCCATCCTCATCCGCCAGGCCAATGTCCAGCACCACCAAATCCACCGGAGCCTTGCGCAGCACTTGAAGAGTTTCCTGCGAAGTCGCCGCCGTGGAAACCTGGAACCCTTGCTTCATCAAATAGATACAAAGAAGCTCCCGGATTTGCGCCTCATCGTCGACCACTAGAATGTGTTGGCTCATGGCGCTCTTGCAAGCATACCCCGAACCACAGCCAATGTTTACCGTCCAGAGCTCGCTTCCGCCCCTTTCCTCAGCGTACCCTCCTGCGCGTGACCACGGCGTTTACGCTTCCCCTCAGAACGAAGGCTGCCCACTGGCTCTGGACCATTCCAGCCCTCCTCCTGCACGCTCAGCCCCCAACGCAAGCTGCCTCGGAAAACCCAACCGACTTGTTCGAAGGACGCGTCGTTCCGCGGCTCCAAATCGACGTGCCCCCAGAAGGCATGGCTGTGCTCAAGGATTATCGGCAAGTCTGGGGCAAACCACGCCCCGAACGTAAGGATGTCCATGTTACGGTCCAAGCAGGCAACACGCTGCTCACAAATGTCGCGCTGCACCTCAAAGGTTCCTTCACCTTCCAACCCATCGATGGCAAACCATCCCTCACGCTGAACTTCGACAAGTTCGTCCGCGGCCAACGCTTTTATGGCCTGGATAAGATTCATCTCAACAATTCGGTCCAGGATCCTTCCTTTCTCTGCGAAAAACTGGCGCGCGAAGCGTTCGCCGAGGCCGGCGTGCCCGCCACCCGGATCGCCCATGCCCGCGTCATCTTGAACGGACGCGACCTCGGTCTTTACGTGCTGGTTGAGGCCTACAACAAACATTTCCTCAAACAGCATTTCGAGTCCACCAAAGGCAACCTTTACGACGGCGGTTCAGGTGGCGACATCAGCAAGGCCCTCGAAGTGGATTCCGGCGACAATCCCACTGATCGCTCGGACCTCACCGCGCTGCTTGCAGCCACGCGCCTGACCAATCCCACCCAACGCCTCGCGCGGCTCGAACAACTCCTGGATGTGGACCGCTTCCTTACCTTTACCGCCCTCGAAGTGCTGTTCCAACATTGGGATGGTTATTGCCTTGGTCCAAACAACTATCGGCTCTTTCATGACTATCCGCAGGACAAGCTTGTCTTTATGCCTCATGGCCTTGATCAAATCCTGGGAGTAGGTCAATCCCCCGCCCCGACCATCACGCCGCATTGGGACGGATTGGTAGCCAAGGCGCTTTTCACCACGGCGGCAGGCCGTCGCCGCTACTTGGAACGGCTGCAGAATATCTTCACCAACCAATTCCAAGCCGAACGTCTGATCGGCAAGGTGGATCAAATGAGCGAACGCCTGCACGCCGCTGCAGGAAACGTGGTCGCCCGTTCCCAGTTTGACACGGCCGTTCAAAATCTTAAGGCGCGCATCACCCGCCGCGTCGCCCAGGTCGCCCGACAACTAGAACACCCCGAACGACCGCTCACCTTCGACCAGGACGGCTACGCCCGCCTGCCTACCTGGCAGTTTCACGGCGGCCGATCTCCCATGGCCAGCAACCGCACTAAAGTCGATGATCATGATACCCTCGAGATTCGCGCAGGAGACAGCTGGTCGTCCGCCTCCTGGCGCACCCTGGTGCTGCTCCCCGCCGGTCATTACCAACTCCTCGGTCAAGGCCGTACGCTGGGTATCCCCGCCAGCGCCACCAACAGCGGGGTGATGCTCCGCATCTCGGGTGAACGCTCCCCCTCAGGGCTTACCACCAATACCGATTGGACACCTTTGCGCTACGACTTTGATGTCCAGGATTTGATCAATGTGGAATTGGTCTGCGAATTTCGCGGCGCTGACGGGCGCGGCGTGTTTGACGCCGGGTCGCTGCGCCTGCGCCGCAGCGGTTCCGCCAAGCCGGTCTCGGAGCCGCGTTAGTGTGCCACACGGTCAAAGGTCAAAGGCTGGCCGGCCGCCCAGCTTTCAAGATGCACCCCTTGAACCCTGAACCCTGAACCCTGAACCAGCAACGAGCAGAACAGCCTGCGGCAGAGACGGAAAAGTTGACTTTGAAGTTTCAGCTGTGATACGTTTCGCGGCGGTACGACGGGTTCATGAGTTACTATCTTGACCAGCACGTCCTTGTTTTGAATCGCCTCTGGCAGGCAGTCAATGTTTGCTCGGCCCGGCGGGCTCTGACGCTGCTGTTTGAGGGGCGCGCCCAAGTTGTGCTGGGTGCGGGCGACGGGTCCTTTCAAACCTTCGATTTCGGGCAGTGGCACGACTTTTCCATCCAGGAGCCCCATCCGGAGAGTATTAGCACGGTCTCATTCCGTATCCGCATTCCGCGGGTCATCCTCCTTGTTTTGTTCGACCGGATGCCGAAGAAAGAGGTTAAATTCACGCGCCATAACATCTTTGAGCGGGATCGGAACACATGCCAATACTGCGGGCAAATCTTCGAACGCAAAGACCTGAACCTGGATCATGTGATTCCGCGCGATCGCGGCGGGCCCACCACCTGGGAGAACATCGTTTGTTCCTGTATCCCCTGTAATACCCGCAAAGCCAATCGGACCCCGGTGGAAGCCGGGATGCATCTCATCCGCAAACCGAAGCGACCGAAGTGGCGTCCATTCGTCCAAGTCAACCTGGGCTTCCATCAGCACGAAAGCTGGAAACACTTCCTCGATCTGGCTTACTGGAATGTGGAACTTGGCTCGGACGCCGAATCTTAGCCCGCCGAGCCCGACTTGACCTGGCCGGCCTCGATCAGTTCCCAGAACTTCGGATTCTGTTGCAGGGCCTCATCCTCGCCCACCGGCAGACTGGAGCGAAACAGGAAATCCTTCAAACTGTTCCGGCTTAGGATGCGGTGCACGATCACGCCCAGTTCGTGTCTTTCGAAATAAACCCGGTACTCACCGATGCGAAACCGGTGCAGAGTCTTTCCGTTCCGCTCGAGCTTCCCGAAGTGCTCCAGGTCCGTGCTCATTACCTCCTGCGGCAGACCCCGGAACTCACCCAGAATACTTAACTGCAGTTCCTTCGGCATCCGGGCGAGTTCTCCGGCGCTGGTCGAATTGAAAATGATTTGGAACGGCCGCATGGTCTCTGCTTAGTGGGTTATCGGCGCTTCGTCAACTGCTTGATGGCGCGCAATTCAGCACGCCAAACCGCCCTGCCGGGACACGCATTATCGAAATGCCGCCCGCCACGCAAGCTCTAGATGGCGTCGTGGCGTCGGAAACTTGGCGGCAATGTAGCGACCGTTTGCCGAGAACATTCCTCGCCCTGGCTTACGTCGGAGACAACAAGATGCCAAAGGAGATGATGGCAGAAAGATGGGACAGTGGACGACGGCAGAAAGATGGTGGGCAGAAAGATGCGATTGATGAATCCCAGCGTTCTGGACATTTGGCGGCGTGATGGCCGGTTGCGAACTACTCCGGCTCCTCTTTGGGCGCGCAAGCAAGCTATCACCATGTGGATCATTTGCACCCTGGTTGCCTCGGTTGCATTGTATGTCGTTTCCGCCGCCCAGCACCGACCCGACTTGTGGGGTCTGGCGACCTTCCTGGCCGCCAATGGGGCCTCCTTCACCTGGGGCGCGGTTTGGCTCAGCTTCGGACGACACGAATGGAAGTTGGAAAAAGGCAGGCTCGTCTTGCAGCGTCGCTTTGACGCAAATCGAACGACGCGATTTGAGGCCGTCGCTCTTGAACTTACAGAAGACAGCTCAGGTGACGACGGAATAACCTACCAGCTTGCGGCGGTTGCCCCAAACGCATCCCCTCGACCTCATTCTCACCGCGCGGGCAGACACCGCCGCATCATTCACAGCCAAACCGACGACGCCACTGGGCCGCGAAGATTCGGCCTATGGCTCAGCCAGCGCTGCCAAGTCCCGTTTGCCGATATGACGAGCACTGAGGCGAAGGCGAAACAGCTCGAGGATTTGAAGCAACAGCTCGCCGCCTCCGGCCGCATCGGTCGCCTAGCTTTGCGATTCATCGAGGCCTCGCTCGTTCGCGCACGAGCGGGGACGAATAAGATCCTGCATCGAACGTCATGATCGTGCTGCTGCCGAAATTGCCGACCAACAGTTGATTGGCGTGTTCGCCGAAGGTGCTCGGCGCGACCGCCAGGCTCCAGGGCGAATTCATCTGTGAAATGTGGCCACCCGCCCTGGAACCGGCGGCGAACCGATGGAACGCACGGGTGTTCACATCGATTGTCACTGACCCAGAATGGGAATGTCGGGTGCGATGGGCATCGTCCGGAAGATGATCAGAATCCATGATTAGGGCATTGCGGGGAGGGTCGCAGTGTCTCTATCATGAGGTTTGGTTTTTACCTGTCATGAAAGGGCCTGAGACCAGTGAGCGGGGCGAAAGAACCGGTGCGCCAGGAGCGTGGATTGGCGACAGTGACATCGTGTTTGAGAGCCTGTTCAAGCGCAGCGCCGACGCCATCTGGTTGTATGATCCCGAGACGGGCGTTCTGTTGGATTGCAACCAGGCGGCAGTCGAATTGATGGGCGCGGAAAGCAAAGAACAATTGCTGCCAGCGCTGCCCGAGGACATTTCACCGCCACTTCAGGCGGACGGTTGCAGCACCGCGGACAAAAAGGCCGAGGTTACTGATATCGTCCAAAGAGAAAAGGCTCATCACTTTGAATGGTTGATCCGCCGACTCGACGGCAAGGTCATTCCTGTTGAGGTGACCTCCACCGCGGTCATGATCGCGGCAAAAACCATTCACATCATCATTTCGCGAGATATCAGCGAACGAAAGAAGGCTGAGCGCGAATTGCTGGAGATGACGCAGGCCCTGGAACGCCGTGTGGCCGAGCGGACAGCGGAGCTCAGCACGAGTGAAGCACGGTTACGGGCGATGATCGAGCATGCGCCTGAAGCAATCGTCGTGTTTGACGGCGACAGCGGCCGGTTTCTATTTGGGAACCAGCATGCCTGCGATCTTTACGGGGTACCGATGGCAAGACTGGCGGAATTGAGTCCTGGCGACGTGAGTCCTGAATTCCAACCCGGCGGTGGGCGCTCCAGCGAACTCGCGCGCGAAAAGATGGCGGAGGCCCTTGCCGGTGGCACTCCCGTTTTCGAGTGGATCCA
>DATLUX010000185.1:0-10368 GCA_035577805.1 Verrucomicrobiia bacterium
GGAGTCAACAGCGCCATCCACCAAAAACCTACCAGAACAATCCACGGTAAACACGCCAGCAGCTTGCCAGAAAGATGCGGCATGGCCCGCACTATGAAGTAAGAAATAAATACAGCGGTCACAATCCCTCCCAATAGACCAACACCAAGCATCCCAAGGCCGATACCGATGCCGCTTCCAGCGGCGTCCTGTCCGTGAGCCAACAGACAACCGACTGCCATCCCGGCGGGAAAGGTGGCGACAAACGCAATCCATGCACCCCAAAAGGCGCGCTTGGATGGAAGAATGGTGGAGTTGCTCATGGTGCGAATGCTCTCGCGGGGTTCGGTGCAACCGGCTTGGTGTTAGGCGAATGGAACGTTGTCAGGTCCTTCACAATGCCTTTCGAGAAATCTGTTCAAATTGTCTTTGTCGCTGAAGTTCCAGATTAAGCCGCAGTCGCGGCAAGCAAAGCTCTGTTTGCCCAACGGAGCGCCGCCAGCAGTAGTCACAGCCAGGAACCGAAGGGAGTCGGGCCGGAACACGGCGGCATTCCTATAGGCGTACTCGACCAATCTCCCGGTCACGATGCGCTGACTACCGCATTTGGGGCATGGATGCATTGCAGGCCGCGCCTAAGTCCCGGACCAGTGACCCCGCGCCAGTGATCCTTGGAATGCAGGTGCAAGCAAGACGCCATCGCGGGGTTCACTGCATCCGGTTTGTTAACCGGCATCGTTGTCATACTAATGGTGGAGTGTGAGGAAAAGCAACAGGAACGCCGCGCCTATGGGCACAAGCCCACAGACCGCGCCCGGCTGAAGTCCGCGCCGCAACACAGCAACGAACTCAAGATCACCGGTCTCACGGAGTTGCCGAACCTGTCGTGTGTCCGCCAAACTCCGCAGGAGCGACTCCGCATTCTCTGGTGTGATGGCTGGTCCCTCAATGGTGTGCGGGTCAGCATGCAGGTGAACAACAGGCGGGTTACCAGCACGGAGGCTCAAACCATCAGCACGCTCCGACAAAATCAGCGCGAGCAAATCTGTTATTTCGTATTCAGAGCTGGACATGGTGATGCGCTTTCGTCGTCCAACGCTTCGACTCACCGACTCTGCGCCCGTGATGCCCAGAATCCAAAAGAGACGCAGTCGCGAAGTTCGGTGCGGTCGGTTTGTTGGGCATTTTCCTCTCAATCATCGTCGTAAAAGCAATCGCAGGTAATCGCCTGGCCTCCGCAGCGCGGACATGGTTCAAGGTCGCAGCCGATCTGATGAATAGCACCACGTTTCACACCGCAATCGTCACACTTAGGGAAGGCGAGATCGTCTTCACCCTCGCCGTAACGAACACGATCATAATCCTGCCCACCGATGCTGAACTTTACTGGTTCAATGCGCGGACGCTTGTTCCCATGCCACCTCGCCTCTTTGTGATTCCAGTCCATGTTATTTCGCCCAACGCCGCAGATCACCGACGCCGCGCCCATCGTGAACAGAATGAAACCGGAGCGCTATCGCGGCGGTCGGTGCATCTGCTTTGTTCGGCCAGGTCATTTGCTGTCGTAGAGCCTGTAAAACCAACCTTTGTCTACTCCAAGATGTCGCAGCAATAGAATCTTCCGACCAGCATCTGTGTCCAGGAGAACAGCGGTGAAATATTCCGGATGCCACCCGTTTAAAGCGTCATGCTTTCGCAGGTACTGCAAGTCCCGTTCTCGGAGTTTAGTATGAACTGATCGTGTCTCTCGATTTGTAAAGGTTGAGATTCCTGACCGGTAAAATCTTCCGGACCTCTCCATTTCTCTAATGAGGGAGTCCGGCGTTGCCATTGATGGCAGCTGGAGCGGGACAAAGCCGTAACTATTAAACCCGTGGTAAGGAAGTTCCTCCATCAGTGCATCGAAGGGATCTTTTGGGGCACGATTGCATGCCACAAGGGCGACAAGGCAGATGACGAGCCAGACTTTCATTTGGCCGAACGCAAAGCTGACCGATGACGAGGAGCGCGACAACGACACCCGACCTGAAACCAGAGCGTCACCGCGCTACTCGTCATTCGGTCGAGCGACTGGTTCGGGACGGGCTTCATGTTCGCGAACGGCGCCATCTGGCAACTCCTGAGCCAAGCGCTACAAAAGCGCAGGCGGCGATTCCGGCTCTCACCCAGATCGATGTGAACTCGTAGCGAAATGCCATGAGCGCCGCGAAGGCAATGACGCCAAGAAACAGTGGCCACGGCCGGCGCGGAGCCGCCGGAAGTTTCGGTGCTGAAGATGACGGGCCCATATGCTCAACGCCGTCCCGAACGTTCCGGCTCACCGACCCGGCGCCAATGGCCGCCGACCTGGAACCAGAGCGTCATCGCCGGGTTCGGTGCAGTCGGCTGGTTAGGCCGTTGTGTGCTCATGGCGACGAAATCTCTTTCGGAAATAATGCCGCGTCTGCATCAATGACCTTCCGCAGCCATACCAAATCAGGCCGATGCGCATCACTATGCTGACCAAATGAAAGATGGCTCCACCGAAAATCAGGTCTCACAATGACATTGATACCCAGCAGCCGGCCATCCGATAGAACCAGCGGCCCACCGCTATCTCCAGGACGCAATGGAGAACTATGAGATACAACAATATAATTCAAAGAATTTGCACTTAAGACCTCTGAAACCTTCGATATTCTTCCTGCCACACACGTTGGTTGTGTTTTCAAATGGTGCGAAGGGCCTTGAATGCTCAGGCCCAAATCCACGACCGGGCTTCCGTTCGTAAATTCCATTGCCCACTGAAACGTCTGGCCGAGCGGGTGCGAAACGCAGAGAATGCCCAGGTCTGGTTCTCGCTTTTTTTTATCACCGCGCCAAACAACCCGCGCACGCTCTGCCTGCGGTTGGCCATTTTGCAGAAATACCAGCCAAACGACCTGATTCTTGTTCACGCAATGAGCTGCGGTCAGAAAATAGCCCCGCTTGTCAATGGCCGTCGCCGTTCCACTATCGAACGCATTCGTGAATCGGAAGGAATTTGTGCCTAGAGGGGTGTCAAGGTTCTCGCCCCCCTGTAGAATTCCCGAACGTGCGAGCAAATAATTCCAAAGACTCTCTTTTCCAACTTTTGCACCTTTGTAGGGGGAAAAAGAAGCATCACGTTCCGTTGGGGTGCTGATATGAACGCAGCCCGCACAAAAAAAGCACAGGACAACTAAAAGAAGTCCTGTCGGCATATTTGCTGGAGTGATGGACATACACTTGGCCTAACGCTCCGGATCACCGACCCGGCGCCTGTGGTGACCGACATGTGGGCTGCCTAACATAAGTGCCATAGGCCCACGACATCCAACTCCTCACCCGGGCTTGTTCAACAAGGGGCGTATTTGCTGGCTCCGCTTCGCTCCGCAGCAATACACCCTTTAATGTTATGTTCCATTCGTTCCATTCTTAACTTTGGACAGTTGCTTAAATACCATGTCCAGCGCGGTATTGCATCCATACGAGCTATACGTACCGCCAACGTATCGGAGTCGGATCTTGGACTCGCCGGACTTTGCATCAATCAGATCAATCTGGAAATAGACGAACGTCTGATGGACTACGTCGAAATATGTTTTGTAATCGACGTCCGCATAATAGTCGGGTGAACCACTGTTCTCGAGTATCTTAAAACCCACCGCCTCAATCCGCCGCGAAATGTTGGCGGAGAAATTTTTCGAATCTTTTGTGACGCGAAGAGAAACAGTCGGCGATTGCGACGTGTCGATCCGACTACTCTGGTACGTATAAACTGTGCCGGCGGCAGGAATTTGTTCGTGAGGTCCGGTGGAGCACGAGGCTAACGCTAACGAGAGCGCAAGCAGCAACAGAATGAGGTCTTTTGACATTCAGGGCTCTCCCGATTCATCGTTTTGAAACCATAACCTGTTAATTAAACGACTGCCGGTCGTTGATCCATTTCCTTGGGCGATTTTCGGCAAAATCTCTTAAGTTCCTTCCGGTCAACGGCATTTGTTGAAGACGCGCGCATGCTGGTTCGTTTATCGGGGCGCTTAATCTTCGCGATTCCTTTCAATCGTAAGTGGTTCCTTATCAACCCAACCTGCTCAATTAATACGACTGCCGGTTCGGTTAATCAAAGCAAAATCCCGCAATCCAGTAACGAAAAGCTGGAACAATTCCTGACCGATCTGGCCTGTCGGCATCACGTATCGGCGAGCACGCAAAACCAGGCGCTCAACGCCATTCTCAGGAACTCTGTAACACTTCCCAAAAAACGCTTCTGAGGGAGGTGGTGAACGAGTACAACTGCCATGAACAGCTTCTTGAACGAATCTAAAAACTGTCCGGCTTGCGGCCAACCGTTGCCTGCGGGGGCGTTGGCGGGATTGTGCCCGGCCTGTCTATTGGCGCAAGGGGCGGAGACTCGGGAGGCCGAATCCGAAGGGCCCGTCCGCGAGCGCTTTGAGCCGCTGCCAGTCGAGGAGGTAGCCAAGCTTTTTCCGCAGTTGGAGATCGTCCGTTTGCTGGGTGCCGGCGGAATGGGGGCGGTCTATCAAGCGCGCCAGCCGGCCCTCGACCGTTTGGTAGCCCTGAAAATCCTGCCGATGACCCAAGCGGGTGGCGCCAATTTCGCCGAACGATTCAATCGCGAAGCCCGTGCTCTCGCGCGATTGAGTCATCCTAATATCGTCTCCGTTCACGAATTCGGGCAAACCGCCGGGTTACACTTCTTTATCATGGAGTTCGTGGACGGCGCCAACTTGCGCCAACTCGAGCAGAACGGCCGCTTATCGCCGCGGGAAGCATTGCAGATCATTCCGCAAATCTGTGACGCGCTGCAGTATGCCCACGATCAAGGAGTGGTGCATCGGGATATCAAGCCGGAGAACGTCCTCGTGGACCGCACAGGCCGCGTGAAGATCGCTGACTTCGGTCTGGCGAAAATTCTCGGAGTCGACGCGGACTCGCTGCGGCTCACCGCGGAAGGCCAGGTGATGGGCACGCCCCATTACATGGCCCCGGAACAGGTCGAACGCCCCCTGGCCGTCGATCATCGGGCGGACATTTATTCCCTCGGCGTCGTGTTTTACGAAATGCTCACGGGCGATTTGCCGTTGGGAAAATTTTCGCCGCCGTCGCGCAAAGTGGATGTGGATGTGCGTCTCGATGAAGTGGTGCTGCGCGCTCTGGAGAATGATCCCGCCCGCCGTTATCAACACGCGAGCGAAGTTAAATCACGGGTGGAAACCATCGCCGGCACGCCGGACGCAAAGCTATCCACGTCGGCTGTCACGGGCGCGCCGCGATCTTATCTGCGTTGGGCAGGCTTCCGCCTCTTTATCCAACAGCCCACCGGACCCAAGTTATACTGGAACGGAATTCTATTTGCGTGGGCGGTGCTTTTCGGCGTCGCGACTCTGGTTTTTGGCGCGGTCTCGGTTTCCACCGGACGCTCTCTGTTTGGCTGGCTGGGCGTGGTGGGCTGGTTAAGTGTCGTTGTCCGCCTCGTCCTGGCGGCGGCGGTGGTGACTTTGGGCGTGTGGTGGGCGCGCCGGACAAAGTCCGCTTCGTCTGAGCCACCCAAAAGACCCCAGACGCCGCAGGGCACGGCGATTCTCGCGCCGCAACATTTTTCGCGGATGGCGGTGGTGGGCCTGGGTTGGATGCCATTTTTCTTTATCCTGGCGCTGCTGTGGTACATGCCGGTCCTAGCCGATTCGCAGAGGGGCCTGAGGTGGTGGCAACTTGTGTTGGATCTCACGGTTCTGCCCGTGGGCCTGACGGCGCCCTTCGGCACGACGGCGCTGGGCTGGCTGGCCGTCAGCCACATCCGCCGTGAAGGCGGCCGAATCAGTGGCCTGCCCTTGGCTTTGTTTGATGGCCTGTTTTTTCCATTGCTCGCGCTGGATGCGTTCCTGGCTTGGGTTTGGGTATCTGGACTGGAATGGTTCAAGACCCGGACCACGCTCGAATTTTTCCTGACTGGACCGCCGCCGGCCTTCATCGCGATTGGAGCGGTGATCCTGTGCGCGTTGGTCGACCTGTTCATCATCCGTCGGGTGTGGCGCGCGCTGAGACTTGAGGGCACGCCTTCCAACGGCGACTGGTGGTGGGCCACTGCCCGCGGCGCCGCGGTCATCGCGGGCCTTTGTGTGGTGCTGATCCTCCTGACAGCCAATCGCCGCCCGCAGCCGGGGATCTTCAAGTACCCGCCGCAACAAGTCGCCCGCGTGGACGTGAAGACGGGAGCGCTCACTGCGCAACTGCCCAATGGCGGCGTCATGGAACTGCTGGCCATCGCGGGAGCCGGCGCCGCCCGGGACGCATTTTGGAATCCGCAAGGTCGGGCGCACGCCCCCACCACGTTCGAATTCGAGACCGGCGGCTCGCTCAACATCCCGAACACCGTTCCCAAGGATCTCATCTTTCGGTTCGCCAACTTACCGGATGGCGCGCCATTTCCGATCTTCGAATGTAATCCCGGCAGCGGCCATTCCACGGGCGACACAGTTCGGCGGGACGGCCTGGTGCTGGACGACACCTGGCCGGTGCGGATGGCCTGGCCGGCGGCAGTAGATCGAGTGACGTTGCGTCTGGGCGTCAGTCTCCTGCCTTGGCGCACCGTGGGCACGCGGGATCCCGTTTCTCAATCGTCAACGGCGACCCGCCAACTGGGCGATCCGAACGAGCAAGTTTATTTTCATCAATTCGGCGAACGGAACGGTCAGGCCATCCTCACGTTCGTCCGCGGACCGGACGATGGGAGATGGCAAACCCGCATCGTGGCGGTGGATACCAATGGCGTATCGCACGAAGCCGTCGGCGGGACCGGGACGCCGTCCGACTATAACGAGACGTGGACCTACACCTTTCTTCTTCCACTCGCGGCCGTAAAAGAGTTTCGCGCGCAGATTCGCCCGCTGTATTGGGTGGAGTTCCGGGATGTGGCCTTGCGCGTTCGGGGAATCCAGGAACCGGCGCCGACTTCGGCCAGCGGGGCAGCCTCGCCGCCAGCACAGACGGCCGTGACCGACGTGAAGTCCGGCGCGTTGATCGCGCATCTGCCCGGACGCGGCACGGCGGAGGTGCTGGCCGTCAGCGATTCCGGAGCCGCGCCCAATGAATGGTGGCTGCCCGACGGCACCGCCATCCCGGATTCGCTCTATGAGGTGTTGCAGATTGGGGTCTGCAGCTCCCCCGGATGGACGAATAAAGATCTCATCGTGCGTTTGCATGACCTGCCGGATAATAGCGATGGGCCGAAACTGAAGTTTCTGCCCTCGGGCGGCTTCAGCGCGGGCGGCGAGCTCATGCGCGAGGGCCGGGTGCTGGACGGTGGTTGGCCGGTGCGCGCCGCCTTTCAACCCAGGGCGCTCAAGACGACCATGCGCCTGGGATTTAGCCTCACCGCCTGGCAAACCATGTCGACTCACGACCGCAGCGGCCAAAACAGCACCTCGCACGGACTCCCAGGTGTCCCTGATCTCCACGCGCTCGTCCATCAGATCGGCGAAAATGCCGGCCACGCCCAGGTCACCATGCTGCTCGGCAAAGAAAACGAGGACTGGAACGTGCGGGTCGTCGCCGTGGATACCAATGGCGTCGAGCACACCGCTCATGGCGGCACCGGCACGCCGATGGAAGCAACCACCGTTTGGACCTACGATTTTAACAGCCTGCCGCTTCCCTCTACGCGCGAGTTTCGAGTGCAAGTCCGCCCGGTGCACTGGGTGGAGTTCAAGGACATCGCACTGGTGCCGCGCGACCGCAGCCGCGTGGGAAAAAGCACGCGCACCTTCAAACCGACGGCGTTCGGCCAAGTCAAGGAGGCGCATATCACCGAACTATTCGACTTCGACCGCGGGCTGGCTGGCGTGTTCCCGACCGGCAAGGACGGCACCAAGTTTTACCATGGCATCGAACGCAATCCGTCCTGGAGCCAAAACCATGGCTACGACGTGGACGCCGGCACCAACGAGTTGCGTTTGCTCCAGATGCCCATCGCGGATATAACGCGCGAGGAATGGGATCATTTGGACCCCACGGAGATCACCGAGCGCCTGAACCAGCGGCTCTATCACCCCTCGCGTTTGCCTCCCTTGAATAACACCAAACTTCCCGAGTTCAACGCCTTCCGCACGCGGGACAACGCCATGGGCCTGCTGCAGGTCCTGAGCTTCGAGGAGGGCCGGCCCGGGGCAACCGTGCGCTACAAATTGGTCGAGAGAGCGCACTTTGAATAGAGGCCGCCCTCGACCAATCCCCATGAAAAGCTCCGCCGAAAATGTCCCGCCAGGCGCCGTGTTTGTCACCACCCGCTGGACCATCGTGCTGTCAGCCGGACACAAATCTTCACCGCAATCAGACCATGCCCTCGGCGAGTTATGTCAGACGTACTGGTATCCGCTTTATTCGTATGCGCGGCGCAAGGGACATCCGAAAGAGGATGCTGAAGATCTCACCCAAGCTTTCTTCGCCCGGTTCCTGGCCAAGAATTATCTGGAAGGGTTGAGCGCAGAGCGCGGAAAGTTCCGGGCCTTCCTGCTGGCTGCCTTCAAACATTTCCTGGCCAACGAATGGGACAAAGCCCAACGCCAGAAACGCGGCGGCGCCGTCCAGCATTTGTCGCTGGATTGGAAGAATGCGGATGAAAAATATCAACTCGAACCGCCGGACCCGCGCAGCCCCGATCGCCTCTATGATCGGGAATGGGCCCTGGCTTTGCTGGAACGGGTCATCCTGCGCTTGGAAAATGAAAATGCACCGGACAAAGCCCAGCTCTTCCAGCGCGCCAAAGGTTTCCTCATGGTGGGCGAGGAAGCGATCCCATACGCCCAGGCGGCGACTGAACTCGCGCTGGAGGAAGGGGCCTTGCGCGTGGCTGTGCATCGTTTGCGCAAGCGTTACCGGGCATTGCTCCGCGATGAAATCGCCCAAACCCTCGCCGACCCGCAACAGGTCCGCGAAGAACTGCAGTCCTTGCAAGCGGCGCTCGCCCCGCCCAGCTCGTAGCTAGCTAAGCTAGCGATCACGTGTGCGCGTGTTGGCAAGGGGAGCTGGGAGGTGGCAGGGGAATTTGGGGCAAGGGAATTTCCGGAACCGGCCTGGTGCCTCGAGAAGTGGTAAAAAGGCCGCCATTCCCTTGCCCCCAATTCCCTTGCCCAACCGGGGCAGATTTGTGACGGGCACTCGGTCGGGAGTGGCAAGTGGAGGCGGGCCACCCGTCCCGGCGCCTGCGCCTGCCGTTCCGACCGTGCCGGCTTCTGCCGCGGTCGCCGAGCTTGAAACCAAAGCGGCGTGAAAAGAGAAACCAAACAACGACAGAATCCGCGAAGTCGGGCCAGGAGCGGGTCTCCCAGGACGACAATCGGTCCTCGAGATACCAATCGGCCGTCGGCAGAGGGCGTCGAGCTCCGAAACAGTGTCAATGGGCTTCGGCGAAGTGCCATCGGCGTTCCGTGCACTGCCAAAGCCACTCGGCACATTGCGAACGGGCCTTTGGCCATTGCATCGGGCTCCCAAAAAATGTTTTGAAGTCCCGGAGAAATGCAACCAGCCCTCCGCGCACTGCCAAGGGCCCTCCGTCCGCTGTCAACGGGCGGTTGGACATGGCAACGGACTCCCCAAAAATGTTTTGAGGCTCTGAAGAAATGCCATCGACCCTCCGCGCACTGCCGAAGGTGCTCCGTACACTGCAACCTGGCTGTTGGACATTGCATCGGGCTCCTATACGGAAAATAATTGGTGCGGTGTCTTTATTTGCGAGATCAACCATGATCCAGTTGCCCTTCCAGATGCCGGATCTGCCGTCTTTCCGTGAATCGGTGGACAAGGCGGCAGCGGCCGAAAGCCTCCGCGCACTCGCGGCAACCACAAGCGATCCGGTGGTCCTGCTTGGACTCTGCGTGTTCGCTCGAGCCGGAGATCCGGTACGCCAAGAACTCGCCGCCGTGGCCGTGAACGCCCGGGCCGATTACGCACCGGTCGCGGCCGTGTTGACGGTGAGCATGGATCGGATCGACACGGGATCGGCCGGCGAACTGGTTCAGCGCGATCCCGCCAACGCCCTGGGCCACCACCTGCAAGGGGCGCTTCTGCACAGCGCCGATCGCAGAGAGGAAGCGCTGGCCGCATTCAGGAAAGCCGCGGCCTGCGCGGAGCTGCGTCTTTATGATTCGGTGACCGGACAGGCCTTGTTTAAGGCGCTCGACGCATTGAATCTCCAAGGTCTCGATCGCCTCTGCGCCTTGAGCTGGACGGTGGCCCGGTGGATGGACTTCAGCAGCGTCGGCATTCAGCCCACTTATTGGGCTCTCTCAGAGTTGGCTCGAGCCAGCGACCGGACGACACGCGCGGAGCTCGCAGACATTCTCCTGACGCTGGCCGGTCAGTTGTTCG
>DATLUX010000186.1:0-2621 GCA_035577805.1 Verrucomicrobiia bacterium
AAAAGAGCCCTCACCCCCAGCCCCTCTCCCATCGGATGGGAGAGGGTGGCCGCAGGCCGGGTGAGGGTCAGGTTCATGGGTAGCCTCCATCTGCTTTTGCACACGCATTGGGACCTTGAACCCTTCGTTCCCGAAGACGCCACCGCGTTTCCGCTTTCCGCTTTCCGCTTTCCGCTTTCCGCTTTCCGCTTTTCCCCCACGGTTCATGGAGAGAACGAACGGCGGTCACAGCCCGCCGCCACAGTAGGCGGTGTATCTTGGAAGCGTGGTGACTGCTGCAGCGCTGTTCGAGGAAGGTTGCGTTTCTGCTGGGGGCCGGGCAATCCCGTAGCGGGGCCGAGTTGCATCCGGGGGCCGCACCAGGCAGGATTGCATGCTAGTGCTAGTGAAGTGGGCCTCGAGCATTCATCAGCCGGCCATATGAAAACGTTCTTTCGAATCCTCTGCGTGCTGGCCACGTTTCTGGCCGCGTCGGCGCCTGCGGCCACCCTTTCGGTGAAGGTCCAAAACCTCTCGTTCGTTCCCAGCGATCTGACCATCACCAACGGCGACACCGTCGTGTTCACCGGCGGCAACAACTTCCACACGGTCACCGGCGACGGCGCGTCCCAACCGTTTTGCGGCAGCGATCTGTTCACGACCTGCAGCGTCACCTTCAACCAAGTCGGCACGTACCACTATCGTTGTATTCCACACGCCGCGGTGGGTATGAGAGGAGTCATCCGCGTGGTTTCGGGCGTGACGAGCCCATTAACGGTGATCATTGATGGCCAGGGGACAGTGACGCCGGACCTCAACGGCCAAGCCTTGGATGTGGGCAACACCTACGTCCTGACCTCCATGCCCGCCATCGGCTTTACTTTTGCCGGTTGGACAGGAGGACTGACCTCCAGCGTGGCGCGCTTGAGTTTCGTGATGGAGGCGAACCTGGTGCTGGAAGCTAATTTCGTCGATAGCACTGCGCCCGCTGTGACGATCACCGCGCCATCCGCCAACACGCGGTTGACCAACAACACGGTCACCTTGCACGGCACCGCCAGCGACGCCAGCGGTGTCGCCGTCGTGGAGTATCGCGTGGCGAACGCGGCCGGGCCGGGATCGTTCCAAACCGCTGCCGGCACGACGACGTGGTCGGCGGTGGCGTCGGATCTGGTCGCGGGCACGAACCTCTTTTACGTCCGGGCTCAAGACACGCCGGGTAACCGCTCGGCTGAAGTCACGCTGCCGGTGCTCGTGCTGACGCGGCTGACCGTGACCACCAACGGTGCGGGCACGGTGAGTGCCGGCTTCCTGGGCACCACCTTCCGCGACCCGGGTCGCAGCCTGAGCCTGACGGCAACGCCGGCCAGCGGTTACCTGTTCACCCACTGGACAGGCAGCATCGAGTCCAGCGCCAATCCATTCAGCTTCGTGCCGGCGTCGAACATGACCCTGCAGGCCAACTTCGAGCTTAGCCCATTCCCGGCCATCAACCTGAGTTACAACGGACTTTTCTACGTCGACGACCAGACCAACGGCGTGCAGCAGGATAGCTCAGGCAGCTTCAGTTTTGTGCTGGCCAAGACCGGCAAGTATTCAGGCACCTTGCGGCAGGGGGACAAGCGCTACGCGTTCAGTGGCCAGTTTGACCAGGAAGGCACCGCCACCAACGCGGTGAAACGGCCCGGCACCAACGATCTCTCGCTGGAACTGAGTCTGGAGCTCAATGGCGGCAGGGCGGGACGAGTCGAAGGCAGGGTGATCAATCCCGTGGCCGGTTGGGTGGCGGAGTTGGAGGGTGATCCAGCGCCGATTTATGTCGGCACGAACGCTTCGCCTTATCGCGGCAGTTATACGCTGATCCTGACCAACGAGGACCAAGCCGACACCGGCCACGGCTTCGGCAGCGTCATCGTTGATCCCAAAGGCAAGCTGCGCTTCACCGGCACGTTGGCCGACTCCACTCCGGTGACGCAGAGCGTGCCGGTGTCCGATACCGGAATGTGGCCGCTTTACGTGGCGCTGTATGGAGGCAAAGGATCGATCCTGAGCTGGGTGACCTTCAGCACCAATCCTGCCCCGGCGGCTTCGCTCTACGGAGAGTTGAGCTGGATCAAACCCAGCCTGCCGGGCAAGTATTACGCGGACGGGTTCACTAACGAGATGGACCTCGTCGGCTCGAGCTATCAGCCGCCCGGGACCAACCCGGTGCTGCAGATCAACATGGGGGCAGTGACGTTTGAGGGGGGCAACCTGACCAGGTCCTTCACCAACCGTGTAACGCTGGGCCCGAAAAACCAGCTGATCAACCTCACCACCAACCAGCCGTTGCTCCTGAAAATCACTCTGCCCACGGGACTGTTGAGCGGGACGGTGAAGCTGAACGACGGCGGCTTGGACAAGAAACTCTCCTTCAAGGGCGCCATCCTGCAAAGACAGAACCTGGCAGCCGGCTTCTTCCTGGGCACCAACCAAAGCGGGTCCGTGGATTTGGAACCGGTGCCTTAGGGCTCGTGCATAAATAACTTCCGGTGTGATGGCGCCATTCGCACAAAATCAAAAGGACTACTCCCACTACAGTTCGAGGTATAACGCCCAAAGCGACCAATAAACAGAGGGCAAGATGGTGAAGTTGCCGAGGC
>DATLUX010000187.1:0-6967 GCA_035577805.1 Verrucomicrobiia bacterium
CAAAGGCGAAAGCATCACCTTCAAATACCGCTTCTACATGCACGAAGGCGACGACCAGAAGGCCAAAGTGGCCGAGCGCTATCAGGAATACGTTAAATAATTCCCGCGCGTCCGGCGTCCACGACCCACTCAAGCCTATGAAAAACCTCAATCGTCGTTCCTTCCTCAAATCGACGGCTCTTGCCAGTACCGCCACAGTCGCTTGGTCGGCTCGCTCGTGGGCTCAAGTCCGCAGCGCCAACGATGACGTTCGTGTCGCGGTAGTCGGCTTTGGCGGCCGCGGCAAAGAGCACATCAACGGCTTCTCCAAACAAAAGGGTTGTCGTCTGACGGCTTTGTGCGACGTGGACGATGCGATTCTTGGCAAAGAAAAGCAGAAATGGGCCGACGAAGGGGTGGCGGTCGACGGCTTCACGGATATCCGCAAGCTGCTTGAGAACAAGAATATCGACGTCATCTCGATCGCGACCCCCAACCATTGGCATTCCCTGGCCGCGATCTGGGGTATCCAGGCCGGCAAAGATGTTTATGTCGAAAAACCCGTTTCCCACAATGTCTGGGAAGGCCGCAAGCTGGTCGAGGCAGCCCGGAAACACAAAAAAATCGTCCAGGCCGGTACCCAAAGCCGCTCCAGTTACGCCATCCGCGAAGCCGTCGAATGGGTCCAACAGGGGAACCTCGGGAAAATTCTGGTGGCCCGTGGCTTGTGCTACAAGCCCCGGCCGAGCATCGGCAAGGCCGACGGACCGCAGCCAGTGCCCCCCGGAGTGAACTATGATTTGTGGTGCGGCCCGGCGCCCATGGATCCGATCCGCCGCAAACGGTTCCACTACGACTGGCATTGGTTCTGGAACTACGGCAACGGCGATTTGGGCAATCAAGGCATCCACGAGATGGACATCGCCCGCTGGTTCCTGGGCGTGCGCGAGCTTTCCCCTCGCGTGGTCAGCCTGGGCGGTCGCCTTGGCTACGAAGACGACGGCGAGACCGCCAATACCCAGATCGTTTACCATGATTATCCCAAGGCCCCTTTGATCTTCGAAGTCCGCGGCCTGCCCGAAGCCAAGAACTCCACCAAGATGGACAAGTTTCCCCCAAAGAACGGCGGGAGCGTCGGCGTGGTCATCCATTGCGAAGGCGGTTATGTGGTGGTGCCCGGCTACACGGGAGCTGTGGCCTATGACAAGGACGACAAGGAGATCAAAAGCTGGAAAGGGGGCGTCAATCACTTCGAAAACTTCATCAAGGGCGTGCGCAGCCGCAAAGAATCCGATTTGAACGCCGATATCCTGGAAGGCCATCTCTCCAGCGCCCTCTGCCATACCGGCAATATCAGCTACCGCCTCGGCCGCAAGCAAAAGCAAGACGAGATTCGGGAAGCCATCAAATCGAGTCACCCCCTTCTGGAAAGTGCTCAACGCATGTTTGCTCACCTCAAGGCCAATGAAGTTGATCTGGATACAACTCAGGCCGCCCTCGGAGTCGCCCTGGTCATGGACCCCAAATCAGAACGATTCATCGGCAACGACAAAGCTAACGAGATGTTGACCCGCGAATATCGCAAACCCTACGTCGTGCCAGAGAAGGTGTAAAAGTCGAAAGCGGAAAGCGGAAAGCGGAAAGCGGAAAGCGGAAAGCGGAAAGCGGCGTAGCCCGCAGGGCGAAGCCGGGAAAGCGGAAACGAATCGGTGCGGCCTCTCCCTTTCCGATTGCGGATTTTTTCAAATGCTAATGTCGAGTGTGAGTGTCGAAAAATCGAAAGCCTCAGGCTCGTTCTTCCTGAGCGCAGTTGTGGCCGTGGGCATCCTCACAGGCACCCTGAAGGCCGCTGATGGTCCCGTTTCCTCCGGCATTCCTCAGGGCTACAACCTGGTCTACGAGCAGACGTTCGATCAGCCTGCCGCTCTCCAGGATTTCGTAGTCAGCGACCCCGCTGCCTGGCGCCACACCGTCAGCAATAAAATCACGGCGTTCGAACTCGCTCAGCAAAGCCAATACAAGACCATCGTTCGTTCTCCCTTCAACATTGCGCTCCTCGCCGACAAGGTGGTGGGCGACTTTGTCCTCGAAGCTGATCTCATCCAAACCGGCAAGGAATATGGCCACCGGGACATGTGTCTTTTTTTTGGTTTTAAATCGCCGACGAATTTCTATTACGCGCATCTCGCCACTGCGGCCGACGAGCATGCCCACAACATTTTTATCGTCAACGGAGCGCCCCGGACAAAGATCGCCAAGCAAACCACGGCCGGGGTGAATTGGGGCCTTGGTGTTTGGCACAAAGTCCGGCTCGAACGACGGCTGGCCGACGGCGCAATTCGGGTTTACTTCGATGATCTTGCCAAACCGATCATGGTGGCCGAGGACAAAACGTTTGGGGCGGGTCACGTTGGTTTTGGCTCTTTTGACGACACCGGCATGGTTGATACCATGCGGCTCTGGGCGCCCAACGTGGAAACCCGGCGGATCGACTGCTTCAGTCCGCCGCTCAAACGACTGCGACTGGATGCGGGTGCAAGCAGCAAGGCGAGGTAGCCGCTCCCTGTTTCCGGTTTCCGGTTTCCGCTTTCCGCTTTCTCTGACCCTTATTCCTGACCGGCTGATAAGCGGGTCATCGTGGCAATGGCTGTGTAACGATTTTCCACGCCCATCTTGGGATAGATGCGCAGCGCGTGCGTTTCGGCAGTTCGTTCGGCAATACCCAGGATGCGCCCAATTTCACCGTTCGTTTTACCCTGACACAGCCAGAATAGAACCTCGCTTTCGCGTGGCGTCAGCTCCCACTGGGTCCGCCGACGGATCCATTGCCGAAATTGCACCGGTTCCTTGGGGGCCGAGGCCACCCGTTCCGCGGCGGCACAGAGGCGTTGACGTGCCTGGGAGAGGTGGGGAAGCAGCAGGCCCAGGATAAGCCGCTCACGCTCGCTGAAGTCCGCTCCTGAGCGCTGCAGGCAAATCAGAATGTATTCGCCTTCCTTGGCGCGGCTCGAGATGGCCGCGCCCAGCTCATAGTCAAACTCGAACAGACCCGGCAGGCCCTGCTGAAGGGCGTTGTCGCGAAATGCACGAGGGGAGATGACATCCGACCTCCGCCACGCCTGCGCCGGCTCCGAAAAGACCACGGCTTGAAGCGGGTGCCTTTCCCACAACTGCCATGGGCTTTTGCCAAAATCGGCAGGGTCAGAATGGGCCGGCTCATAAAACGCCGCGATCTGTTGGCGCGCCGGCTCGATGACGTGATATCCACCTGACTCATGAGGAATCACGGCGGCCAACGAACGGAGCACACCGCCAGGCAGGTTTTTGAGGTCTTCAACCATGAAGAACTCGCTCGTGACCGCCAAAAGTTGGGCGCAATCCCGGGCCGAGAAGGACAGGGATAGCTCAGCCAATCCTCCGGCGGCCCGGGCGCTTAACGCGGCGGAAGGCAGAATCCCACTGGACGCAGGTGGGCTGGGTGGGCAGGCCGTGGCGGTTCTGGCGGCTGTCGGCGCGGTTAGATCCTGGCCTCCTGCCGGATCCACGCCTTGGCCTATTGCGTGACCCAGCGGCCTGCGTCTTTCGGCTGGTCTAATTGTTGTCGCGTTCATTCGGGATCCGCGCTTGAGAAAGGACTCGCAGGGTTCGCCCCCAGATCCGGTCCGTCCAGTGACTCACACTTCTGTCAGAGGCGCGAGCCGACGTTCGGTTCCCGGAAATCTGGCTGTGGCGGGCCGGCTTCATCGGAATTCGCAGATCCTAACGGATACGGGCGGTCCATGGATGCATTCCGGCACAGGAATGGCTTCTGCCTGTTGGACCCGAAATTGGGAACGCATCGTCCGCGTAAGAACGGCGGAAGCGGGTTTCGGAACAGGACACGGCGTCCCGAAATTGGACACAGGATTGTTTATGACTGATTTCAGTTTAAGCTGGGTGGACTGCGCAATATTAATGCTGCTGGCGGTCGGTTTGTGGCGCGGGCGCAAGCGCGGCATGTCGGAGGAACTGCTCGACATTGTGAAGTGGGCCATCATCGTGGTGGCGGCGGGGTTTCTTTACGAACCCGGCGGGCGTTTTCTCAATTCCGTTTCGGTCTTCAGCCCATTGTCCTGTTACGTCGCCGTCTATATGGGGATCGCCTTGCTGGTGGTGATTATTTTTAGCTTTGTGCGTCGTGGAGCGGGGGCCAAGCTGGTGGGAAGCGACGTCTTTGGCAGCGCCGAGTATTACCTGGGGATGGCCGCGGGAGTGTTTCGTTATGCGTGCATCATCCTCGTGGCGATGGCGTTTCTGAATGCGCGTTATTATACGCCGGAGGAACTCCGAACCCGGACGCAATATCAACAGGACAACTTCGGCAGCAGTTTCTTTATCACCTGGCCGGACCTGCAGCAGGAGGTTTTCCTTCATTCCTACGTAGGCCGGTTTACCAAGGAGTACCTCAGTGTGGTGCTCATTCAGCCAACCTCCAGCGAGGGCAAGTCGCTCGGCGGCGATGATAGTATGGCGCATCGGCGCGAGCGGTCCGTTTACGATGTGCTTGATAAGAAGTAAGCACTTCGGCCAGCCTTCAGGGCATGGCCGGGCTGACAGACGACAAGAAAGAGCAGATTCGCGCCGCCAACGACATCGTCGATGTGATTGGGGCGGCCGTGCCCCTCAAACGGGCTGGAGCCAACTTCGTGGGACTCTGTCCGTTTCACAAAGAAAAAACTCCGAGTTTTCACGTCAATCCGCATCGTCAGATCTTCCATTGTTTCGGCTGCCAGAAGGGAGGCGACGTGTTTCGATTCATTCAGGAATACGAAAACCTATCCTTCATGGAGGCCGTGAAGCGCCTCGCGGATCGAGTGAGCATTCCGTTGGACCTGGAGCGAACGCCAGGACAACAGCAGGCCCGGCAAACCAAGGACGCCTTGCTGCAGTTGCATGAGCAGATCGCGCAACGATGGCAAAATGCCCTGGCCACTGACGGCTCTGGTCAATTGGCCCGCGAGTACCTGGCCCGCCGCGGCGTTTCCGCGGAAGCCATCCAGCTGTTTCGGCTCGGCAGCGCGCCGGACGCCTGGGACGACACGGTCAATTGGGCCAAAAGCAAAGGGTACGATCTCCCGCTCGTCGAGCAGGCTGGATTAATTCTGCGCAAGGAAGGGGCGGACCGTTATTATGACCGTTTTCGTGGCCGCTTGATGTTCCCCATTTGCGATGAGCAAGGGCGTGTGATCGGGTTCAGCGGCCGGATCCTGGACGGTGACGAAAAGACGGCTAAATATGTGAATTCGCCGGAAACGCCCATCTTCACCAAGGGCCGGGTGTTCTTCGGCTTGGATAAATCGAAGCGAGCAATTCTGGAAGCGGGCTTCGCCATCCTTTGCGAGGGCCAGCTGGATCTCATTGCCTGCTATATGGCCGGAGTGCGAAACATCGTGGCGCCACAAGGCACGGCCTTTACGGGAGAACACGCGCGCATCCTCAAGCGCTACGCCGAAGAAGTGGTCTTGTGTTTTGATTCCGATTCGGCCGGCCAAAACGCCGCCGTGCGCGCGCTGGATGGTTTGCTGGCGGCGGGCGTGGCCATCCGGGTGGCAACGGTTCCCGAACCGCATGATCCGGACAGTTTCATCAAAGCGCACGGAGGCCCGGCCTTTCAGGAACTCATCGTCAAGGCGCAGGGTTTCTTCGATTTTTACTTGAATCGACTTTGTTCCGAGAACGACCTGGGCACAGACCGCGGTCGTCTCGCCGTGGTCAAGAGCCTGGTCGAGTCGCTGCGCAAGACCGGCAGCGCCGTCTTGCTGGACACCTACGCCCAAAAGTGCGCGTTGCGCCTCGGTGTGTCTCCCGAGGCCATGCGCACTGAATTCAGAACTCAGACCGCCGGCAGCCGGCCTCGGCTTGCTTCCGCCGACGACGGTGAGCGTGAGGACCAGCCCAAGGCGCCTGCCCCCACCGCGCCGCCGCCCTCTGAACGCGAGCTCTGGTTGCTTCGTTTTTTGCTGGGAACCGACGATCACATGGACTGGGCCACGGCGCGCCTGGAGTTGGATTGGTTGCAGCATCCGGCCATCCGTCGCGTGGTCGGGGCCCGGCTGCAGGCGCATTCGGCGGGGAGCTGGCGTGGGGTTCCGGGTTTGATTGACGCGCTGGCGGATCCCGATGCGGCCGCGCTCATCACGCAAACAGTGACCGCCGGAGCGCCCAAGGGCGATCTGCTACGCAATCTGGTGGAAACAGTGCGAAGGTTGCGCGCGGATTTTTTGGATCGGCAGATTGCCGCTGGTCAGGCTCGCCTGAACCGGCCGGATGTGGCGCGCGAGGAATTGTCGGACATCCTCCGCCAACAATCGGAATGGCGCAGGCTCAAAGGCGAGCCGTTGCCGGGCCCGGATTAGTTAACTAGGCGTTTATATGTTAACTAGGCGTTCTAAATGTAATTGGCCGGGTCGAAACGGCTATTTGGTGTCTTAAAACCAGAACTACGCACCTAAAACACGCCTATGCGACCACGAAGAATTGACGGCGCGCGTCTGAAACGACTTTGCGCACCGGAGACCGACGGTGCGACGGTGCCGGGCGCTTTTCCATCATTTCCATCGATCTTTGTGGTTAATCAAACCGGGCCAGCTTAACCCTCGACCCTTTGATTCATGCGCGCGCGAGCAGTCACACGAACGGGCTGCGGATCGATCGTCGTCAACCCAGGGGATTAACCGCATAGATCGCAAAGATCACAAAGATTCGAGCTCATCGCCGGTCATTACTCCTGTGTCTTTGCGTTCTTTGCGATCTTTGCGGTGAAACAAACCCGGCCAGCTTGACCCTCGACCCTTTGATTCATGCGCGCGCTAGCAGTCACACGAAAGGGCTCCGTCATGGTGTTGTTCACACTTTGCAAAGTGTGAACTGCAGCCCTCCGGGTGGCAGGAACCGCGTTGTCGGAACCGCTTAGGCCAGCAGGCCGGTGACCACTTCGCCATGCACATCG
>DATLUX010000188.1:0-19398 GCA_035577805.1 Verrucomicrobiia bacterium
GAGGTCCGTCCTACCCATGAACCGACCTTCGGGGACTCGAAACTCTTGGCCTTCTCACCCCTCACCCTGGCCCTCTCCCCGTTGAGGGGAGAGGGATTAGGTTCATGGCCCCAATGCGCATGTAAAGCAAATGGAAGCTACTCATGAACCGGAGCAATGGCCAATTTTCGATTTTCAATTTCCAATATTTCCAATTCTCAATTGCGACCCAATTGGCAATCGGCAATATCGGCAATTGAAGATATTGAAGATTGAAAATCGGAAAGTCTAGTGGTCGATCTTCCAGTCCTCGCCGAACTTCCGCAGAACCAAGAGAAGCACGGCGCCGCCGGTTTTGGCACGCAGGCTCACGGCAACTTGTTCGGGAGCCGCGCTGTTACGCGCTTCGATCCGGTAACCCTGAACCAAACTGAGCAGACGCAAACTCTCGAGAGAACTCGGGCGCAACTGTCCGGTTTTGGCATCCAGGCGCAGATCCAGAGCGAAGCTGCCTGGCTCGGAAAGACACTGCAGAAGACGCGGTACATCCGCATCCCGCACGGCGCGGAAGAAGGTCTGAACAGTGGCTTCAGGCGAGCCCAGCCCGGATTCGGTCCAGCTCTCCTTAGGCTGATAGCCTTCCATCTCGGCCAACTCGCCCGGCGGCGTTGCGCTTGCAGTCGGCATTTGGTCGTTGGCTACTTTCAACCGGACCACTTCTTGGGACAGAGCACGAAGCTGACGCACTTCGTTGCGCAGCCGGAGCAGCTCCGTGGTGTTGTCGAATGAGTTTGTGCCTGCCGCAAGGCGCGTTCGGGATAATTCGGCATTTTCGGCCGCTAACTGTGCCGCCCGTTCCTTGGCCGCGACCAGGTCTGCTTGAGCTCGTCGGGCTGCGCCAATGGCATTCCTTTGCCAAAAGATCACCGCCAGGCATGCGCCCAGCAAAAACAACGGGATGAGAATTCGGCGGGTCATGGATTGGGGTTGTTCTCGGGCCTTCGGCGAAGCATGAGATTGCCGTCCTCCATAACCGTGTAGGGCTTCTGGTCCCCGCTGATCGCGCTGCCATCGGTCAGACCGATGTGTCCGTGCATCGGGCATCGAGAATACACGGTATAAGGCTCGAACTCACTGGGATGACGTGAGGGAAGTTCATAGCTGACGCTGTTCGGATCGAACTGTTCCCACGAAGGGCTGGGCGTCCTGGTTTTGCCTGCTTCGGCCGGGCAGGTCAGCACGCGCGGGGTGTTGAGCTCCTGCCGGATGAGCAAGAGGTCGGTGGGCAGGATGTTAGTGTTATGGTCGTTGCTCCAGAGGCGCGCGGCCAGGCCGAGTTGCTTGAGATTATTGATACATGCGATGGATTGGGCCCGCTCCTTTTGAGCCGCGAAGGGATCGACGGTTTGCTGGGTGCCGTCGCCCGCGCCAGCCTGCAGCCGTTGCTGTTCCGCGCGAAGCGTGGCCAGCTGTTGGGTCAAGGGGCGCAGTTGGCTGGCTTCGGCCCGCAACGATTGCAATTCCTGTTGGCCAGTCCGAGCTGTGCTGGGCGAGGGGAGCGGGATTTGCTCTCTGCGCAGCCGATCGTTTTCTTGTTGCAGGAGGTCGACGGTGGCTGCGGCGGCGCGTAGTTCGTCGTGCTGCCGGCGGAGCTCAAGCCACTGGCTCGTTTGCAAGGCCAGCACAATGAAACAGCCGAGGAAGAGCAGGCCGAAAGCCAGGGCCGGTACCCAACGTTTCCAAAGCGGGCGGGCCAGGAGCGGAGAGGGTGATTCCCGGGGTGCCGCCGGCTCCAGCCGGATGGCGGCCTGTAGCTGTTGACGCAGCGCGGCGGGGGGGGCGGGCTGCGGCGCCTGGCGGAGGATGGTTTCGACTTGAGCGTCGGTCATAGAGAAAGGGGGGTGGAGAATTAATTTAGAGTGTGGGAAGGGGGCGGGCTTCGATTCGTTTCTTCAGATAGGCAATGGCTTCCCGCAGCCGGTACTTGACCGTGCTGGCCGCCACATCCAGCACCTCAGCGGTTTCAGCGATGGACAGCCCCTGATAGTAATGAAGGTGGACGGTGTATCGTGCGTCGGGGTCGAGTTACTCTACCAGCGCGTAGATGTGACTCACCGTTTCTTTGTCCGCAATTTGTTCGAAGGGATCCGGTCGGTCATCGCTCCGATTGAGCCACCAGCGATTCTCCGGATGAGTGGCCGGCTGGCGCTGGCGCAACCAATCGACATACACGTGATAACCGATGCCGTGCAACCAGGTGGAAAAGCTGGAACGGCCCTCATACCGATGCAAAGTCGCCCACGCCTTGCAAAAGGCCTTTTGCGTGAGGTCCGCGGCATCGGCGTCGTGTCCGCACAAACGGCGGAACCATGCAAATATCCTTTCGTAATGCAAGGAGACCAGTTCGGAAGCGGCGTCCAGATCGCCGGAGCGGGCCCGGTCACATAAGGCAATGGCTGGGTCACTCATGATGGGTAATGAATAATGAGTCGCACAAACTCCTTAGTCGCAAACCGGAAGCAGCCTGGACAAAAGAATTTCAGCCTTTGTTTGAAAAGAAGCCAATGAGGTAATTGGGGAGTCGGCGACCGTGTTTCCGCTTTCCGCTTTCCGCTTTCCGCTTTTCCTCCCTTGCCTTGCCGGCCCGGTTGTGGAACCGTCAGCGCCCTGATTTTTTTTACGGTGATGATGAGTTTATGGCACACGTGAAACTGCACATACCCGGGCCCGTGGAAGTGAGCGAAAAGACGTTCCGGGCCTTTTGCTCGGCGATGATCGGCCACCGGGGGCAAGGGTTCAAGGATCTCTATGCGCGAATCCAGCCTCAGCTCCAGGCTCTGCTGGCGACGAAGCAACTGGTTTATCTGTCCACTTCCTCGGCCTGGGGCGTGATGGAAGGAGCCATCCGCAACCTGGTCACCCGCAAGGTGCTCAATTGCATGTGCGGAGCATTCTCGGACAAATGGCTGGACGTTTCGCGCCGGTGCGGCAAGGAGGCCGAAGGGCTGCAGGTCGAGTGGGGTTCACCCATTCGCGCGGAAGCGGTGGACCGCAAGCTCGCCACGGGCCAGTTCGACGCCCTGACCTTGATCCATAATGAAACCAGCACCGGGACGATGAGCCCGCTGCCGGAGATCGCCGCGCTCAAGAAAAAATATCCCGACGTGATCTTCATCGTCGATGCGGTCAGTTCGATGACGGCCTTGCCTTTGTTGTTTGATCAACTCGGGATCGACGTGCTCCTGGCCGGCACGCAGAAGGCCTTCGCCCTGCCGCCAGGTCTGGCGGTATTTGTTTGTTCGCCCGCCGCCCTGGCCAAAGCCGCCAACGTCAAAGACCGCGGCTATTACTTTGACTTGGTCGAGTTCCAGAAAAACGCCGAACAAAACATGACCCCCAGCACCCCGAGCATCAGCCATGTGTTCGCCCTGGCTTCCAAGCTCGAGGATTTTGCCAGCGAAGGTCTCGAGCAACGGTACGCGCGCCATCAACGCACCAGCCAGATTACCCGCGACTGGGCCGCCCGCCACGGGTTCACGCTCTTTCCCGAAAAAGGATTCGAATCCCTCACCCTCACCTGTATCAACAACGGCGCTCGCCCCGCTGGACGCGTCATCGACGTAGCCAAACTCCAGAAACTCGTCAAAGACCAGGGCTTCCTGATCGATGGCGGTTACGGGAAGATCAAAGGCACTACCTTCAGAATTTCCAACATGGGCGATGAAACCGAGGCTTCGATGCAACAGCTGCTCGGCGCCTTGGATTTGGGAATGAAGCAGCTGGGCTAGTTGCTGGTTGCTGGTTGCTGGTTGCTGGTTGCTGGTTCCTGGTTCCTGGTTGCTGGTTCCTAGTTGCTCGTTGCTAGTTGCTCGTTGCTAGTGAGCCGGCAACTAGCCAGTCTTCGCGGGTTCGCCGCAAGTGCTTGATTGGAGCCGCTGAGCCGCTACGACCCGGCTAGCCGCGGCGAAGCGGATTCGAGCGGCAAGCGCCTGCTCACACCGCAGTTCGGGCACGAACGCAAAAACGCCCCCGGCCGCGCTGGGCTCGAATCCGCGAAGTCGGGCTAGAAACCAGCAGCCAGGAACCGGGAACCAGGAACCGGGAACCAGGAACCAGGAACCAGGAACTATTTCACCGTGAATTTATAAACGGTCGTGCTGTGATAGGTGCTGCCCGGACCCAACACCACGGAAGGAAATTCCCGATGATTGATCGAATCGGGGAAATGTTGCGTTTCCAAGCACAGGCCGGTGTGCTGCTGATAGACTACGCCCCCGACGCCGGTCAGCGAACCATCGAGATGATTGCCGCAATAAAGCTGCACGCCGGGTTCGGTCGTCCAGACTTCCATCACCCGGCCGCTCTTCGGTTCGAGGACCCGCGCGCAGAGCGCGAGGGCTGTCCCGCCGCTATCGAGAACAAAGTTGTGATCGTAACCCTTGGCGAAGCTGGTGTAATCCGCGATCCGATCACCAATCCGGCGGGGTTGAGTGAAGTCGAGGCCGGTGCCGCGCACGGGGGCCAGTTCGCCCGTGGGAATGAGCGTGTCATCTGCGACCGTATAGCGACTGGCATTGATCTGCAGAACATGATCCAGGATCGAGCCCGACCCCGCCAGGTTCCAATACGAATGGTTGGTTAGATTAACGATGGTCGGCTTGTCGGTGGTGGCCGTATACTCGATGCGCAGCTCGTTTTCATCGGTTAAGGTGTAGACCACCTTCGTCTCCAAGGTTCCTGGATATCCTTCCTCTCCATCCGGGCTGATATAAGTGAACTCGACGGAGACTTCATTTTTCATCCCGTGGAGCGGCCGCGATTTCCAGACCTGCTTGTCGAACCCTTTCAGGCCGCCATGGAGATGATTGGGGCCGTTGTTCACGGCCAGCTTGTATTCGTGACCATCGAGGGTAAAACGGCCCTTGGCAATGCGGTTGGCCACGCGGCCAGTGGTGGCGCCGAAGAAGGGATGTCCCTTCACATATTGCTCCAGGTTGTCGAAGCCCAACACCACGTCGTTGGTCCGCCCCGATCCATCCGGCACCCACACTTCCGTCAACAACGCGCCGTATTCCGACACTTTCACGACCATCCCCTTGCGATTTTCCAGGGTGTAAAGCTTGACCGTGGTGCCGCCCGGCGTGGTTCCGAATGTTCTGCTGTCGAGTTTCATGGATTTGGTCGGCGCCGAGGCCAGATCACCGGATTGATGGACGCACCCGCCCCCGCCCCACATGGTCAGTCCCGCCAGTACCAAAGTCCAACCGGCCAGTCCGGGCCGGCCCTGTAGAGAAGAAAACATTTTCATGAGGCTTGTCCCGCATCGGAGTTCGCCCGGAGCATACCGAGAGCCACAGAACAAATGCAAACGAGGAGTTCGAAAAGCGGAAAGCGGCAGAAAGATGCCAACCGCAGATGCACGGCAGAAATTATTTAAGGCAGAAAAATGGCTGTCAGAAAAATGACGCGGGCAGGGACTACACCAGGGGGCAGAACCAGCAACCACCAACCGGGAACCATGAACCCGGAACAGCAACCGGGAACCGGGAACCAGGAACCACCCTATTCTTTTTTCTTGTTGAACAAGTCGCCGACGGTTTTGCCCACCTTGTTGAGCGTATTCGTGGCCATATTGGAAGCGGCGTCCGTCGCGACTTTTCCGATATCAGCCACTCCTTTCTCGACGGCTTTGAGGGTATGGACCGTTACTTCATGAAGGACGCGCTGGGTGAGTTCCGCGGCGGTGATGCCGTCAGGCCCGTTGCCCAGGTTGGCCAAATGGATTTCGGGGAGTAGCACGGTCAATGATTTGCCGCCGAGCATGGTCATGCTGACGTGGACTCGAGCATCGCTAATCAGGAAATCATCCACCTGCAATTTCTTGGAGGCGCCCTGATCGGCGGGCGGGGTCTTGCTGTCGGTCCCCTTGGCGACGCCCGCGACACTGTTCACGTTATCCATGATTTTGCTCAAGTTATTGGCCGAGCCCAGCGTTCCTTCGAAGGTGATCTCAGGCGCCTTTACCCGCACGTGCGTGACATGGACCTTATCCGAAAAGACAGAGCGCGGACTCACGCCCACGGCTACCTCGCCCACCGTAACCGCTGAGGGTGTCTTATAGCCCTCGGGATTGCCCAGCAGAAAGCCCTTCAACGTCCCCGAACCGGAGAACAACGAGATGTTCGCCCCATCGAGTTTCATCTCAGTTTTTGTGATCTGCGGTCCGACTGTTTCGACGCCTTTCTTGACGATGGAGTCGAGCGAAAGGGTGACGGCCAGGACCACGCCAATCAGGCCCAGGAGCACCACGGCGGCAATAATGATGAGAATCTTTTTCATGGTAACAAATGCAGATGACGTTTCGTTATGCCACCCCAAAATGGGAGGGCCAGGGCCCTTTGTAAAGCAGGTTCCCTGGAGTTGGCCTCCTGACGTCGGCTGCTACCTGAGAGGGTCGGTTCATGGAGAGCAGTCAGCACGCTGGATCCCGATCCCTCGACCCCCTGAACTCAGCCCTTCAGGCGCCCTTTAGGCCGCCACCAGCCAAGTCAGGATCGACTTCTGGACGTGCAACCGATTCTCGGCCTGGTCGAAGATGGACTGGGCGTGTTGTTCGAAAGTGATCTCATCGATTTCCTTGCCACGGTAGGCCGGCAAGCAATGCAGAACCAACGCGTCGGGTTTAGCCAACCGCAGGAGCGCCTGGTTAATCTGGTAGCCGGTTAACTGTTTGATCCGCGCGGCGGATTCCTCTTCTTTGCCCATGGATACCCACACATCCGTGTAAAGCAGGTCCGCGCCGGCGGCGGCTTCGGCCGGGCTTTCGGTCACAGTGATCCTGCCGCCGGCCCGCTTGAGGAGAGCCGTGTCCGGCTGGAACGATTTTGGCGCCGCAATCCTGAATTCGAAACCCAGTTTGCTGGCGGCGAAGATCCAGGAAACCGGCACGTTACAGGCCCCGTCGCCAATGAAGGCCACGACCTTGCCTTGGATCGGCCCGCGCTTCTCCTGAAACGTGAAGATGTCCGTTAGGATCTGGCACGGATGCTCATCATCCGTCAGCGCGTTGACCGTCGGGATGCCCGAGTACCGCGCAAACTCTTCCACATCTTGCTGGGCGAAGGTCCTGATCACCGCCCCATGAATCATCCGGCTCAGCACACGGGCCGTGTCTTTGATGGGCTCGCCGCGGCCCAGTTGGATGTCGGCGGCGTTGAGAAACAAAACTTGCCCGCCTAATTCCCGAATGCCCACCTCGAAAGAGACCCGCGTGCGCGTGGATGGTTTGGTGAAGATCAAGGCCCAGGCTTGCCCGGCCAAACTTCCTGCCGCCGCCCCGGGATGGCCCCGCTCGCTCTTGATGGCGCGGGCGCGGTCGAGGATGTGTTCGATGTCCGCCACGGCCATCGATTCGATGCTCAGCAAGTGTTTCATTTGGCCAATCCAATCTCGTCCCGCAAGGCGGGAAAGGTTCAGAGAAAGCACAAAATGCCCCGCTGGCTCAAGCGAATTTCTGGGGTTTCTGGGCTGGTTGCTGTTCCTAGTTGCTGGTTCCTGGTTCCTGGTTCCTGGTTCCTGGTTGTTGGTGCTGGCGCCCTTGGCTATCGGCTATTGGCTATGACCCTACCAGGCAGGCAGTCAGGACAAACGATGTCCGCGTGGCGCGTCAGCCGAGCGTGACGGGCGCAGGTGGGCCGGCCGCACTGGTGGCACCGCTGATTTCCCGGACGGCCACAAACGCTGCACGACAATGGTCTGCTCCGAAAGAGCCCGACGATGATTGCGTCTAATTTCGGCCAGAAGATGTCAACGGGAGTCCGTTTGCGGAGGGCTCCCATGCCGATCACCGCGACGAGCCCAACATAGATCAGCCATACGTTGATCGGATGTTCCAACCCCACGTGGTGCTCCGGAAGATACCCATAGCTGGAGACTGGCCACAGCAAATACAGATACCAGCCGCTGAAGAAGGCGTCGGTGACGAGATGGCTGGCAAACCCTGCCGCAGTGAACCAGAACGCGCGGGCGCTGCTTCCCCTTGCCGCAGGACGAGCACGGCAATGCCAGGCAGCCACGCCGGACAGCGCGATCAGCAGGAACAGGTTGTGTCCGAAGGTATGGTGCCATCGGCCGTACGCTTCCGGCCCGAACACGTACGGGATCGCATCAATATCGGGGATAACCGCAGCCGCCACGCACCAGTTACGCACACGTCGACTATTCTGGCCCGCATTCCCGATCACCCAACCCAACGCTGCGTGCGCTTCGAGATGCATTTGGCGTTCTCATCCTGCGTAACGCGGAGGCCCGCGACAAGTCAAACCAACAACCAACAACCAGGAACCAGGAACCAGGAACCAGGAACCAGGAACTGCCCGCCTCCTCACGGCACCGCTTCCAGAAAGTTCACCAGCTTGCCGGCCACGTCTTCCAGGCCACGCGACAGCGCTTTGATCTCCGCCTTGGCCATGGTTTCGGAAAGATCGTAATCCTGCTTGGTTTGTTTGCTCTCATATTCCTGCAACGCCTGAGCGGAAAACGGGACGATCCCCGTCCGCACATCCAGTAGGATGGCTTCGACCACGCACTTGGACTTCACTTGATCCGGACGAAACACGCGGTATTTCTCGTAGACGCGAGTGCTGGTCCGGTACACCAGCAACAGCTCGGCTTGAAAGCGGGCCGCCGCTTCCCGCAAATACGGAATCGTCTGGCGCTGCGGGACCATCAAGGACGGCAGCAACGACACCTCCGCCAGCCGCGGGCAGTTCTGCAGTTTGGTGAGCGCGCCCTGCTCCAGGTTTCGTTCTGCCTCAGCCAAATCTTCCGACCACGAGTTCCAGGACGGCCGCGGGCCAAACGACAGCACGACCAGGCGGGCTTTCGTGGGCAGAACGACCTTGGACGAAAGGATCTGCTCGATGTTGGCGCCGCCCAGCACCGCTTCATCCGTGGGGAACAGGGTGCCCGGCGCCGCCGGTCGGTTCAGATATTCCATGGACGCCGCGGCGGGCAGGCGGCTGGTTTTGTCCAAAGATTTCATGCACCCGGTCAAGGTCAAGATGGACACGAGGATTGGGAGGGCGAGGGCGCGTAAGCAGAGAGCTCTCATATGTTGCTTTTCCAGGTTGAGCGTGCGAGAAGGCCCGAAGGTTCAATCCGGGCGCATTTTGGACTTTTTCCCGGAGAGCACTGCGGCTTAAATGCCGTTATCCAGTGCACGCCATAACTCGACTTGTCCTGCGCCAGCTCGCTCGCGGCCGACCCGTTTCCGCTTGGGCCCTGGTCGCCCTGCTTGCTTTATCCGCCGGTTGCAAACCCTCGGCGCCTTCCGCGAGGTCCGGCGACACCCGTGCCGTTGCCTCTTCCGGCGGCGGCAAGCCATTGACGATTGCGTTGATGCCAAAGAGCAAAGGCAATGCTTACTTCATGGCCTGCCGCCAAGGCGCGGAAGACGCCGCCAAGGAACTGGGCGTGAAACTGCTCTACGACGGCCCGACCGACCCCGATCCGGCCAAACAAAACGAGATCGTTGAAACCTGGATTACCCGCGGAGTGGATGTGATCGCCGCCGCCTGCGAAAATCGCGACGGCATTTCCACCGCCCTGCGCAAAGCCCGGCAGAAAGGGATCCGAGTCATTACCTACGATGCCGACGCTTTGCCCGACTCGCGCGAGTTTTTCGTCAACCAGGCCACACCGGAAGGCATTGGCAACACGTTGATGGATGAATGCGCCCGCCTGATCGGACCCCAGGGCGAATACGCGATCATCACGGCCAGCCTGACCGCGGGGAACATGATCGAATGGCAGAAGGCCATCGAAAAACGGAATGCCGAGAAGTATCCGGGGCTGACGCGGGCGGCCTTGCGGCCGTGTGACGATCTCAAGGACAAAGCATTTGCGGAGGCAACGGCCATCATCAACGCCAATCCCAAAGTGAAGTTGATCATGGCGATCTGTTCACCGGCCGTGCCGGGCGCGGCGGAAGCCGTCAAGCAAGCCGGCAAAGCCGGTCAGGTAAAGATCATTGGCCTGGGCCTGCCTAACGAAAACCGCCGCTACGTCAAAGAAGGCATTACCGAAAGCGTGATCCTCTGGAAGGTCCAGGACCTCGGGTACCTGACGATTCATGCGGCCAAGTCGCTGGTTGACGGTACCCTCAAGCCGGGCGCCACAACGTATCAGGGCGGCCGGGCCGGTCAGGTGACGGTTCAAGGGGACAACATTCTCCTCGGGACCCCTTTTATTTTTAACAAATCCAACATCGACCAGTTCGATTTCTGACTTTGTCCACACGTCCACTCCGTTTCCGGTCATTAAGATGAAATTGTGCCGCTTCCAGACTGCTGCTTCCGGTTCCAAGGTGGGGTTGCTCCTCGACGAGGCGGTGCTGGATTTGTCTGCGGAGGGAATTGATCGGATCTCGTCGCTGCTCGAGTTTGAGGGGTTGATGGGGCAGTTATCTGCGCTGGCCAAGACTGCGAGCCTCCCTCGCTGCGCCTTGGACCAAATCAAGCTCCTGTCTCCCCTCGATCGTCAGGAGGTGTGGGCGGTGGGTGTGACGTACCTGCGCAGCAAGAAAGCGCGCATGGAAGAGTCAGATTTCAGCGCCACCGCTTATGACAAGGTCTACGACGCGGACCGGCCGGAACTTTTCTTCAAGGCATTGCCGGAAAAGGTCGTTCCGACCGGGGAAGCCGTTGGAATCCGAAAAGACGCCCATTGGAATGTGCCGGAGCCGGAATTGGCGTTTGTGTTGAACTCGCGCGGCCACCTGGTCGGCTACACCATCGGCAACGACATGAGCTCGCGCGATATCGAGGGGGAAAATCTGCTTTATCTGCCGCAAGCCAAGATTTACGACCGTTCCTGTGCGGTCGGTCCGGTGATCGTGGTCGGCGCCACCGAGACCGACGCCCGCGCCTGGACGATCCTGCTCGAGATTCAGCGAGCCGGGGAGATCGTCTTTCGCGGCGACACTTCAGTGAACCAGATCAAGCGCCGGTTCGCTGACCTGGTTGAGTACCTGTTCCGCAGCCAGACTTTTCCCCATGGCGCCATCCTGTTGACCGGCACCGGCATCGTCCCGCCCGACGGCTTTACGCTGCAGCCCGACGATCGCATCCGGATCACAATCAGCGGCATCGGCCTGTTGGAGAACCACGTCATGCTGGTTTAAGCCGGGGCTCCCATCCTTCGTCGGAAACTTCGTCGAGGCGGCGACCTGGAACGTGCGTTGCCATCGACGGAGTGCCGACAAAGGGTGAGGCTGCGGCCAGATCAAGGCCCGTGGACATGCGTTACCTGTAGCGGCGGTCTATGACCGCCGTCTGAAGATTAGACACTTTGAGAGCTTCTTTGGCCTTCCTTTGTCGGAAGCTTTGTCGGAAACTTTGCCGACGGTTGCTCAGCTCCAAGGGCTGAATGCTCACTCACTATTCTGAACGTGGCAGAAGGCAACGGCGATATTCGGAATTAGATCATCGGCGATTTCTTGAGATTGCGGCAGCGGCGGCGGTGAAGGCGGTAGCCTACTTGGATCTCGATGAGCAAAAGGCCCTTCCCACTTCAATAGAAACCGCCCAAGGACGAGAACTTTTGAGCCGCATGATTGCCATGCTCAACGGATTCTGACGAGCAATCCGATTTCACTTTGACAAGTTTCCGACAAAGCTTCCGACAAAGGCCCCGCACAAAAAAATGTCCAAACTCCAGTCGGCGGTCGTAGACCGCCGCTACAGCTGCATTCCGGCCTGTTAATTAAGAGGCTGCGGTGGTCCGCCGATGCACCTTATGGATGGCAGCTTGGTCGGTGCATTTGATCAACAGCTCATCTATGCACACATGGGGCGGCCGGCTGGCCACCCAGACCATGGCGTCCGCCACGTCGTCTGCGGTGAGCGGCTCGACTCCTTCATAAACTTTCTTGGCGCGCGCCTCGTCGCCATGAAAGCGAACGACGGAGAATTCTGTCTCGGCCATGCCTGGGTCAATCGTACAAACGCGCACGCCCGTGCCGCTTAATTCGAGGCGCAGCGCCTTGGTGATCTGCAACTCGGCGGCCTTGGCCCCGCAGTAGGCCGATCCGCCCTCATAGGCAACCCGTCCGGCAATCGAACCCACATTCAGGATGACGCTGCCAGGATTACGAATCAACATCGGCAGACAGGCTCGCGTCACTCGCAGCACGCCCAAAACATTGGTCTGCATCATGAACTCCCAATCGTCGTCCTTGCCTTCGGCCACGGTATCCAGTCCTTTGGCGCCGCCGGCGTTATTGATCAACACATCCAATTTGTTCGTGAACCCGCCGGCCCATTTGGCGAAGGCGTTCACGCTGGTTGTATTTGCCACATCCAACTGGGAGACCTGCGCTTCCGGTGCGCCCGCCTTGCGGGCTTCTCCCGCGACGGCTTGTAACCGATCGAGCCGGCGTGCCCCCAGCAATAGGCGCGCCCCCAATCGCCCAAACGCTCGCGCCGCGGCCGCCCCAAACCCGCTCGAGGCGCCAGTAATCAAAACCCATTTGTTGGAAAGCGAGGATGCCATAAGAGCGCCAGCATAGGCAGGGGAAGGAAAAGCGGAAAGCGGAAAGCGGAAAGCGGAAACTGGAAAGGCGCAAACGAAGCCGGGCCTGCCACGCCGCCTGCCACCCCGTAGCCAAAGGCGAGGGCGGGTAGCCCGTAGGGCGAAGGCGGGACTTTGGGCTTCCAAGAACCTTGGGAAACATTATCATGGAGCTGTGACTGCCGACACGTTCAAGCATGAGATCGCCGAGGCGATCAAAGCCTACGACAAGTTCGTCGTGTGTATCGACAAGGTTCCGGAGGATTGCGAGGGGTCACTGCGTTCCCTCATGGAAAAGGCGATCAAAGCCTACGAAAACCGTGGACCGCACCTCCGTCATGGCATCGCTCTCGATCGCCAGATCACGATCATCCTCAGCCAAACTGACAACGAACGTCCCCTGTGCGGCATTTATTTTAATCTCCATTCCCCTTATCAGAAGCGGACCTCCGGCAAGGTCACCAAAGCCGCCGACTGATCCAGGCCCGCAGATGGACGCAGATAGCCGCAGATGGGGGCTTGAAAGAGAGCATAATCAGCCACTCCGCCCTCCGCCCTCCGCCCTGGACAGGACCCGCAGATCGATGCGGATTGACGGAGACTGGCGGCCCAGCCTTGGAGCCCAACTTCTGCCCAAACTCCGCGCTTGCGACAAGAGTTAACAACAGGTAACGACAACAATTTGACCAAGCACAAAGGTCTCCTTCTTTATCTGCGTTAATCTGCGCCCGTCTGGGGCCCATCCCCATCTGCGTCAATCTGCGTTCATCTGCGGGCCTCCTCGCCAATCTGCGGGAAGAACGTTTTTGTCCCGAGCAAAAACGCTGCGCCGATGCCATCGCCGGGCCACCAGTGGCCTTTCGGTTGGTCTTGAAAGTAGAGAAAACTTTTTCCCAACCGCAGCGCGAACTCGCGCATCTTGGTGGTCTGCTGCGAATTATCGCTCATCACGATTGAGGCCCGGTGCAGGCGTGGTTCGATGGCGAGGAACTCAGCCCATTCATATTCCGGGCGATGATCGCTATCATGCAGGAAAATATCCACCTGCTCGGAAAATTTCTTCAGCAACTCAACGGAATCGCCCAGCAGAATCCGCGCGTAAGCTTTGTAAGGATCTCCCAACAGATGTCCGCAGGCGGGCACAATATCGGTGGCGTAGACCAGTCCGGGATGCCCTTCCTGATCGTTTCTGCGCAGGGCCGCGGCCATCACTGCCGTTCCCAGGCCGCGATCCACGCCTGTCTCCAGCACCACCGCTGGTTTGGTCGCGCGCAGGAGCGCATACCAACCCAGACGCCGCCCATAACGCGGCTCAACATCCGAGTTATGACGATCCGGGCTCGCCAGGGTCCGTTCGCGCAACAACTGACGCAACCCTTCATCCTGCTCAAGTTCGCGCATGTAGCCTTCGATCGTCGACACTTCGTGCCCGCTGATCACCGCCACATAACTCGCCAGGTAAGCCCAATTCAGGTCCGTCAGATCGTAGGTGAAATTATAATGCTCCTTCGACGCAAACGCCCACCTCACCATCGACCCCAATTGTCTGCCGAGCCGCGGCAACGCAATGAGCAGAAAACGAAACGGAATCAGCACCAAACGCCCGGCCGCTGTGTGCTTGAGAAATGTGCGTAACGACATGGCTCAGCAGTTGGCCCGTGGCGTCGCGCCCGGCTTGCGAAAAATCAGGATCGGATGAAACGACAACCACCATAGACCCAGCGCATTCAGTCCCCGCGTCATCCAATCACGTTCCAGCCGATAGAAAAAGGGCGGCCCATACCCGCTGCCCACGCAACGCTCAAACGCGAACCCCGCCTGTTTTACCAGCCGGATGACCCCAAACGCCGTATAGATCTTGTCGATGGGTTGAAGCACCAGCAGTTCGGGCTTGTTCGCCAGGCGCACCAGCCACCGAAACGGCAGCCAGCACGGACACAAATAGTTCGGAAACGAAATCAATAACACTCCGCCCGGCCTGAGCACCGACCAGATCTGCTCCAAAGCCGGACGCGGATCCTCAAAATGTTCGATGGTTTCCATGAGCAAACAAACGTGGAAATGATCCTTCGGATAGGGCAGACGATAGATGTCCCCTGTATCCAGATGGGCCCGTGGCAACGCTCGTTTCACGAAATCCACGGCCGTGCGGCTTTGGTCCATCCCATAAATGTTCTCTTCCGGCAGCAGCCGCTCCCGGGCCAGATAACGCAGGATATGGCCCTGACCGCAACCCAGCTCCACCAAACGCGTCTCTGCCGTCAGGATTTGCCGAAGATACGGCAGCGAGAATTTATACCAGGGCGCCCAGCTGGCCTGTTCCGTCTGGTAAAACTCGTCATACCATGCAGCCTCGTTCGCTTGCATCGCGCAGCGTTATAACGCCTGCCCTCAGGCGTGAGAAGTACTGGTTGCAGGCGACTGTGCAGAATGCAGGGTGGCTGAGACAGGAAGCCGACCAATTCCACAGCGGGATTTCGAGATCTGTGCAATTCTCGCGCCAGCACTTTCTGATCCGCGCTCTCCGACACCAATTCGTTTCGATCGCGCGGTTGACAATCGCAGCGGGAGCCCAACAATGAGCCCTCTCAACAACAAAGGAAAAAGGAGTAGCTTATGTGGACACATATTAGAAATCTGCTAGGACTCTGGGTGGTATCGTGTTTGGCGGCGACCGCGGCCCAAACCAACTACAACCTCGCCTTGGACTTTTCCCCTGACGTCAACCCGGGAGGAGTCTGGAGTTATGGAGCAGAACCCGAGTTTAACGGGCCGTTGTATTTGTTTGGCGTTAATGGGCTCGTCTTCGGCGACGGAGGGGCGCCTATTCAATACTGGCAGTTAGTGCCGGGCCTCGAACCCACCATCTACCGCAACGCTACATCGGGAACGATCACCCTCTCGGGCGGCTTGATCACTTTGCCACGCACGATGGTCATGTTGTTCAGTGGAGCGAACGAAACGACGAACAAATTCGGAGTTGCACGTTTTACTGCGAACTCTGCATTGGGTGCTTCTCATGAGCTGAACGTTGAAGTGAGGCCTGTTTATGATTCGCCTATTCAGGGAGACACTGACTTCCACATCGTTAAGAATGGGACTGAGCTGTTCAGCCAGTTCCTCGCCGGAACTGAGGGCGCCAGCTATAGCAACCGGCTGGTCTTGCTTCCAGGAGATACGCTCGACTTTGTGGTTGGGCGAGGCGCGGACAATTCCGCATTCGCATCCGGCCTGAAGGTTTTCGTGGAATTGCGGATACCGGGCGCAAATCCGTCGCCTGGGCCACCACCAGAGCAGGGGACATTCGATTTTGATCTCGCGCGAGACTTCTCCCCCACCCAAAACCCAGCGGGACCATGGAGCTACGGAGCAGCACCTGAGCTTGTTGGACCGCTTTACCTGTTTGGGGTAAACGGCCTTGTATTTGGCGACGGAGGTGCGCCCATTCAATACTGGCAATTGGTTGCCGGGCTGGAACCGACCATCTACCGGAATCCCTCGACAGATAACATCACCATAAGCGGCGGTATAATCACTCTCCCCCCGAATATGGTTATGCTTTTCAGCGGCGCGAATGAAACCACCAACCAATTCGGCGTTGCGCGTTTCACCAGCCCCTTGCCGGGCAATCGTCATTTCACGGTTCATACGGATGTGAGCCCGATCTACGACTCGCCGATACAGGGGGATACTGACTTTCACGTACTCGTAAACGGCGTTGAGCTCTTTAGCCAGTTCCTAGCGGGGACGCAGGGAGCTACCTTTGAACAAGTGGTCGCCCTAGGCCCAGGCGACACGGTTGACTTCGTCGTTGGACGAGGAGCAGACAACTCATCGTTTGCTTCGGGACTGAAGTTGTCCGCCAACCTGCACCACGCTGATCACTGATGCTTCGTGCTATTGCAGAGCGTTGATAAGGCTGGCTGACGCGCCAAAGAGTTGGTTCGCGAGTTCAGGATGCCGTGGCTGGATCTGGGCTCGCACCTTCTTTTGAAAACTTTCCAGCAAGTTTATGCCGGTTTGCACCTGCCCACGCTCGAACGCCATCGCCGCTGCGTCGAGAGACGCTTGCAGCGGCCGCTTATTACGCCGTTCAAGGTCGACCAACTCCAGCCGCGCGGAGATTTCCGCTACGGCTTCGGCTGGAGTGATCACCTCAAACTGGATGGTGTCAGCGCTGTCCAGGCTCCCATTGCTGACGGTCAAGGTCACCTCATGGATTCCTAGATCAAACCGATTGCGTACAACCACGCCCGTTGAATTCCGAAGAGGCTGCCCCTCTTCAGTCCAAGTGTAATCGAGCGCGCCTTCCTCGGGATCCGAAGACAGCGAGCCATCGAGCGTCGCCGCCGCATCAGTATTGTTGGCGGCGAGCACCCATTGTTCTGTCTGTCCCTTGAACAGCCACAGTAAAGGCTCGATCTGTGCCTTCGCTACCGGTGGTTGAGTGTTCGTCGAAACCATGCGGAGATGAGCGCCTAGCTTGAGGCCAGAGCCGTAACCTGATCGATCGGCACCGCGACCAATCGCCAGATCGAGGTTCTCGCCCTTGGCCATAACGAGGAGATGAGAATAGCTGGCGGTTTGTTGACCAGACAAGAATTGCCCGAATACCTCTGCTCCGCCCTTCACCACGTGAAAATCAGTATCGCCTTGCGATGTCGTGTTGTAGACAGGGCTGGCCAAAGCTTGAACGGAGTAAACTCCGCTTGCCGGTGCCGTGAAACGGATAATCCCGAACTCGTTCGAAGCTCCATCGGTCCCGCTATAGAGATACGTCGTGCCCGGCGGAATCGTTCCCTGACCACCCCCGACAGTCGCCTGAATAGTGGTTCCGTTATGAAAGACAGTTGGCTCTTGCAAAGAGACAAGTTGCCAATACTGAAACGGAACTCCCCCGTCGGCCGGAGTTAGTCCCTTGATTCGAAAGAGCGAGAATGGGCCATCCAAGGACGGCTTCGCTCCGTAACTCCAAACCCCAGCGGGGTTGTCGGTCGGCGAAAAATCACCCGAGAGATCGAATTCACCGGTTGGCGGCGGCGAGGACGGCACGATCACGGTCAGGGCCGCCTCTTCGCTGGTTGCGCTGCCTGCGGAGTTCGCAACGGCAACTCTATAACGACCGGCATTATTGGTTGTGACGTTAGTGATCTGCAGTTGCCGGTCGTTGGCTCCCGTAATCGGCGCCCCGTTGAATAGCCATTGATAAGTGAACGGCTCTGTCCCTTGAACCGTTACCTCAAACTCGACTGAGGAACCTTCATTCACAGTCTTGCTCTGCGGTTGCGACACGATCACTGGCGGGCTAACGGAGCTGCACTTGCCGGCTTGGCCCGCATTGTAAATGGCCTGCACCTCCGCGTCCGATAAGCCTCTCCGGTAGAGGCTCACTTCGTCGATGACCCCGTCGTAGAAATCACTGAGCCCGGCAGCACTCCCAATTCGCAATGGCGTGTCTGTCACGCTATTGGCCAAATTGCCCGGAAATTCCCCACGCTCCACCAGCGCTCCGTCCAGATACGTTCTCAGTTCCACATGCGTGGGGTCGGTCTGTCGATATACCCCCGCGAAATGATGGAACACCCCGATGCTGGGCAGTGGATTATGATATTGAATCTGCTCGTTGAAGTACAAGATCAGACCGTAGTTGACCGACAATGACGCCCCATAATTGGCTCGGCCCCCGCCGCGCTTATCGAACAGAAAGAATTCAATATCACTAACCCAAGGCTTCTCGCGCAGAAACCACAGCTCCACTGTAAACTCGTTGGTTAAGTCCAATGACGGCGAATCCGCGATCGCAATATCATCGTTGATCCCATCGAACCGAAAACCTTGACCCACCTGCCCGGCGGTTATGCTGGCCCCGTTAAGCAACGTGCCATTGTTTCCTCCAACTGAGTCATTGGCATTGCCTTCTCCGCGCCACCAAGAAACCAACCCAGTTGGCGCAGCCGTGCATCCAGGCCCATTGTCGATCCCGGCGATAGAGACCTCCACCTTCAGACCAGAGCCATAACCGCTGTTATCCTGACCTCGGCCCACCATGAAATCCAAGGTGTCACCGGCGGCAAGACTGACGGTACTGGAATAGCTCGCCGTTTGTTGACCGGAGAGAAATTGTCGGAATAGCTCTCCTCCATTCTTCACCACCGAATAATCGGTGTCCCCTTGTGCTGACGTGTCATAGACCGGATGCGCGCTGGTTTGAATCCGATAATTACCTGCTGTCGGGGCAGTAAATCTCACCACGCCATAGCCATTGGCCGCCCCATCCGTCCCGCTATACAGATAGGCGCCTCCGGCCGGAATTGTGCCTGCGCCACCTCCGATGGTCACAGAGTTACTGGTCCCGTTACGAAACAGCGTCGGCTCCTGGAAAGGCACTAGCTGCCAATATTGGAATGGCACGCCGCCATCGGCCGGGGTCAATCCACGGACTGTAAACAGCGACAACGGCCCGTCCAGCGATGCCTTCGCTCCGTAACTCCAAACCCCGGACGGGTTCTGATTAGCGGAGAAGTCGGCGCTCAAATCGTAGTTGGCCGCGGTAGCCAAACTCACGTGGAGCATCAACCAGAGTCCGTAAACCGTCCTCAAGCCACACATCTGCATATGGGACCTCCAGCGTTTAAGGTTTTAGACTGAACGCATTATTATGCGTGCAGAACGGTTTGGGGCAAGTCAATTATGGTTAAGATCTCGCGAAGGGGTGTGAGACAAATTTCTGAAAAGTGAGTTGATTGCTGAGATTTTTCGTGATTTAATATCTATGTAACTAGATATTAAGCCATGAACTTGACTCAATTGTCCCAACAAATCGCTCAAATCAAACGCATGGAACGCGGT
>DATLUX010000189.1:0-3408 GCA_035577805.1 Verrucomicrobiia bacterium
GATGGACAGTTCGCCCGTGAGATACTTGGCGGTCAGGGAGCGGGGGTTCTGTAACACTTCGGTCAAAGTGCCGGCGGCCACCAACTCGCCGCCGCGCACGCCCGCCCCGGGCCCCAGGTCCAGCACGTAATCGGCCGCTCGCATCGTGTCCTCGTCATGTTCCACCACCAGCACGGAATTGCCGATGTCCCGCAGGTGTCGAAGGGTTTGCAGCAGCCGTTGGTTGTCGCGTTGATGCAACCCGATACTAGGTTCGTCCAGGATATACAAAACGCCGACGAGGCCGGCGCCGATCTGCGTGGCCAACCGGATGCGCTGGGCTTCGCCGCCGCTCAGGGTGCCGCTTTCGCGGTTCAAGGTGAGGTAGCCCAGGCCCACATCGTGCAGAAAGGACAGGCGTGCGCGGATTTCCTTGAGCGGTTCCGCGGCGATCTTTTGTTGGAACTCGGTCAGTTGCAGTCCGGCGAAGAATTCCTGAGCGTGATCGACCGAAAGGGAACAGACATCAATGATCGACAAACCGGGAATAGGCACGCGGCGAGAGCGTTTTCCCGGTTTGGCCGGGGCCGGCTCCTGAGAACTGCGCAGCGTGACGGCCAACACTTCGGGCTTGAGCCGCTGTCCCTGGCAGGCATCGCAAAACTGCGGATTCATGAACGCCTTCAGGCGGTTGCGGGTAAATTCGCTTTCGCTCTCCTGGTAGAGACGGTCGAGATTGGGCAACACGCCTTCAAACGGCCGTTGCACGGTGCTCATCTTGCCGGCCCGCCAAAAGTGAAATTCCACTTCGGTTTCACCCGAGCCGTGCATGAGCATTTTGCGAAAGGCTTCGGGCAATTGGGCGTAGGGTGTCTCGAGGCTGGCATTGCCATGCGCCGCCACGGCCCGCAGCATGGCTTTGTAGTAAACGACCATCCGCTTGCCTCCGCGGCGCCACGGCAGGATGGCGCCGGCTTCCAGGGACTTCGTTTCGTCCGGCACCACCAAGGCTTCATCGAAAACCATTTTCTGTCCCAGCCCATGACACACCGGGCACGCCCCGGCCGGCGCGTTGAACGAAAAATGTTTGGGCGTGAGGTTATCGAAACTTTTGCCGGTGGCCGGGCTGTAGTTTCGGTTTGAATGCAAGGTCTCGGTCCAGTTGGTGTCCGGTTTGCGCGCGTCGGTGGCCGGGGCTTGATGCAGCAAGAGCAGCCGGCCTGCGCCCCATTTCAGGGACGTTTCCACGGAGTCGCTCAAGCGCACCCGGATCTTGTCGTCGATCACCAACCGGTCCACGATCACGTCGATGTCATGCCGACTTTTGGGATCGAGTTTGACGCGCACGTTGGCCTCAAGCTCCACAAATTCCCCGTCGATGCGCGCGCGCACGAACCCTTCCCGGGCCAGTCGTTCAATGACATCGCGGAATTCGCCTTTTTGTTCGCGAACGACCGGCGCCAACAGCATCACGCGGGTCTTGGGCGGCAACGCCAGGATCTTGTCCACGATATCGCTGGTGGTTTGGGGAATTATGGGCACGCCGGTTTCCGGACAATGCGGCTGACCCACATGCGCGTAGAGCAGACGCAGGTAATCGTAGATCTCGGTCGTGGTCGCGACCGTTGAACGCGGGTTCACTCCGGAGCTGCGCTGTTCGATGGCGATGGCCGGCGACAGGCCTTCGATATAATCGACCTCCGGCTTCTGCATCTGGTCGAGAAACTGCCGGGCGTAAGCCGACAGGCTCTCGACGTACTTGCGTTGGCCCTCCGCATAGATCGTATCGAAGGCCAGGGAGGACTTCCCCGAGCCGCTTAACCCCGTGATTACCACCAGCTTGTCCCGTGGGATGGCCAGCGTGAGATTCTTCAGATTATGCTCACGGGCGCCACCGATCCTAATGAATTCCTTTCCCATGATCCGCGATTCGTTCACTCAATCTCTCTCTCGCCTCCCAAATCCTGGGAGCAATACATCCCGTAAGTTTAAAGCGAAAAGCGGAAAGCGGAAAGCGGAAACGCTGCCTGCCCCCAAACCGGCAGCGATTCACGGTCGGACCATTGCGAACGCGTTGCGAAATCAAGCGGTTCTGAGGGAAATAAGCCTTGGCGCTCCCGATAAATACGTGTAGGTAACAATTCGATCTCCGCCTGAACATTGATCTCGCATGAATTCTGTGAAAGCACCGACGGCCGGGAGTTTGGCGGGTTCCACGCCTTGGTGGCGCGAACTGACCGGCTATCACTGGTTTGTCCTGGCGATGGCTTGTCTGTCGTGGCTGTTCGATTGCCTGGACCAACAGCTTTTCCTGCTGGCGCGTCGTTCGGCCATGAAAGCGTTGCTACCCGCCGGCGCGGACTTAAACCTGTATGGCGGTTATGCCACGGCGGTCTTCATTCTCGGCTGGGCGACGGGAGGGTTGATCTTCGGGGCGGTCGGCGATCGGGTGGGGCGGGCGCGCACGCTCACGTTCTGCGTGCTCTTATATTCCCTCTGCACGGGGCTATCGGCCTTCTCCAAGGGCTGGATCGATTTCGCCCTCTACAGGTTTATCACGGGTCTGGGAGTGGGAGGAGTGTTTGGCTTGGCTGTGGCCCTGGTGGCGGACACCTTGCCGGAGCGCACTCGGCCGGCGGCACTCGGCACGTTGCAGGCCTTGTCGGCGGTGGGGAACATCACCGCGGGGATCGTCAGCATGAGCCTGGGCCAATTGGAAGGATCCGTGTTCAAGGCGGGAGATGCGTGGAAGTACATGTTTCTGGTGGGGGCTCTCCCTGCTTTTCTGTGTGTGTTCCTGCAGCTTCGGCTGAAGGAACCGGAAAAATGGGTCAAGGCCCGCGCGGCCGGGAAGCAAACGGGGGCGCAGTTCGGCTCGTATGCCTCGCTCTTGGGAGCAGGGCGTTGGCGTCAGTCGGCCTTGGTGGGGATGCTGCTTTGTGTGGCCGGCGTGGTTGGGCTGTGGGGGATCGGGTTCTTCAGTCCCGAACTGGTCGGGGATGTCATCGAACGCTCGTTGCGTGCCGAGGGCGTGGACCCCAAGGCCATTCCCGGCCTGAAGACAACCTGGGTCGGGTGGAACATGATCGTGCAGAACCTGGGTGCGTTCTTCGGCATGATCGTCTTTACCCGAGCCGCCCAAAAATTCGGGCGTAAAACTGCATTTGCGGTGGCGTTCCTTTGTGCGTTTGTGGCCACGGTGGGTTTCTTCCGGTTCTTCAACAGCCGCGATCACATCTGGTGGATGACGTTCCTTTTGGGTTTCTGTCAGCTGGCGTTGTTCGCCGGATTCGCGATCTATTTGCCCGAACTATTCCCGCTGCGCTTGCGCAGCACCGGAACGAGCTTTTGCTACAACGTGGGGAGATTCATCGCCGCGAGCGGGCCGTTTACCTTGGGGAAGTTGCAAGCCTGGCTCGCCCGTGATGC
>DATLUX010000190.1:0-2010 GCA_035577805.1 Verrucomicrobiia bacterium
CCTTCCTCTGCAGCGGTCTCCCACATTTGTGCGCCCGAGAGCTCCGAATGTCCAAATGACAGTCGACGAAAGCGCTTGTTGATGACGTCTTTCGGAGCCGGCTGCCCGTCTTTTCCAAACAAGAAACCGGGTGGATCAACAATATAGGCATGTCCCCACCGATTTGCGATGATGCCGGCAATATCTCGATTGGCATCAAAGCCATAATCGCCGAACATTTTCGTGAATTGCGCGCGCACCTGGCTTTCGATTTGTGCGTACGTCATGCTGAAAAGCTGCATACGTGCCGCTGTACACTGCTGAGGAAAGGGAACGCCAGGGAGCGGAAATGGATTGTACATCGTCAGCACGACCGGCTTCGATGGGTCCAATGGCTGGGTGACTTGACCTGGAATCTCCAAATTACGCCGCAGGCTGATCCACCACCCGAAACCGTCGAACCAGCGTGCCGAGGCGATCCCCAGCTTATCAAGGAATTTCCAGTTACGAAGCGCCACATTGACGGTGAGCATCGGGGCGTGGTGAAAACCGTTCATGGCTTCGCGAATTTCGGGAGAAATGTCGCGGCAAATGTGACGATTGGCATGTTGCTGACCGCAGAGCACGACTCCCTTGGCACGCACTTTGAACAGCCTGCCGCCTTGCGAATAGGTCACTACCACATGCTTCGCACTTTCAACGGGTCCTTCATGAACGACACTGACCACGGTGGCAGACAGCCGCATGCGGACCGGCTCGTTCGGCTTGTCGAGCTGATCCCATCGCACGGCGCCATTTAAAATGTCCGCCATCTTGTACTCGCCTTGGATGGCAGCCGGCATGATCTTTTTAAGAAAATGCCGTGCGGTGCCGGCATGACCACCTGGAAAGCTGGCCAGATATATTTCATCCGTGGGATCCACACCACCGGTTTGATAGCGGTAGTAGCCGATCACTCCCGGCTGGATGAAGTTGTACGCCGAGTAGGCGGAGATGACGTCCGCGCCTAGTCCACAGCCCATGGCACAGGTCATGGGATTTAAATATTTGAGTACCTCTGGAAGGACCGCCTTATCGATGCCGACCACGTTCTCCAGAAACTGAGCGTAGGTCATACTATCGAGCCATTTCTCCCAATCGGGGCGCCGCGGCGGCGTTCGATACAACTCCAGATCAACCAGCGCTTTCTTGGCCGCATCGGAGATTGGCGCGTTCTTGAAACCATCGCGCCATGGGTTTTTCACCCAGCCATGCCCTTCATAGAAAAATCCGGTGTCTGACCTCTCCCACGCGACGTGCATTGGACTCCACGCATCTTCCGGTACCAGGATGTCCTGGCTCATGCCCGTCGGCTTTTGATAGACAAACTCCTCGGGGAATCCGAGGTCGTTGGCAAAATGGGTCCACATGCCGGCATCTTTGGCCTTGTTGAACGGCACGACGATGCCGGTGGCGCCCTGAGGGGCGGTGAGGTGGTAGCCGTCGACCTCAAACTCATTCTGCTTAGCTTCGCCGCCAAAGATCGGGTGCTGATCCAGCATCAATACGCTTGCAGTCGGCGCGCCTTTGCGCGCCGCCCAGCACGCCGATAGACCGGCCATGCCGCACCCCACGATGATCACGTCGGGGCTTTCACCCGTATCCTTGGCGGCCCGCAACAGGGCATCCCATTGCTGGTTGCGAATTCCACCGTGGGCCGCGTTGACAACCTCGTGCGTGTTGCCATTGGAGCGTGCGTAATCACCGATCCCACCCGGTCCGGTCCATTCTGGGCCGAGACCGGTCATTTTCGCCGCACTCTGCGCCGCCGCCGTCTTGATAGACGCGGGCGAGGCCATCCCGAGCAACGCGGCTCCGCTGCCCATCAAGGTACCCCCGACAAAATCTCGGCGCGTCATCGAGGCCGTCTCATGGGCGTCCACGGCGGTTGCCGTCTGCCGATCATTCACATCGGCTGAAACTTTTGCGCCCCCGGCGTCCGATGTCGTCACGTATGCGTTACTCCGTGCAAGTTGCGGTGTGGCTCATGGC
>DATLUX010000191.1:0-27812 GCA_035577805.1 Verrucomicrobiia bacterium
TTCCGCCGGGGCCACCGCCGCCCCGTCCACCTCGGCAAAGAACTCATCGGCCAGGCGCTTGGCCTCAGCGGCGGCCCGCTTCTCAATCTCTTCGGCGCTCTTGCGATATTCCGACAGGCCGCGGGGGCTTAAGCCCAGGGCGGCCGCTGCGCCCGTAAGAAGGTTCGCTTCGTTGTGCATGAGGAACGTGCGGCAGAAGTAGTGATCCCCGCGCTCGACAATCATCTTACTCTTGAGCAGGGCCGCGAGGATCTCCTCATGCGGCACACACAGATCCCGGATGATGTGTCGGATGTCATCCTTAGGCAGGCAGCCGGGTTCACAGGACGTGGATGCGTAAGCAAGCTCGGTCCACAGGCGGAGAAAGATCCCTTGAGCAACGAGCTGCGGCATTCCGAATCCCTCAATGGCAACGAAGCCTTCGCACAAAAGCCGCACCAGCCGGACAAATTCCGGGTAGCGCTCGAAGTCGCACGGCACAGAGATGTGGTTCATCCGTCGTTTTCGGTGTTGAAATCGTCATCGAGCAAAATCTCTGCTGTGTCCAGACGCTCAAGCTTGATGTCGTCGAGCAGGTTCCCGCCCCAGGTATCCTCGACATAGCCTCCAAAGGCCCCCGTTGGAATTTCCGCGAAATATGGGAGGCATTCAAACCCCAGCTTGTGCGGGAGGCCGTCGCCGGTCACGTCAGCACTGAAGGTGGTGAATGGAAAATCGAAGGCCACTGGCCCGAAATCCTGTTCGAGCAGTCCGTTTCCTTGAATTTTCACCTTGATCCCGCGGTCTGCGCCAGGGTGCCGCTGCTGGCCACTCATCTTGAAGCTCAGCCGATATGGCGCACCCGCAACGAGCAAGAAATACTTCCTGCTCTCAAGCTTGCCGCCCAAATGCACCTCAGAGGTCACAGAATGGGCGTTCCCCACCATGTCCACGCACAGCTTTTGCGAGTCATCAAAGGGAAACATATAGGGCTGCGATTGCGCGCTAGATACGGTGCGCCCCACGCCGTAGAGATCCACGTTGCGCCTTGTGACGCGCCAGTGTTTGAAGGTAGTCCAACCGTCGGATGGATTGCCCCACCTGGCCCTGGCCCGCGCTTTCAACCACGAACTGCGGAATGCTTTCAGGTTAGACGCATCACATCCGGAGATGACTGTTATGTTGCCCATTGCTATACCCTTGCAAAGGCGCGGTTGCTGTTTGTTTCAATGAGGGTGATTGGTCCGTCCGGCCCTTCAATGCCAAGCCCGTCACACTCCATCGCCTCAATGATGCTCCAGTCGTTTATGTAGGCCGGAATGACTATCTGTGTCTCATCGGCTTCGTCCTCCGCAGACGCGATTCTTGTGACCGCGTCGGTATAGTTGTAATGAATGTTGATGCCGTAGGTCGTTACGGTCTGGCCGTCCCAATCACTAACGCGCAGTTCGTAAGGCTTGGCAATAAACACGTCTTCGGCGCCGGAAGTGGAAGTGGAGCCGTCCCACGTGTTACAGGTGAGGAAGTCGTTCTCAACCGAACGCACAATGTATTGCTGGACCTTGCCGCTGCCGCCTGACCCGCCAACGCGCACCTCAATCAACTTGATTTCGCCATCCGCCACAGCCCCTTGGGCAGTGCCAACAGGTTTGTCGGAGCTGCGAACGAGGAAGTAGTTCGGTCCGGTGTCCGGTGCGCCGACCGCATCCCCAATCCCGACCGGACCCTGCACGCGCACGAGCTGCTTGGATGCCACCACGACCGGTATAGTTTGCGCCGTCGATTGGTTGTGGATTGCCGCCGCTCCGACATACACGGAGTATTCCGGATACTTGTCCGCGTAGATTGGGCTCCCCGCCGAGCCGGAACTCCAAAGCGGAGAGCCCAGCGGGATAAGGACTGGATCGTCGGCCGGCGGGCTGACGGTTACTTCCGTGGTGTTGCCCGCCCCGTAATAGGCCTCAGTGATCGATTGCAGGGTCTTGGGGTCGGCGTGTAGCGCGGCTGCGATTAGCCGGAGCTGGTTGGCCTGGTCGCGCAGCTCCTTCTGGCCGGGGAAGAGCTGCTTGTCGATCTCGATGCGGTCAAAGTAGCGATCGGAGACAAAGGCCAGCGGATTGCGCTCGGCTGTGTAATCGACCGTCTCAAAATAGCCCTGGTCAGAATACGTCATCGTGACGCGGTCGCACACTCCGCTGGGGCTGGTGGGTGACGAGTAGGAGCCGCCGGCCCCGGGCATCATGGGGCGCTTGAACCCTCCTTGAGTGTAGCCGAACTGCCGGGCCAGGTAGGAATTGCCAACGTCGATGGCCTTCTGCGCGGCCGTCTGCCCGTCTGCATACGGGACATTGTGAGTGCCTGAGGCGTCGAGGATAAACTCCTCGAACAGGCTGGGGAAGCTCACGGCGTCGTCTCGCGTTCCTGAGCCAACGTTCCACAAGAAATGCTCACCGCGCACGGTCAGTGCGGCCCGCACGTCTGGGATTGAAAAAGTGGGATTTGCCTTCAGGCCAACGTAGCCATTGAAATAGCTGTCGGAGGTGAACAGGTCGGAAGACCGGAACACGGGCTGATCAAAAATAACGAATCCCGGATCGCCCTCCTCGCCGCCGTCGTCGATCTGGAATGGAATCGACTGCCAGACGTTCTGGTAGTTTGTCCAGTCAGTGAGATTGAAGTCGCGTGGGCGAATGGCGCGGAAGGCGTCCTGTCCAACCTGGTAGCCCCGCACGATGGCGTAGCCTGGCCCGCTGGCCGGCGCCTCCAGGTTGTATTGCATGATCCCAGTCGTCGGGCTATGCGTCACCTCCGCGATCATCTCCGGGACGAGCTGCATCCCCAGTAGTCCCACGTTCGCAAACTGGCCAGTGAAGCTAAAGTCCGTCGGCAGCGCAAATGAGCGGAAGACGATATTCTGGATGTAGAGCGACGCCGGCATGTGCCGCCGTGGGCGGCCCATAAACTTACGCGGATCATCGAAGGACGAGCCAAGAACATCGGCGACTTCGCCGACCGTGATTTCAAGGGCTCGCGCCGCGGCGCGCAGGCGGTTGCCTTGGCCGCCACTGGTTCCGCCGCGGGGGTCGTTCGCGTAAATCCAATCGCGCAAAAGCCAGGGCTCACCGAAGAAAGCGTCCCAGCCCCGCGCCCAGTCCGGCCGAAGCGGTATCTGGTGGATCTGGTAGCGGTTGCGCCCGCCAACCACCTTTACGCGGGTTGGAACTTCGCTCAGAACACCGCCCAGCTTGCGATCGTCGGATAGGAGTGGCGTCCCCGGCAGAGAGCCTTCGCCCTTGCGCGCAAAGACCAGGTCGTAGGGCCCGCCAAAGACGCTAAAGACGATCCCAAGCGGCTCACAGACTTCGGCCAGCGCGGCGCCCAGCTTCTTGCCGGTCATGCAGTCGATGTTGAACACGGCGCGGGCCAGGGCCGGATGCAGGCCGGCAACCTTGGCCCCGGTCGTGGGGTGGCAATGGTAGAAGTTCCAGTGCGTGTCGCTTGCATTAACCAACGCCTGTACGATGGCCGCGGCCGACAATGGTCCGTCGGTGCGCGTGGGCAGGTGCGCCACGAAATCCGACGGGTAAATGTGTCTCCAGCGGCGGCGGCGCTGGCGCCCGTAGGTTGTCGTCTCGGAAACGTTGAATTCTCCGAAGACGACATCCCAGTTGAGCAGGCAACGGTTGTCCTCAACCGTCATGGTGGTGTAGGCGCCGCGTGTGGAAACGTCCGGCATCACCGACTTACAGATCCCCCAGAACTGATGCGAGCCGCAGGTGATGTAGATACTCTGGCCAACCGTGATGTTGGCCAGGCCTGCGAACATGACAGTGGCCAACCCGGGCTGCACGCCCCACGAGCAGCTAGTTGTGATCTGGTGGACCGCAACTTCGCCGGTCGAGTAGGTCGCGCCCCCTACCTGCCGCCCTGTTGGCGGCGGAGCATATTCGAGCCTGGCCATCGGCGTTCAGTTCAAAACGGAACATCGTCGTCGGCTGGCTGCGCGGCCGCGTGTGCGGTCGCTGGCGCGCTCGTCCTGTTGGGCGCGGTGCGGGCCGGGGCGGATCGACGCGTGTCCTGGGCCGGTCCGTCGGAGTGGTCGGCCTTGGCGCCTACAAAACAGAAGCTCTCCGCGATGATGCCAAGCTTGCTGCGCGGCCTGCCGGTGGCCTTATCCTGCCACTGGTCGAGCTTGAGTCGTCCGTCGATGAAAATCGCGCTGCCCTTCTTAAAGAATCGCCCGATCGCTTCGGCTATTTTGCCAAAACTGTCCACGTCCACAAACACCACCTCTTCGCGTTTCTCGCCCTCGCTCGTCTTCCATGTGCGATTGACCGCCATGCCAATTTTGCAAATGGCCGTACCCCCGCCAGTGAAACTGAGTTCCGGATCTCGGGTAAGATGTCCGGCCAGTATTAGTTTGTTGTAATTCATGGTTGGTATTTTTTAGTTCACGGAAAATTCAGAGCGGCTGAATCACGAGCACGGCGCCTTCCTCCCCCGGCCTCACTCGCCGCCAATTTACGGAGTGCGACCCGATCCAGGCCAAGCAGTCGTCCAACGGCAGCAACGAGGCAATCAAAGAGGGTGACAACGGCTCCGTCCCCGTCGCGAGCCCGGTTGTCGCTAACCAGGAGCGTAACTGAAACTCGAAAGCGTCCGTCGCTTTCTCCATCAGCTCTTGGTATTCCGGCTTGGTTATCTGCCGGGGCGGCCTCCCGTTGCGGCCGCCAATCAGGAGCTTGCTGTTTTTGAAGTTTGGGACGTGGCCCAGGCCGCGAAGCCGCAGCACCAGCTTCGGCCCCGCAGTTGAGCCGGATGAGGGCGGCTGAGGCATGAGGAAACTTTTTCTTGAGCGCGTCCTCGTTCACGCTCGGAACGTAATTGTCGGCTCCGTTGCCCAGGTCGGCCCGGGGCCGGGATACAGAGGATGGGCCGGCGGAAAGTGCGGCGCGCGGCACACGGGCTGAATGACAACCGGGGGCGCCGGCACTGGCACAGGCTCACCCAGTAGGGCGCGGAGTTGCTCGAACAGTTCCCGGGCCTCCTCGACCGAGAGCGCAACCTCGGCCTGTCCGGTTTTCAATACGATTTTAAGGCGAGCGAGCGGCATGTGGATAGTCGTTTTCCGATTTTTTGGTTGTCCTTGTTGATTTCTGGGAGCAGGGGTGGGAGTTGCACCCACCTTTCGGAGTTTATGAGGCTGGTCTCTGTTCACGAGCCCCGAGTTCCCTGCAGTCCGTCTGCTGTCATTACAAATAGCAATACAACGAGGGTTTGTCAACTCGGATGGCAAGTATCGGCGAAGAAAATTTCAGTTGTTGCTGATGTTGGGCTGGGTGGCGTCAAGAATGACCTTGTCGATTCCCTTGCGGTATCGAATCCAGCGGCGAACCTGGACGCGCTCAAACTCGCGCCCAATCCGAACACCGAAATAGAAGGCCAGCCCACTTATCAAGGAGCCGCCGGCAATAATGCAAGAAAGGGTCGTCACAGTAGGAGTTGCCGCGAAATCTTCGCGTCCGATTCGACCTGGTTGCCCCAGGCGTCCCAGCCCTGAGCCTTCGCCCGAGCGAACAGCTCAAGGCGCCGGGCTGGGCCCATGAGTTTTTCGAGGCGTTCGCGGGCCTCGGCCGGCTTGGCTGAGTGCTGGCCCCTGGGCGCGTCGATGAATTGGCGGACCCCGCAGCTCACCCGCTTTGGCCGGCCGCGCACAGCAAACAGGCAGTCCTCGCTATTGGCGCGGGTCCAGTGGCCCATACCGATATGCGATTTGCCGTTGACGGTCCGCTTGTGCCAGGTAAAGCCCTTCATCGTCTTGAGCTTGAAGCCCCAGGCCTCGACCAGCGACAGGGCCTCATACGGCATGGCCGCGACCCACCACATTGCCAGCAGACAATCGGGGGCGGCGAGCGCCTGCACATTCAGCGCGCACATGTCGTCGATCCGCATAACGGGATATTTGTGGACTGCCCCGCGTTTGCCGGCGTTGGCGGAGTCCCTGAACTGCCAGGGCGGATCGGCATAGATGACCTGGTATTGGCTCATAAGAGCGTCATGGGGGCGCGGGTTTCGCGCAGGCGTTTGGGCATCTGGCGCACGCGCAGATCCTCGGGCCACTCGTTCCAGTCGCCGCCCTTGCTGTCCTTGAGTCCAAACCTGGACCCGAGTTGCTTGACGAAGAGAGGAACGCGCGCCTCGCGGCAGTCGGCGATCAGACCGCGGATCCAGTCGGCGTTGCACGGCTCGGCAGCGCGGCCGCTCTCCCCGCCCGTAGCCACCCAGTCCAGCCGCGCCAGCCAGGGCTTGAGGTTGATCGGTTCCCAGATGGGCTCGACGGAAATTCCGCGAACAGTCTTGGGGCCACCGACCTTGAGCAGCCACGGTATGCGCGCGTCCGCGGTGCGCTGGCGCGTGATACTGGTAACGGCCATGAGGTTCGCCGGCCAGTTGCCGCTGATCGAATCGCTCAACTCGCTCATGCGTTGCGGGCGCTTGGTGAACCACATCGCCAGGTGCGGCCAGTCGCGGACAATCTCGATGATCTCGCGCTTCAGAAAGGGGAACTGAACCCGCCTGGAGAGAGCGTCGCTCATGTCGCTGACGAAGACCACGCGGGGCCAGCCGTCCAGCCAGGGTTTCTCGGGTCGGATCGCGCCGGCCAGGTCCGGCCACTTCGCCCCGGCTTCCATTCGGCCGTGCATCAGGTCCACCTGGTCAAACGCTCCGGCACCATGCCACAACTCCTGCAGCCGGCCGGCGTAGCAGATATTTACGTCCTTCCCGCGAATCCAAAGCTCGCAACCATCGCAACCCTCGGTTGGGTTGATGGTCGAATCGACGTATTGGATTTCTGTTTCCTTGCCCATAGCTCACGCAAGGGACCGGAGAACCTCGGTTTTCTTCAGGTAGAGTGGGTGACTGGGGTGGCCGGCCCTGGTCTTGCCCAGGCAGCTAAGCTGCCGGCCACAGAGCATGGCCTCGACCTCGTCCCCGCGCCCAAGGTGCGCGCCCAGCGCTCCCCAGGCGGCAACGATGAGCCCGGCATGTTGCGCTGTATGCTTAAGCCAGTAGTTGTTCTCCCGCCCGACCGGTTCCTTCTGTTCCTTCATCGCGTCCGGACTGGTCGCCCGGAAGGCAAAGAGGTTGGTCATGACCATTGCCGAGTAGCCCCACGCCTTGGCGAAGAGGACGCAACGGCGGATGGTCGGATCGTCCTTCACCTCGTCGGCCGTCGATGGGTTGAGGCCAATGAACATCACGAAGTCCCGGGACGTGCGTTCGTTGTCCGACCAGTCGCGCCAAAGGGTGTAGCGGTATTGCCGGCATTCGGAGAATTGGCAGGTGCGATTGTGCATACGTCTTACTTCACTTCGATGATTTTTCCATCCACTCCTCCGCGGGCCATCGGGATTAGCCAGCGAAGATTTCCGACTGTCGGATAACTGATCAGGTGGCCGACCCAATACCAATTTACGACCTCGGCGGTTCGGCTGTTGATGGCCGTGCCCCGCTCACAATCCGCCACAAAGAAATGGACGCGCCAGTTCTCCGTGTCGTAGCTGGCGGGCCCGCTCAGCTCGGCGAACTGGCGCCAGTCCAAAACAACGATACCAGCCTCTTCCTCGAACTCGCGGGCCATCGCCTGGGCCGGCGTCTCGCCAGCCGCAACCTTGCCGCCAACTCCATTGAGCAGGCCGTATTGCCAGAAGGGCTTGCGTTTCTTGATTAAGGCCACCTCCTTGCCCTGGTTGCGGAACAGAAACCCGGCCACGTAGATGGTCATTGTGCCAACACCATCCAGTCTTTGGGCTGAACCAGCGTCCAGCCCTCAATGCTGATGCGGCCGTTGTCGTCTTTGTCGTCGTGCCCGGGCCAGATGTCTGTCTTGAGGCACTGGCAATAGCGCTTGAGGGCCTTCTGATACAGACCGCGGCCCAGATTGATAAACTCCTCGGAGACGAGCCGGCGGCCGGTGTCCCACGGCTGGTAGTTCTCTTGAACGATGTGCCGGAAGTCCACCCGGTCCTCTTTCGTCGCGGCGACGTAGGCGTCCAGGTAAAGCGCGGACTGAACGTAGTAGCGATGATCGAACACCGCCCGATCCCAGGCCGCATGTCCGATGGAGCAGGCGGTCTTGAAGTCGGCCAATGACTTGGGGTAAAGGCCTTCGAGGCTTGGGACCAGGTCGAGCAGCGTCTTGATTGGAATCGTGATCGCGGTGGCCTCGTCTCGATATTCCGCAACCACCATGACCTGCTTGCGGCTGTTAAGGATGATGTCGGCGATCAACTCGTCTTGAATGAGCGCCTCGAACGCCACTTTGGCGTCTTTGAAGTCGTTGGCCTTGATTGGTTCTTTGCCGGCCCGTTCGTCCCTCCACTGCTTGCAGTATTTCGCATTCCAGTTCCACGGCTTGGGCTCGCCCGTCTTGGTGTCCGGATATGTCTCTGGGCAGACGACGTAAATCTCATCGCACTTCTCTGGCGACATCACCATGTTGTCCATGATGGAGCCCCATTCGGTGGACGCGTTGCCCGTGTCCTTGAATCCACGGATCCAGCGCCACGGGCAGTAATCGAACTCCATCAGCTCGCTGCGCGACATGACAAAGTCCACCTCGCCGCGCCGGCCCGACGGCCGGTGATAGGCCTCCGGTTCCACGTTCTCGCCAACGATTTTGGCGTTGATCAGCCGATTGCGAAATTCAAGTGCGTGCATGGGATTAGGCGGCGATCTTTTCGCGAGAGAGCCGGATTACATCAGCAAACCGCGCCTCAGCGAGGGTTTCCACCGCTTCGGTGTCGGAGATGATGCCCTGCTCAAGGAGCCACTGGTTGAGCGCCTTCTTGCTCTTCTTGTGCTTGGGCATGGTCAGCTCCCACAGCTCCGTCATGAGCTTCTTTCGGTCTTGGCCGCTTGACTGAACTGCGGCACCGCCCGCGCACCAGGCGGCGATTTTCTGCCCATGCTCAACGGTGATCCTGGCGTTGTTGGGCAGACACTCCCGAAGCGCCGGATGGCTGCACTTGGTCAAGTGGAACGCGTGATCGGGCCCGATTTCCCCATGCACCGTCATCTCGAAAATGAAATCCTCGGCCTGGATGGGCGAGGTGTAGTCGTCCTTAACGATGGCCGTCTTACCCCGCTCGTCCTTGGTCTGCTTGGTTTTATATTTGGCGCGCAGGCAAATGATCCACGGAATCTTGGCGCGAAGAAGCCGCTGCATGAACAGGGCGTGTTGCATCTTCGGATGGCGCCAGACGTGCAGGCCGGTCTTGCCGGTGGATTCTTCAATCTGGTTGGCCATGTCGCAGACCCCGCCGCGCCCCTCCCACTCATGCGAGCCGCTGTCGAGGATTCCGATTTTGGCTCCGGAGTTTTCGATCTCGTCGATCAACTGGATGTGGCTCTCTGGATCAAACGGGGGCTCCATCGGATAGGTCGTGTAGCCGCCTGGGATCACGTCGGCGTAGAGATCGCCGCGGCCGCTCTCGGTGTCAGCCAGGGCAATTTCGCCATCCGGACCGACGAAGCCTCGGGCCAGCAGTAAGCTCGAAAAGGTCTTCCCACAGCCGCTCTCCGCATACAGCGCGATCAGGGGTCGCACATTGACCCGGGTTGCCTTGTGGGACACAAATTTCCTGACAGATTTCGATTCGTTCATGGTGTTCAACTTCGACACTTGCCCAAAAAATCTTTAGCTTGGCTCCTCGTCTTGGGGACTTTGTTGCGGGACCGAATCTTGCGATGAGGCGTTCTGGAACCGGCAATACATGCCCTCGAAGATGAGCGGGAAGTCTCCCAGCTCCCCGTCGCGCTGCTTGGCAACAAAGAGGGTGGCCAACCGTTGGCTGTTCTCGTCGCGGCTGCGCTGAAGCAAACAAATCGTATCACCGTCCCGCTCGATCTGGCTGGAGTCGGCCAGGTCGGCGAGCCGCGGCGTGCGGCCCTTGTCCTTGTCGGGCTCGCGGTTGAGCTGGGCCAATGTCAGAAAGGCCGCGCCCGTCTGAACTGCCAGGCCCTTAAGCTGAGTGCTCACCTCGGCCACCTCGTAGGTGCGCTTCTCCTGGGACCGCGCCGGCTGGATCTTCTGCATGTAGTCGATGAGGACGAATCGCAGTCTCGCCTTACGCGCAAGGCGGCGAATAACAGCCGAGAGCCGGCCGATGTTCATGCCGCTGACCCCCTCCACCACGTAGAGCGGGGCGCGGTTTACCGCCAGGGCGAACTGGGCCAGGCTGTTCTGCTCCTCTTCCCGAAACTTACCCGAGCGCATTGTGTTCATCGGGATCCGGCACCAGGCCGAAGCAAGTCGGCGCATGATCGCCTCTTTGCTCATTTCCAGCGACGCGATGAGCGTAGGCTGGTTGTCTCGCAGGCAGACTTGCTCAACGATGTTCAGCCCGATCGCCGTTTTGCCCTGGCTGGGCCGGGCCGCGATGATCGTCTGCTCGCCGAACTGCAGGCCGTCTGTCAGGAAGTCCAGCCGGCCGAATCCAGTCCGCAAACCGCTGAGCCCCGTGCGGGCCCCGCGCCGCTCCAGATCCTCGATCAAGGCTTGGCTGGCCTGGCTGGCGCTGAAAAATGGCGCCTTGCTCTCTGCCCCATCTCGGATGTCGAGCAACTTCTGCTCCTGCTCGGCCAGCAGCGCGTCCGGCGCCATACGCTCGGCCGAGGCTTTCGCCGCGCCCTCCGTGCAGGTCGCCAGCACCTGGCGGAGCACATACTTCTCGCGGACGATCTCCAGGTAGTAGTCGAGGTTCGCCGCCGAGGGCACGGCGTCGGGAAGCTCAGCCAAGTAGGCCATGCCGCCGACCTGCTCAAGCAAGCCCCAGTTGCTTAAGCTCTGCATCAGCGTGATCGTGTCGATCTTGGTTCCCTCCTTCTCCATCCGGACCATCGCCCCGAAGATGTAGCGGTTCCTCAGGTCGTAGAACATCAGGCCGCTCTCTCCGATGCCCTCGACGGTGGCGGGCAGCGCTTCGGTCGGATCGAGCATGATGCAGCCGAGCACACCGCGCTCCGCCTCGGGCGAGTTGGGGGGCAGCTTTTCTGCTGCGGGTGTGGTCATAGGCAGTCGTAAACGCTGGGCTTCTTCTTGGCGGCCGCCGGCGCATTGATGTCGCCCTCCTTGGGCTCAAAGAGGCCGCGCCACTGGTTGGCCATGCTGGCGTTGATGGCGGCGATGGCTCGTTGAAGACCCATCTTAGCCAGCTTGGCGAGTTGCATGTGGATCGCGGTTCCAATGAGCGGCTTCTTGATCTCGACACGATAGCGCTCCCACTGAAGCCACACTTCCCGGAACTCAGGCACATTCAAAGGAGGAGGGAGGTTCTCTTTTGAGTATTGAGTTGTAGAGTATAGTGAATGGCTACTTGAGTCCTGCTTGGGCTCTACTTGGAGGCTACTTGAGTCCTGCTTGGGCTCTACTTGAGGGCTACTTGAGACCTTGCCAAACAGGTCCGCCTCGGCTGCGTCCTTGTTCGCCTGTTTCTTCTTTCCGCCCTTCTCTCCCTTAGCAGCGCGGACCAGTTGCGCGTTGCGCAGGGCGCGCTGTTTATGGTTGAAGATCATGCCGGCCTCTTCTGTGTCCTCGCCGAAGAAGGCCATGATCTTGGGCCCGCACTTTGGCCAGGAGCCATTGATCCGCGAGAGCTGGGCCAGCACCTCCGGGTCATTGGGCAGGCAGCAGCGCGGGTGGCTCCAGGCGCATAACAGCAAGCGGAACAGCCCGCCCTCCTCGGCCGGCGTTAGCAGCATGATTTTCGGCGATGAAAGCCACTCTTCGACAAGCACCGGGAAGTCCTTGAAAAGTCCCTCTTTCATGGTCCGGTTACACGCCGAGCTTTTTGAAGATGCGATCCAGCGCCTCCCGGATGAGCCTGCTCATGGGCTTGCCGGTTTTGTGTTTGGCCGCCTCCAGGCGCGCCCGTAAGCCTTCGGTGTCGCGGAGGATAATGTTTTGTCCGGGGATTTGTTTTTTCAACATGGGCCTGAACATTACACACGTCAATACAATGTCAACCGCTTGTATTTCATTGTGTATTGACACGCCCAGCCACAGATCTATACAGTGGCTCCTCATATGACTGCTCCGCTGAAATTGCCCGCAATGGCGCCCCGGCCGGCGCCTCCCGAAACCCGCATGGTGTCAATGCGCGTTAGCCGGGACGATATGCTCATGCTCAAGGCCAATTCCCAGTCGGTGGGTTTATCCCAGACGGAGTTTGTGCAATCCATCTTAAAGGTCGCAGACGAGATCCAAGCAGCCGCCCCGACCGAAGAGGTCCGGACCATGCTGAGGAAGGCCAAGGCCAGCCTGATGCTCTCCTGCCGGCTCACAAATGAGGACGATGTCTTGTTGAAAAGGGGATCGGCCAGGACCGACCTGTCGATGGCCGAATACCTGAGATACCTGAACTGGTCTTACTTTGAGCTACACACCTCCAGGACTCCCCGGCCGCTGCGCAGAAAAAAGTGAACCTGCCGCCCTTAAACCGGACATAGAGCCCGAGTTAACTTTGGTAATCGAAGCGCCCTCTGCCAGTGCTCAATCTCCCGCTCCGTCTGATGCCCTACCATTGCCGGGTTCTGTAGCATCACCCGGATTTCCGCCAGCAGCTCTCGCCTAGGGCATCCCTGCCCAGTCCTGCTCCAACGCGTCCACACATGCGCGCACGGAGCCAAGCGCGTTCTTCCTCACAAACTCCGTGTTCTCCACGCCGCGACGCAACGTGGCTCGCACCAACGGCAATATTCGATTCATAGGCCCAGATTGCGTTTCGCCCATGGCTTTAGCTTCGTCACCTGGTCGAAAAACCTTTAGCAGTCAATCGTGCGCCGCTGTCTTGACAGGCGTAATTCTTAGACGATTGTCTCGGCCGGCCGGCGCCGTTAAAGAACCAGGACACGCGGTTTGTCTAATAGTTATGCGCGGATGCACTGGACCAAGGAGGTGGCGCCGGCCGATCCCTTTCTGGAGCCGTGAGAAAACTTAAGCAGTGCAGTCGATGCCAACGCCCAAAGCCACTCACGGCCTTCCGGCGTAATTCACGAAAGCGCGGTGAACGCCGCGCCGAATGCGCGGCCTGCGCGGACGAACTGATGCGGCAGAAATGCGAAAAGGCAGGCCTCTCCCACGAACTGGTCGCAGATCCGGGAGGAGGCATCACGCCGCGCCCGTTCACCTTCGGCCAGGTTCTCGATGGCCTGGCGCGCATCGAAGATTTTTTCCTCCAAACATCACGCGACGAATCCTGGCACGGCCGCAAATCCAGCGCCGCCACTTTGCGCGAACGTCGCATTGAAGCGCGTGCTGCTCGCGTCGCGTTGGAAAAACTTTTGGAAAAGTTTGGCGGATGTATTGACGTAGGTAATTCTTAGTGCGAAAGGTTGCCCGCGCTTGAAAAACAAGTTGGTCAACCAACCCATCTCTAAGTCCCCCCATCCATGATCTTGATTGGTATTTCCGGAAAGAAGGGCAGCGGCAAGGACACCGCCTGCCAGATTATTCGTCGCCTGATCGGAGAGGACAATGTTCTCCGCCTGGCTTTCGCCGACGCGCTGAAGGAGGAAGTTTCGGCCGCGTGCTGCATCTCAGTAAGACAGATCGAAGAACAGAAGGCCGTCTTCCGCCCGATCCTGCAGTGGTGGGGCACCGAGTTCCGCCGCGGCCTGTTCGGGGACACCTACTGGATTGAGCGTCTCAATGAGCGCCTGGAGGCGGCGCGCCAATGTCACCAGCCGGTTTGCATTGTGACGGATGTTCGCTTCCAGAACGAAGCTGAGGCCATCCGTGCGGCCGGCGGCTGCCTGCTGCGAATTCACCGCCCCACCGCCCCCACCAACGACGCGCACCCGTCCGAGACGGTGATGGACGGATACCGGTTCGATGATGTCATCGACAACTCCGGCACCATCTCTGAGTTCGAGGGCAACATCTGCGACTGGATGGGCCGCTTCGGCAAGACGCTGCTCGTGCCTGGAGGTGTGCGATGACTGTCGTGTATGTGGCCGGGCCGTTCCGCGGCCCCACCCCTTGGGACGTTGAATGCAACATCCGCCGCGCCGAGGCGCTGGCTCTTGAAGTGTGGCGCCTGGGCGCCGTGGCCCTGTCCCCGCATTGCAATACTCGCCATTTCGACAAAGCGGCCCCCGATGACATCTGGCTCAAGGGCGACCTGGAATTATTGCGCCGCTGCGACGCGATGATCGTAACGCCCGATTGGGAGCGCTCTTCGGGGGCGCGGGCCGAGGTGGAATATGCCCTGAGCCTAGGGATGCCGATCTGCGGAACGCTCGAAGAGCTAAAGGCCCTTCTCGCCGATGCGGCGTTCCAAGATCGCGCCATGCCCTCAGCCAGCCTTTGAAATTCATGACACCCCAACAACAAGTAATCACCGAGCTGCTGGCCAAGTTTCCGCGGGCCGCCTCTAAGACGATTGCGCGGATTGCTTATAAGGAGAACCGCAAGTTGTTTCTGTCGCTGGAGTCTGCCAGGAACGCGGTGCGCTATGCCCGCGGCGCCAGTGGTGAGAAACATCGCAAGACGGCGGCCGACAAGTCTAACTTCCGGGCCCCGGAGAAGCCGGGCAATCCGTTCGCAGCCCTTCCCGAAGCCAAAACCCATTTCTCTGACTGGGAGGCGCTGCAAATTGAAGGACCGTTAAGGGTGCTGCTGTTGAGTGATCTGCACATCCCCTACCACGATTTGTCAGCACTAACCACGGCCCTCGACTGGGCCAAGAAGAACCCAGTTGACTGCATCATCCTCAATGGAGACATCGCGGATTTCTTCGCCGTCTCTCGTTGGGAGAAAAACCCAAAGAAGCGCGATCTCAACGGGGAGATTGTTGCGATCCATAAATTTCTCGGGTTCATGCACGAGACATTCCCCAAGGCCAGGAAGCTATACAAAATCGGGAACCACGAGGAGCGCTGGGAAAGCTACCTGAGCGTAAAGGCTCCGGAGGTAATGGGCATTCCCGACTTCGAAATCGAAAAGGTTCTGCGCTTCGACCAGTTCGGTATCGAGTGCGTCGGCGACAAGCGTCCGATGCGCCTGGGCACACTCAACGTCATCCACGGCCACGAATACCCAACGGCCATCTCCAATCCCGTCAACCCGGCCCGGGGATTCTTTCTCCGGGCCAAAGCGCACTGCATCGGCAGTCACTTCCACCAGAAGAGCCAGCACAGTGAAAAGAACATTGAGGAAAAAGTCGTCTCCACCTGGAGCACCGGCTGCCTTTGCGATCTCCATCCCGACTATCGACCGCTTAATGCGTGGAACCACGGATTCGCTTACGTGGAGCTTTCAGCGCAGGGAGATTTCCAGGTGGAGAACTTCACGATCGTCCGGGGAAAGGTCTACTAGGATGGGCCCCAAGATTATCCCCACCGCGGCGCGCCTCGTCTTCGTCGCGCTGCTCATCCTGATGCTCGCCGGCCTAGCCGCGGCCCCGGAGGTCATCAAAACAATCGCCGCGATCAAGTTCCTGTTAACCCGATGAAACATCACCTGAAAGTATTCGGCATCCTCTGCTCAGTCATTGGCGCCCCCGCCCTGGTTGCGCACGGCCTGGGGAAAATCCTCGACGCACTGATGAAGCTATGATCACAGCAACCATCTGTTTCCTCGTCGCCTGCCTGGTCTGCCTTTCCACCGGCTACATCCTCGGGCGCCTGCATCCATAAATTTCCTGCCAACAACGGCGGGGCGTTAGAAACCAAAACATGAACAAAACCACACTCGCGCTGGCTGCAATGCTGGCGGCCGCAATCAGCCCGGCAATGGCTGGCGTGAAGAAAATCGGCACGATCCATGGCATCGAGATCTATCGCATCAAGACGATGGGGGTCTTCTGCCCAAGCACGACAACCATCGTGACGGTGAACACGAATGTCTCCGGCACTCTGTTCCCGCTCAACGACGCGACCAGCCCGGGCGTGCTCGCACAGATCGCGGAGGCCGGCGGCAATGTCGGCGCGGCGTTTGTGCGGCGCCCAGATCGCACTCGCGTCAACAACGGCAGCAGCTCGGATGCAGCGGCCGGCGCTGGCGCCAGCTCCACCGCTACTGGAGGCAACGGTAACGGCGGAGCCGGCGGCAGCGGCGGTCAAGGTGGCAACGGAGGAAACCACACGCACAGCAACCCTCACTGATTTAAGTCCAATCACGGGCGGGCCACGAGAGGCGCTGACAGTTATGGCGGTCGGCGCTTTCCGTGGCCCGCCAACCCACAATGAACGACACCACGCCGACACCAACCAACACAACCCCGGCCCCGAGTAAGGCGCCAGATCCGCGGGCGATAGCCAGCGCAAGCTCGCCACGTGGGATCGTGTTCACGATCTCCCGGCTGCTCAAGCAGGGGACCGGCAAGGTTGGCGAGCTTCTCGCCAGAAAGAACGTGTATCAGCTCAAAAAGATTTGCGAGCGCGCCTTCCGGCTTGGCGGGATGGGTATCGCCCAGGCAGCCTCGCTGGAAGTCCCGAGGCGGATCTTTGTAGCACAGCAAAAGGAGCAGAAGGGGGCCGCCAATGAAGTCGGGGGGAGACAAGGATAACGTCGGAGGCAACCACCGGGACATTGATTGCGCGATGATAGATACGATCGAGCGTGTTCATCGCTTCCAGAACGGCTTCTTCTCTGGCGCTACCGCAGGCTTTGGGGGAGCAGCCGGCTTGGGCGGACGTGCGACCGGAGATGGCGTGAAGTCTTTCAGCGCCGCCGTTGCCATAGTGTTGATCAGTGGCTCAGTCGGGCTGGCGGGTTGCTGCTCGGCGGCGGCAAGGCACGCCAGGGCGCTGGCTGCACGATCGGCCAGAAGCCTTTCGCGCCGCTCCTTCTCGAACCTGGCTCCGGCCTCGTTGTCGATCATCTCGGTGATGATGATGATCTCGGACTTCGGCACGTCGGTCGGATGATCGTTGCCAGGAAACATCACGGTGATGTCCGCGCTGTCCGGCCGGGGGTCGTAGACCATGCATCGGCCGTGTTCGCGGTGTTGGATTAGATGGCCGGCAACAAGCGTGCCGAGTCGGCGGTTTCGCAGGAGCGTAGCTTTGTCTGTCATAGTTTCACCTTCATTCCGCAACATGTGACGCGCAGCCAGGTCCAGCGCGTGTCCGCGGGGTGTTCGAAGTATGGCCTGTTGCACCGGTCACAAATCGTTTCGCCACATGCCCGCGTCCACGGGCCGGGGTCGCAGAGCTTGTCCACAACGCGCATCTGCCCGTCGAAGTCCAGGACACGGCACGCCTTCTTGAAAGTCTCGTCGGGGGTGTGCTCCAGGATGAAGGCCAGGTAGTCGGCCTCCCGCATCGTCAGCTCAACCGTCTCGTTCTGGCCCCGGCGCTGTGCCCGGATGGCCGCCATCAACAGGGGCGCCCAGCGCATTTGTAGCGGCAGCTTCGGCACCTTCATCTCAAACTCAATATCCTCGCTCATGGCATCCCCTTCGAAACCCAGGTTTCCAGGTTGGCCCGGCCCTCGGCGCCAATCAGCCGCTCGACCGCCGCCAACACCCCCGCCTTCTCCGTGGGCGTCCCGTGCGTGAATACGATGCGAATATCAGCGAACCACTTGGCTGCGGCGGGCGGCATGGGCCCGGCCGTTGGCGAAAGCCGCCCCATCACTCCGCTGATTCCACCGACAGTGCTGATGCTGGTCATAAAGAACCCGCGCCGCCCTCGCGCTGCCGTCTGGTCCCAGGGAAGGAGAACCCCGAACCATCCACAGGCGTAAACGAAAGCCAGGAGCCGTTGCCAGAATCGAGCTGGGCGGCTCCCTCGCAGGGCGGCGCGTTGATTCTATATCGACGGGGCTACGAATCTCTTGACGCGTATTTTTACTGCGAGGTGAAGGGACGGGCTGGAGTAAAGGATCCCCGATCAGCTCCGGGAATTTTTACTGCACGGTGAAGGGGCGGTCTGGAGTAAAGGATCTCTGATCAGGTTGCACCCGCCTTCCAAGGTCAAGGTTCCTCAAAGACTCACCCGGGCCCGTTCAACCAATGGCGTATTTGCTGGCTCCGCTTCGCTCCGCAGCAATACACCCTTTAATGTCAGGTGTCGGTTTCTTGTCCAATCTCTCATTTGGTTTTCAGTAGTTTCGCGGGAATGGCAGAGTCATCAGGGAAATTGCGCCTTACGATGGCAAGCACCTCATCTCGTCCTTCGTTCAAGGCAAGACCTACGTACATATCAAGTTTTTGTAGCAGGCGCAGACGCTGATTTGTTTTTGCATCAGTGTTATCGGAACTCCAGTGCGTAGGCTCCTTCTGGCGCCTCACGTAGGCTTTCACCCAAGAACCAAGATCATCTGGGTTTGCGACAAGGTTAGAAATGCACAATTCGACGAGTATCGAGTCCTGATTTTTTATATGCGTCCACTCCCGCAATGCCGCCGTCATCCAATTGCTGTAGCCAGGCCCGCTCGAATGTGCACGAAGGTCATCCATCAAATTTGCATTAAAACGTTTAAATATGGTGGAACGGATGAGTTCTTGGTGGTTCGTGAGCTCACGAGCCACTTGGCTGCTCGGGACATCGAAAATCTCCACCAACTTCAGAAGCTCACCTACCGTGGGATCGGCCGCAGTGACCATAGAGATGCACTCATCGAATATCTTCTCCAAGTTACCTGCTGCGTAGTCGTCAACGCGGTTTCTGAACATCTCCTGGTAACTGGTGTACTGCTCATCGGCCTGACGAAGGCGTTCATTCAACTGCTCCTGCGCGCCGGATGGAACACCCGCGCGAGCGTTCGCTCCGATTGCAATCGATCCTGGTCCAGCCTGCGCATTGTAGCCGACAGCCATCGGCAGTGTGATGATCGTGTTCCCATTGCTGTCGGTCGCTCCAACGACAACTGACCTGTCACCGACAGAGCCAGAAACGCGTCCGATGGCTACAGAATCCTTTCCGACATCGACGCTGGGCAGCACCTTTAGCGGCTCAGGCGATGGCCATGCGAAGAAAACAACAGTCAAGACAATCGAAAGCACGCCGAGATACGCGCCAATGCATGTGAGCTTGCTCGGCAATGACCATTCGCGCCACTGCGTCTTCGTTGGTATCAAATGGAACATGCGGGTAGTGCGGCAACTAACGCAAGAGGTGAGCGACCGCCGCCGACAGGAACTGTGGAACGCACGGGGCGCTCGTGAATCGCCCGCCCGGCGTTGATCGGAGGAGCGTGGCGGCGGTTCGCTCGACCGCTTTTGGGCCGCTCACTCATCAAATCCGAGTCCTCCGGCTTTCGGCCGATGTAGTCGCACCGCCACATTCTCACCTCATCCGGGCCCCTGAAGCCAATCGTGCCGTCGTCCGGCTTCTCCAGCCAAAACAAGCACACGTCATCAATCACAAGCTGGCGAATCTCGTCCGCAAACGGTCTTAGATGCTCCATGTCACGGGCCTCGGCGGCGAGAACCTCTGCGACTTGGTGCTCGAAATCCGCGAAAGCGCGAACAATGTCGTGAGCGTGAGCAACAAGCCTGGCATCGGGCTGGCCTTCGCCGCCAATGCAGAAGGACACCGGCCTGCCACGCAACGTAACGGTCCCCTCCCACCAATCCCCGACCTCAGCGATCCGTAACACTCCCAACACTTGGTCACTTACTGAGCGCTCCCAACCCGCCGTCAGTTCATCGTATAGCTTTTTTAAGTATGCGCTCATAAGCATGACCGAGCGGCCCAGCTTTGATTATGCGACTGCTGGTTCGTATATTGAAATGGCCTGTGGAGGATGTCCACGCCGTTTTCGCGCAAGGGAAAGCAGCCGAGGCCCGCGAAGCGCAGGAGCGCCCCCCCGTGTTCAGGGTCCGCCCGGGGCTTGCGGCAGTGCTGGAGGTGTCAGTGCGATTCCGGCAGAGGCAAAATGGCAGCGTCCTAATCCTCAGCCGATTGACCAACGCTTTCGGCTCCAAAAACGCCCCTGCCTTAGGCCGCGGCCGCTTCAGAAGATCACCTCAACGGTCCGCACGATCCGGATCTCGTTGATGGCTTCTGTGTTTGAGTTTCATCAGCATGCTCTGGGCGAACTGCTGCAGCTCCTCAAAGAACCGATCCATACTCTTCGCCGCGCCATCGTCTGAGGGGACATCACAGAACTGAGTGACAGTCGCGAAGGCGGCCGAGAACCCGGCAAAGAATGCCTGGCGCAGTTCGGCGGCCTGCGGTGCGGACAGCTCGCCCAGGATGTCACGGAACTCTTCCCACTGTCTCTCGACCGACCTGAATGGCTGGCTCATCGCATCGGCTCCATCTCGACGCGGAGGTGGACCTGGGGCGGTGGCTTGGCTCGGAAGAGCCGGAAGGGAAAAAGGCGTTTAAGCATGTTGCCGGCCAGAATAGCATGCCAAGCTCGTCATCTGAATTGATTTTGAGAAAAATCTGAGATTGGCATGAGGTATGTTTTGTAGTGTCGGCTATGATCAAGCACTTCTGCGAACGGTGGTGATCGATTTTTTCCGGCCGCACGCCTTGCCACACGCAACGGCCTCATTCGCCATTCGCGAATAGCGAACTCCCAGTCCATCCGTCCGCCACCCTAGGCGCGGTGGACGGACGGAATACCACCCTTCCCGGCACACGCTCACGCGTTCCGAATTGCCCACCCCCGGCAACTCAACAGCACTGCCCCCCGCCCCTTCCTTCGCTCCCCCCGCCCGCCCTACGGCCATCGGCACTTGCCGCCACTTTGGCAAGAGTCCGAATTACACCACGCATTACTGTCTGACGACCTCACACAATAAAGCGCGAAGTGATTGCACCACACCCGGGTTGGGGGTCAGCGGCGCGCCGTTCTGAATACTCCGCCCCCCCTTGGCAAACCAGCTTGCAACGGGCCCAGAATCGGGGCGGATAGACCAGCAAAAGCGGGGCGAACAAAGGGATCGGAGCATTCCCTTTAGCGGCTTACAACGACGGGACTTGCGCGCAGCTTGCCCTGTCCTTGGCAATAGATTTAGCTTGCCAGTCGCGCCGCTTTTCCCCCTAATACTTTGGACGGTTCAAAGGACACACTTCCCGAAAGAAAGCGCGGACCGTTTGATCGTGTTCTCAAGCTTCCATCCGTTCAGGCGTCCGCTCGACAGGTTTTCCTTCTATCCGTTGAATTGAATTACAGTTGTATGGACACAATGACGGCGCTTTTGCTGTAATGGCCTTGCAGTCTGTTCTTTCAAATCACGGTTTGCATCGGTGGCAATGCGCCACGGCGAAGCCTCTGCCCTGCGGGGCAGGGGCTTCGCTAAGTCTTGTCTCTGGATCCGGCCGATTGGCTGTGTCTGGATCAGGCGCCGATGTTCCAAAGGACGGATTGCTTGAAAGGCAGTTGTGAAGATCAATTCCAAGCAATTAAACCTCATTGCACACGCTATGCTGTCCGCCAGTAGCAAGATCGGTTCTGCTACGCTGACAGTTGATCGGTTGCGTTCGGCTGTCGAATCTGGCCACCCGGCAACGGGCGGCGTGAAGTATGACACGCCGAAACAAGTGGCGCTTGAGAGTGCCTTGCAAAGCGCACTCACAGCCTACGCTTCCCGGTTGACTGTCGAAGGATCGGAAAGTCGTTTGCTGTCGGATAACATCCGGACAGCCAAGGACAAGGCGGACAAGGTGCGCGTCATCCGGACAAGTAAGAGCGATTGCGGCGAAGCTGTGAAAGCCGTTGCTTGGTTGCATAACCTGCGGGCCTACGTTGGCGCGATTGCCCGCGATGGCCGCAAGGCCGTTAGTCGGAAGATCCGCAACGGCTTGGTTCTGTCGTTCTCTACGCTCAAGCCTGCGGATCTCGCGGCGCTTAACGTTGGCGACGATGACAAGGCGGGTTTCGGGTTGTGTCGCGCTAAGACCATAATCGGGAACATGAGCGCGGCGGAGTCGGAAGCCGTTGCCAAGTTTGACAAGCGCAACGGGGCAGCGGCGGACAAGGCGAGCACGAAAGCGGCGCTCAAGATCAAGGCGAGCACGCGCAAGCCAACGCGCAAGCCTGCCAAGCGCGGTGCATACGGGATCACGGTCCGCAATGGCGGAGTGAAGATCACGGGCAACGGCAAGCCTGCGGACGATGGATCCACGTTCCATCACACGGTCATCGCGGCGCCAATCGCGGCGGCGGCGCCGTTGACAGTGTAGCAATCGCGGGAAGGGAGGATAACGGGCGGGAACGGAATTCCGCCCCGTTTTCTTTAATCGTTTGGACTCGCCAGCTAGGCGCCTACGCGTGAGGTGTCTAGCTGACAAGTCGAAACCCGGCTGTCAGGCGGTTCGGTTTTAACCGGGCTGCCGTTAGGGAAAGGTTGACGGAAAATCGCGGGCGAGGTGAAAGCCCCGTCACGACGCGCATGAAAGGCCACTGGTTCGTTGCCTGGCAGGTTTGCCAGCATGACGAGCACAGCGATCCGCGCTGTTATGGTAGCGCGCACGTTCGGGCAGGATGTGTCCTCGGGAGAGGACGGCCAGTAACGCAGACCCGCGAGAATCCTTGGAAAGGCTTTGAGCGCCATTGCCGGCGCCTGGGGTGTTCCACAGCTTTTGACCTTGTGTCGCCACGCTGGAAACGGTGGAGCGCGACAGACCGAAACCCTGGATGCCGGAGGTGTCCTCGGGTGATCCGTGGTGGCGTGCGCTTTATTGCTGCACTGCGCTGCCTGGGAAAACCGACGAAATGGGTTCGGGCCGGATTGTCCTTGGACCGGCTGGGGACAGTGCCGAAGTAAAACGGATCGCATGATCTGCCTGGGGTGTCTTTTCATCCTGGGGCGAGAATGCGAAACCGGAAGGGAGCGGGTTTGGGAAACCTTTGCCGCAGGAATGCTCTGCCTTTGTTGCCGCCAGTTGGGCCAATGTGCGAGCTAGTGCGGGGATCTTGTTTCGCCTGTAGTGCGTGCTGTGGCGGCACGTGCCAGGATCGCACCGATAATAAAAGCCAGCCGAGTTAGTCCCACCCTACCTACCCTGCGAGCCAATCGCAAATCTGCCCAGTCGCATAACCTGCGTCGCCAGGATCCTGGGTGAGACCACGCACCGATCCAGACCAGATCTGGACCGCGGCTAGATTGGCGGCCGGCGCCTGAGATGGCGGCCGGCTCAAATTTCACGGGGCCCGCCTGTGCGATGCGCGACCACATGGCATTGCCGGGGCGGCCCCTCTTTTTCCAGACCAGCTTTCACAGTGTCCCGCCATCAAAACGGAGAAACTATGCAAATCCACATCATTCAGCCCCGGCCAGCATTCCGCCTCGTGCTCTGCTCTCAGGACCCAATTGACCGCGCAACGGCGGAATTCGTGATCGAGGAAACCGGCACGCTCCGGGCGATCGCCAACGGCGGCAAGTTTTTCTTTCGCGACGATAACCTCATTCGGGCCCTTCTAGCTCTCAACTAGCTTAGCTAGCTATCAAGCGCAGGCCAGGGCGTTCGCGCTCCGCCACGCTACCGCCAAGGAATCGCCTGGGCCGCGGCCCCACCTGCCACGCTCCCCGCGTCTCTGGCTCGGTGTGGCCACAAGAGTACATGGACATGGCCCTATACCTGGGCCAATGAAAGGAGAAATATGAAAGAGCAGGCCCGCGCACTCATTGTCGGCTACAGCATGGATCAAGGTCGAACGTTGGCCGTCGCCGCGAGTGGCGCTATGGAACAACCCTCAGCCTGAAGAACCGGCCAACCGCTTCCACGGGGAACTCTGTTTCGATGGGATCAGTCTCAGCCGTGAACGCCGGGCCCGTCTCTGTCCAATCAACGTTGTTGGCCGAAGATTCCAAAACGTATTTCCACCCGAGCACCACGTTCTGGACGACCTTGATCTTGCTCACCTGGATTTCGACCGACGGAGCCATCGGTGGCGCACTGATGACGATGCGCGGCGTGTTGGTGTAGCAGCAACCGGCATCGGTGATCTGAATCGCAGTGATTCTTCCATCTGAAACCACAGCCTGAGCGGCAGCGCCTGTTCCGCCGCCACCTTGAATCAAAACAATTGGCGCGTTCGCGTAGCCGCATCCTGTATCAGTGATGGTTGCTCCGACCACAAAACCATTCACGACCTGTGCAGTGGCCTTGGCCTTGTGCGGAGTGCAAACCAGTGATGTTAGCCTGGCTTGAATTTTCAACCCACTGTTCCACACGCCCGAGGGCCCTTTGCCTGCCGCCAAATCAACGGTATCGCCCGCCACCAAGCTGAGCGTGTTTGTGTATCCGGCCTTGGAATTGGCGGGCAGGTTCGTTCCAAGAATTTCTACTCCGTTCACCACGACATGATATTGCGTATCTCGGGCAGCAGCCCCGTAATGGCGACTCTCTATGACGTTCTCGAATCGGAAAGGGCCGCTGCTGCTAGTGGGAACCGTAAACCGAACCACACAATAGTTTTGGGGGGCGGTGTCGAATCCCGCGAGCAGTGAGACGGCACCGGGCGGATAGGTCAGCTCGCCGTTGTCATAGGTGAGATTCGTGGACGCGTTGTGCTGCACCAGCGGCACCTGGCCCTCCGCCAGGAGCCATTCTTCAAGTGGCACGCCTCTATCTACATATGATCTCGACAAGGGAAGCGGTGTGAATGATCCGTCAAGCGTTGACTTCCAGCCATAGCTCCAAACGCCGTTCGGATTGCTGACGATGGAGAAATCTCGGTTTAGATCATATGAAGTGACATCTGACGCGCGCAGGCTGCAAACCAGGGCAGCAACCAGTGTCAGCGAATAAAGTGACTTCCTCGTCCGTTTCCTCATGGTCTTGCCATGAGAGCAGGCACCGCGCGCTCATTCAAGACGATTTCTGCGCCTGAACTGTAAGTCATGAAGCCATTGCGCCAACCTATAGGGCGACTGCAGGAATCAGCGCGTGCCCTTGGCGCCCCGCAGTATCTGGGCCATGTTGCGCGTGGCATCTGGCACGATCAATGGGTGGCGGAGGTATGGCTATGAAACAAATGAAGCGCTAGGCCCCAAGACCCAACCCAACAACATCGGCCCCGTGTCCTGCAAAGGCGCGGGGCTTTTTCTTTTCCACCATGCAAACCCTCCGCCCGATCCGGGCCCCAGGTGCGGCGGAGTTTATTCCGGGGCATGAAAGGAAAGACACCATGAGCCAACAACAAGTCGAGCAGGTCACGATCCTTGCGGGGTCGCTTGAAGCTTGCTCACTCAACGGCCGGCCGGCCAGGCTGGAACAACAGCGCGGACGCTTCCGCACAACCTTTCGGGTTGTGGCAGACAACTGCGCTGCAGTCTTCAACCCCTCCGTGATCTATTCTGTGATCACCAAGCAAGGCGGCCGATTCGTCACCCAACCCGCAACCAAACGCTACGCAACCGTATGAAATCCTATCATTGCCCCAACGACCTGGAGAAATTCGGGTTCCAATGCCTGACGGGCGAGGCCTGCGGCCTAAGCATGCGCCTGCTCTATGATGTGAACGAGCTGGGCCGAAAGGTCCTCTGCAAGGTGCTCGGCATTCCGGATATTTCCCTGCCATCTCCCTGGAACGGCCGCAGATTCGCCGCCGGCTCCGTAATGCTGACGGGCGACCTGGCGCTGACCTGCGCAATCTTCGGCATGCTGGAGACAGGCTGCCTCGAAGTCTGGCAGGCCTACGACAAGTTCGGCCGGCTCACGTCGGAAGTTTATGGCCTGGAGACACAGGAGGAAATCGAACAGGCCAAACAATGGAACATCGGACACCCCAGGGAGGATCGCTGGTATCGGTGGACTTACGGAGGCACTGCGAGAGATCGCAACGTGCATGTCATGACTGGAAGGATCGGATGAAACCCAAAAACAGAATGAGCGCACGAGCCATTCCCGCACCGCGCCCGGTTAGCTGCGATCACGTGCCAACTGCAATGTGGTCGTTCCGCATCGATGAGAAGCGCAAGCGCATGCTGGAAACCAGCGCCCGGGCGGCCAACTGCACCATGACCGAAATGGTGCTCTATCTCATCGAGTCGTATCACGCGACCCACATCGCAAACCTGCCCAAACCAAATGAGCGAGAATAACGAAGCTGAAATTGCGCGGTTCAAGGACACCGGCAAAACGATCGTCCACCGCGGGACGGAATACGCGGTCCTTAATCCGCCAGACGACGAGGACAGGGCGGACTCGCCTTACATCCTGCGGTCCAGCCGCGGCAAATACTACGCGCTGACGCGCAACCGGCCCAAGCCCTACCTGCTGTTTGGCGTTGGGCTTTACGGCCAGGGGCTCAAGTGCATGCCTGGCTGGTTCTCGGACAAGGACGGCGAACTCAAAAGCCTCGGATAAAACCTATGAACGCAATGCCCAACGCAGAAACGACTCTGCAAATCTACGGCCGGCCGTTCCGCCTGGAGCACCTGCCCAGCGGCGCCCAGGCTCTTGTTGCCTGTGACGGAGGCGAGGCCACCGAGGAGCAATGGCGGGAATTCTGCCGGCGCTGTGCATCGCCGCCCGTCCACACCTACGACACGATTAAGCTGGCGTCCGGCGAGTACGGCAACTTGCTCATGCGCCAAGTCGCGGACGAATACTTCCGCGCCAACCCGGGCTGCCGGTTTGTTTTGGTCCACGAACACGGCGGCTGGTTCCTGGGTTACCGCCGGGACGGGAGCATCTGGACAACGGCAAATGATGCCGCGGTTCTGCATAAGGGGCAGCCTTTTCCCACCCGCTTCAGCGGAACAACCGTTCGGAGAACAGAGAAACCGGCTTGATTGTATTGACGGGTTGCATGACAGACATTACAATCAGCATTACATGGAGAGAGAGGCCCCTACGAAGAACACAACACATCCACTGCTACCAATGCGCCGCCGGGCGGTGCCCCTGGTGGCCTATCACACCGCGGACCCCGAGCAGACAGTTGACGGGGCCGAGAAGTTGGCCGGCATGAGGGAGCCCACCGAGCAACAACCTGAACCTGGACCGGCGCCGATCCTGGAATGGGACTGTGCCCGGGGAGTGCGCGGGCGCAACAAGCCGGGCGAGCAATGCGCGGCCCAGCTTGGCACAGAGCCGGCCCTGCTCACCAACCCCACCGAGGCACTCATGGCCTTCATGCGGGCCGAAGAAGAGAGCATCATCTTCTTCCACAACGCGCAGCTCTGGCTCGATAACCCAAGCGTCATCCAAGCGATCTGGAATCTGCGTGACTCGTTCAAGGCCCGGCGCTGTAGCCTGGTGTTGCTCGGGCCGGACATCACGCTGCCCCAGGAATTACGCAACGATGTTATCACCATCGAGGAGCCCGCGCCCACCGAGACGGACATCGACCGGGTGATTAGCAAGACGGCGGAGGATGCCAAGGTGGCTCTTAACGGCGAGAAAACAAAGGCCATCGACACCTTGCTCGGATACGGCAGCGAGTTCGCCGTCGAGCAAGCGTTCGCGCTCTCGCTTAACAAGAAGGGCGTGAACCTGGACAAGCTCTGGGATCTGAAAGTCCGTGACCTGCGTAAGGCGGCCGGCTTGGAGGTTTCGCTGCCCAAGGAAAACTTCAACGACCTGGCCGGGTGCGAAGGTTTTAAGGAGTTCATGCGGATGTATCTCAACGGCCGCAAGCGCCCGCGGTGCGAGTTCTGGCTTGATGAAATCGAGAAGATGGTCGGCGGGACCGGCGACACTTCCGGCGTGAGCCAGGGCCTCATTGAGCAGTTCCTCAACTGGACGCAGGAGCGGCGCGTCGACGGGATGCTCCTGATTGGCGTGCCCGGGGCCGGCAAGTCGGCCTCGTGTAAAACCACGGCGGGCGAGGCGCGCATACCACTCTTGCGCGGCTCAATGAGCACGGTTAAGGGCAGCCTGGTTGGCCAAAGTGAAGGGCAGTTCAAGGCGCTGCT
>DATLUX010000192.1:0-8342 GCA_035577805.1 Verrucomicrobiia bacterium
TTTGTTTCGAACAAACCGTCAGCCCACGTTGACCCTTTATGGCACTCCTCAAACCAGCTATCGCTTGGAATCCACCACCAATTGGGCTGAGCCGCGCTCGTGGCGAGCCGATTGGCAGGGAACACTGACCAATCTTTTCCAAGTGTTCACTCCCAGCAACACGAACCAAACCATATTCTATCGTGCCCGTGAGTAAGCGCCCCCATCAGAGTTGGTTCAAATTCTTTCCAACCCTTGGAGGAATTTGCCTCTGCATCTCTTGGACACGAGTGCACGTTATGCAAACGTTTCCTCGCAATTGGTTTGGCTCCCGAACGATCCATGTCGGCTTCGCTGGTATCGGGCTGGCCTTACTGCGGCTGGCGTGCGCGCTGATCACGCTTGCGCCGCAAGCTCATGCCCAAGGCGGCGTGCCGCTGTGGACTAACTGGGGTGGCGCGGCGCTGGCAGTGGATAGCAGCGGTAATGTGGTGGTAACGGATCGTTCCGCGAACACCAACATGCCGCCTTACCACTACTATTACGAGACGATCAAGTTCTCAGGCGCGGGCGTGCCGCTGTGGACCAATCGCTATCACGGACCGGCAGGTTGGAATGATGAACCTTTCGGCGTCGCGGTGGACGCGATCGGAAACGTGTTTGTGACCGGCGGATGCTCAGCCACCCCTTACGAAAAGGATTATGCAACCGTGGCCTACTCGAGCACAGGCCTGCCGCTCTGGACCAATCGCTACAATGAGGCCGGATTCCATGACCAGGTAGACGACGTAGCCGTCGCAGTGGCGATGGACGGGAGCGGCAACGTGTTCGTGACGGGTTACTCGTTTGCCAACGAAAGCGGCTATGACTACGCGACGCTCAAGTATTCGGGCGCGGGGATGCCATTGTGGACCAACCGCTACACCGGCTCTGTCGCGCCGGGGGACGACCCTGATTACGCGACCGCCCTGGTCGTAGACGGCAGCGGCAACGTCATTGTGACGGGATACTCCTCCGACACCGGCAATTATGATTTCGAATATGCGACGATCAAATATTCGAAGGCGGGGGCGCCGCTGTGGACCAACCACTACAACTTCTTTGGCGCGGGAAACACCGGCAATGACCGCCCGGTCGGCGTGGTGGTGGACACTGGCGGTAACGTGTTCGTCGCAGGCAACTCTTGGAATGGCAGCAACTCCGACTGGGCGACGGTGGCCTATGCGAGCGCGGGTGCGCCGTTATGGACTAACCGCTGGAACGGGCCGGGCAATGGCAATGACTTTGCCAGCGCTGTGGCAGTGGACCGCAGCGGTAACGTGGTCGTGACCGGGCAATCGGAAAGTAGCGGCCGCTTAACCGGTAACTACGCGACCATCAAGTATTCGGGCGCAGGCGTGCCGCGGTGGACTAATTACTACAATGGTCCACGAAACGGCGACGATTACGCCTCTGCCATCGCGGTGGATAGCAGTGGCAACGTATTTGTGACGGGAGACTCGAGCGGCAGCGGCACCTCTTCCCATGACGAGGTCGCCACGGTAGCGTATTCGAGCGCGGGCGTGCCGCTGTGGACTAACCGCTACAATGGTTACGCCTCCGCCATTGCAGTGGACCGCAGTGGCAACGTGTTTGTGACGGGAAGCGAGACGATCAAATATTCTTCGAGCGTGCCGCTGGTCCACCTGGACTTTCAAAGGCTCAACAACCAACTGGTGCTGAGTTGGACAAATGCAGGATTCAACTTGCAGTCCGCTCCAGCTCTAATCGGCAGCTTCACCAACGTGGCCGGGGCAACAAGTCCCTACACGAATCTCATCGTTGACCCGCAGCAATTCTTCCGGCTGAAAGCCAATTGAAAGTTATGAACGCCCACCGCTCGGCCCAATCCCTCACGCGGCGCGGCGCCCTGAAGCAATTTGCCCGTGGCCTGGCCCGTCTCATCCTGGCTGCAACAGTCTGCTGCTTGCCGTCCGCTCGCGCCACCGCCGCCCAGCAAGCCTACGTCAAGGCGTCCAATACTGGGGGTCCGTTGCCAGGGATATTCTCCGGTGACTTCTTCGGCCTCACCGTGGCCGTATCAGGCGACACCATGGTGATCGGAGCGCCCGACGAGTCCAGCAACGCTACCGGGGTGAACGGCGATCAGAACGACAATAGCGCGTACGCCTCTGGCGCGCGCACAGAGATTCAGAGCGATCAAACACCGAGCAAAAAGCAATAGAAACCAAAACGAACGGAAAGCCATGAACGACCCATTTCGTGATCTGGCCAGGGCCGTGGCCCAATTCGTCGTGCCCCGCAGGGTGGTTCCTCGGCTGTTTTGCGCCGCCGATGCCAAAAGCGGCAGCCGCCTTCGGGCCGCGAAGGCGGAAGGACTGGCGCACTCCAAAAACCGCCCCTTTTCTGTGTAGTTTCAAGCGATTTGGCCGGTAGAATGGTCGCAACTCTTGGACAGGTCCGCATGCCTCTGACACGCGTCTGCCCGAAATGTGGTGCATCTCTTCCCCAGGAAGGCTGGGAAGGGCTTTGCCCCAAGTGCCTCGTGCGCGTCGCTTTGGAGGACTCAAGTCGCAAAATCGACGCGGAGCATGCTTCATCCGACCAGCCTGCAGGGCAGAGGGCGGAGGGCGAGGGACCGCTATCCTCAAACCAGGTTGCAGACCCAAAATCACCAATCGAAAGCCACCGCATCCACTACGTCGGCGACTACGAATTGTTGGAGGAAATCGCCCGGGGCGGCATGGGAGTGGTGTATCGGGCCCGGCAATTTAGCCTCAACCGCATCGTGGCGGTGAAGATGATGCTGTCGGGCCAGTTCGCCTCCACGGCCGCGGTGCAACGATTTCGCGCCGAGGCCGAATCGGCTGCCAACCTTCATCATCCCAACATCGTGGCCATCCACGAAGTCGGCGAGCACGACGGTCAGCCGTACTTCTCGATGGATTACGTCGAGGGCCAAGACTTGGGTGAATTAGTGCGGGAACGTCCACTGGGGGCGCACCAGGCCGCCCGCTACCTGAAGACCATCGCCGAAGCGATCCATTACGCTCATCAGCGCGGGACATTGCATCGCGATCTCAAGCCTTCCAACGTGCTGATCGATGCCAACGATCAGCCGCGCATTACTGACTTTGGCCTGGCCAAGCGGTTTGTGGAGCCCGAGGTCGAAAGCCAAGCGGCCGGAGCGACGCCCGTGCCGGCCGTTCGTGCGGCAGCCTCCAGGATCGATCCTCGACTGGATCTGACGCTGACTGGCCAGGTGCTTGGCTCGCCCAGCTTCATGTCCCCGGAACAGGCTTCAGGTCAGCGCAGCCGGATCGGCTCCGCCACCGACATCTATTCGCTGGGCGCCATCCTTTATCATCTGGTGACCGGACGTCCGCCATTCCTGGCGGATACGCTGGCCGAAACATTGCAGCAAGTTCAGCACACCAACGCGAGTTCGCCACGCCTGCTCAACCCCGCCGTGGCGCGCGACCTGGACACCATCTGCATGAAGTGCTTGGAAAAAGAGCCGCGCCCTCGCTACGCCACCGCCCAGGATCTGGCCGACGAACTGGGGCGCTTCCTGCAAGGTGAACCGATTCGCGCCCGGCCCGTGGGGCACCTCGAGAAAACATGGCGGTGGTGTCGCCGCAATCCAACGGTCTCGAGCCTGACCGCGGGGATTGTCTTATTGTTGGTCACCCTCGCCGTTGCTTCGCCCATCGCGGCTTACCGGATCAATCACGAGCGCCAGCGCGCGGAACAAAACGCGAAGAAGGAAGAACAGCAACGGCGCAGCGCCGAAGCCAGCCTGGTGCGCCAATATGTGGCCAACGGCAACCGGCTCGTCGAAGAGGGTGATCTGTTCGGGAGTCTGCCGTGGCTTGTCAAAGCCATGCAGTTGGAGGAGCACGACCCGCTCCGGGCCGACATCCATCGCCTGCGCCTCGCCAGCACTCTCCGGCAGTGCCCCCAGCTGGTGCATTTCTGGTGGCACAAAGACAAGGTCAACGACGCGGAGTTCAGTCCCGACGGTCTCCGGGTCGTGTCCGCCGGCGAAGACGGGATCGCCCGAGTCTGGGACGCGACCACTGGCGCACTCATCACCGATGCCATTCGTCACACCAGCCCCATTGTGCAGGCTAAATTCAGCCCCGACGGACAGTGGGTCCTCACCGCCAGCCACGGCAGCGCGCGGGTCTGGAACGCGATCACTGGCGAACCTCGCACGCCGCGCCTGGCCCACCGGGCACGCGTCAACCACACCGAATTCAGCCCCGATGGTCGCTGGGTCGTGTCCGCCAGCGAAGACGGCACCGCACGGCTCTGGGATGCAGCCACCGGCAACCCAGTGGCCCCTCCGCTCCAACATCGCAGCGAAGTCCTCCGGGCCGTCTTCAGCCCGGATGGGACACTGGTCGCCACCGTCAGCCGCGATGAGACGGCCATGGTTTGGAATGCCGCCACGGGCGAGCCGGCCGCTCCCGCGCTCATGCCGCGCAGTCACGGAGAGTTTACCGATGTGGCCTTCAGTCCCAACGGAAACCGTGTCGCCACCGGCGATGTGGGCGGAAGGACATTGCTTTGGAGCCCGACCAACGGGGCTCTGATCGTGTGTGGTGCCATGGGAAATTACCAGGTGACCCGCGTTGCTTTCAGCCCGGATGGACGGCGCGTCGTCACCGCGTACGGCAACGGCACCATCCGCGTCTGGGACGCAGCCAACGGCACGCAATTGCTAAGCGTCGTCGGACAGCGGCTGGCCGTCGTGGATGTTTCGTTTAGTCCGGACGGGCGGCGCCTCTTGACGGCCGGGTTGGACGGCACGGCGCGCCTTTGGGACGCCTTCAGTGGTGAGCCAGTCGCTCCCCCGCTCAAACACGGCCGCGCCATCCTGCGTGCCGCCTTCAGTCCCGACGGCCGCCAGGTAGTGACTGCCGGCGAGGATGAGGCCGTGCGAGTTTGGGATTTAAGCGGAGGCGAACATCTCGTCCCTGCCCCGGAGCACGGGAACGTGGTTCATAGCGTCGCGTTCGCACCGGACGGCCGGCGCGCCATCACGGTGAGCCTCGACGGGACCGCCTGCCTATGCGACTTGGCGCTGAGCACCTCGACATCCTCAAGGTTAACGAACTTCGGTTCGGTGCGGCACGCACAGTTCAGCGCGGACAGCCAACGCGTGGCCGTGGCCGGCAGCGATGGCACGGCGCGCGTTTGGGATTTGGCGACAGGCCAGCTGGCCAGCCCACCGCTCCAACACCCAGGCCCAGTGAACTATGTCGAGTACAGTCCCGACGGCCAACGCCTTGTCACCGCTGGCGCGGACGGTTTCGCCCGGGTCTGGGAAGTGGCTTCAGGCAAACTGCTGAGCCGAATGAAACATTCGGGCCCGCTGCACAAAGCGTCCTTCACGCCAGACGGCGCGCGGGTTGTCACCGCGACCGTCACCGTCCCTATGATGCTGGCCGTGGGCACCTTGCCCACCACGGCGATCGAACACCTTACCGCGGACCCACGGAAGGGCCTCACCGCGAAGCTGGCGCAAATCGGCCTGTGGGAGGCCGAGACGGGCCGGCCGATCCGTTCGATGCTCCGATCCACTAATGAAGTTTCAACCACCATATTCAGCCCCGATCGCCGCTACTTTGTCTCGAGCTGCTCTCTCGGGGGCGCTGGCATCCTCAAGGTCTCGATCTTCGAAATCGCTACGGGCAAGGACGTCACGGCGGCCTTGGCGGATGATCTGGGTGTGCGCTACGCCGCGTTTAGTGAGGATGGCACTCGCATCCTCACGGTTAGCCGGGCCGTGGCGCGAGTTTGGGATGCGCTTACACTGAAGCCCACTTGTCCACCCCTGGTTCACCGATGGACTATCTCTCACGCCTCGTTTTCTCCCGATGGCCGTCTGATCGCCACCGCCAGCCATGACCAGACCGTACGGGTTTGGGACGCCGTCACCGGCGAACCCGTCACACCGCCGCTCAAGCACGGGTTGGACGTCGTGCGGGCCTTCTTCTGTCCGGGCGCGGGCCGGCTGCTCACGACCACTAGCGATGGAAACGTGCATCTGTGGGACCTGCCTAAAGAGAACCATTCGCCACAAGATGGATGGCTCCTGGCGCAGTTGTTAGCCGTTCAGCAGTTCGATGAGAGCGGCGCCTTGGTGAGCCCAACGCCGCAGGCCGCGCAAAGGGCATGGGAAACTCTGCGAGATAAGTATCCGGCCGACTTCGCTGCCCGCCCGCAGCAACTGGCCGCCTGGGAACGCAGAGAGGCCGCCGAACGCGCGTTAACGCGCGCCCGCGAACACAAAGAACACGCGGCTGACCTGGTCGACAAGCGCCAGTGGAAGGAGGCCATCGATGAATTTTCCAAAGCCATTGCCGATGACCCGGAAGATTTCGAACTCTACTACAAGCGCGGCGTGGCGTTCACGATGAACAATCAACTCCAGCCGGCGATCGACGATTACAAAACTGCCCTCCAGCGAGCGCCGGTCGCGCGCAACGTCACGAACATTGTCGCCGACCTGCATTACAAACTGGGGCAGCACTATCAACGCCTCGAGGATTACGATCAGGCTGCGGCTCAATACGGGCAGGCACTGGAATTGATCCCAACCCTACACTCGCCCGTCTCTGGCCTGAGTGACATCGCCTGGATTTACGCGATGGGACCGTTGCGGTTCCGCTCGCCGGCGAAAGCGCTGCCGCTCGTGCAAGCCGCGGCCAAATACGAGCCCGGCCACCACGGTCACCAGAGTACGCTGGGCATCGTCTACTATCGGGTCGGGCAGTTGGATCAAGCTAAGCAGACGCTGCTGAACTGCATCCAGACGCACCAGAGCGGCGGCGATGGCTTTGAATTCTTCTTCCTGGCCATGTGTTACCAGCGTTTGGGAGAACGCGCCCAGGCCAACGATTACTACCGCAAAGCAACCAACTGGCTGGAGCAGCATACGCCCTCGCTTTCACCGCAAGAACATGACGACTTGGAAACCATCCGCGCTGAAGCAAAGCAGACATTGAAAGAGGGGCAATAACTCGTCCTCCAACCTTTCGGACGGCGTTTTTTTTCAGGTAATCGTGGCGCCCAGTTCCGTTAGCAAAGGGAGATGACGACTGACCGCATCCGCCGACCAGATCTGAGATATCTTTGCAATCTTGAGACCGATTTCCGGTAGCAAGGAGTGCGCGCGAGTGAACCTAAGTTCGAGCCCGCGCGCAAGGGCGTCTGGCCGCGACCAACCAATGCGATGGACATAATGAAAACAAGCTCGTGGTTCTGGGACTGTTATGCGCAGTGTTACGATGGCCTGCTCTCCATCGTCCCTTACCAGCGCCTGCTCAATCGGGTCCAGACGGCTGTCCCACCCGGCGCTCGCACGCTTTTGGATGCCGGTTGTGGCACCGGCAATCTCCTCCAGGCGATGCGGCGTGCCGATTCGGCGCTGCGTCTGCACGGAGTCGATTTTTCAGAGATCATGTTGCGACGAGCCAAGACCAAAATCCCTGATGCAGTTTTGCTCAAAGGCGACCTGAACGGGAGGCTGCCGTTCCCCGACGGCTCCTTCGATGTCGTCACATGCATCAACGTCCTTTACGCGGTGACGCATCCGGAACGCACGCTGACGGAACTTCGGCGCGTGTTAACCCGAGGCGGAACGTTGATGGTGTCCAGTCCCCTGGCCCGACCGCGTCTGAGCGCCTTCCTCCGTGAGCACGCCTCCGTAGCCGGGTGGTGGCGCACGCTGCCGCTGGCAGGACGTTTGTGGGCGCTCGTCTTGATCAACGCCGTGATCTTCCGGCGCGGTCGCCGGGGGCAATATCATTTTCTGGACCTGCGCACCGTTCAAAAGCTCTTCGTTCCCGCGACCATTGACCGGGCCTACGCGGACCAGAACTGGTTCGCCTGTGCCATCAAGCAATGATGTTATGAGCCTGATCGAAATCCGACCGCCCATTTCATGCGAGGAATACGACCAAGCGTGCGCTCTGGTCGAGGATGTTTACTATGAACATGGGATCACGACCCAGCGAGCCGTGCGTCACCCCAAAGCCATCTTCGTCGCCGTGCGCGAGGGCACGGTGCTGGGCTCCATCGGCTTTCGCGTGGCGGATGAGGGCACCCTGCCCGCGGAGCACTATTTTGGCTTCGACCTGACGGAACTCGGTTCCTATTCACGAGCCGAGGCGTTCGAGATTGTTAAGCTGGCGTCGAAGCAGGGGGCTGACCACTCGGCATTCCAGGGCTTGGTGGCGGCGTGCGCGCAGTACGCCTTTGTCGAACGCGGCTTTCGCCTCGGCTTCGCCATCCTCAAGCCCAAACTGGTCAAAGTCCTCAACCATTTCTTGCACGTGCCAACCCATCCCCTC
>DATLUX010000193.1:0-10998 GCA_035577805.1 Verrucomicrobiia bacterium
ACTTCGGCGGCGAGTTGCTCACGGCTAATCGCGTGTTTGCCGAAAATGCCCGCCACGTCTCCGCTCAGACGACGGCGGTCTTCGTTGTCCAAATCTTTGGCCGTGATGACGATGACGGGCACCCGCGCGCAGTCCGGCCGTTTGCGCAACTCCCGCATGAACGTGAAGCCGTCCATTTCCGGCATCATTAAGTCGAGCAGGATCAAACCGGGGACGCCCTGCCCAAGTTTTTCGAGGCCGAGGCGTCCGTTGGGGGCTTCGCGAATTTCCCATCCTTCCTTTTGCAAAGTGCGCCGCAGCATTTCGCGCGTTCGCTCGTCGTCTTCGACGATGAGCACAGTCTGTTGGTCCGCCGGCTTGCGATACTTGAGCAGCACCGCTCCCAGCCGCGGCCAGTCGATCGGTTTGGTGAAGTAGTCGGCCGCCCCGAGAGCAAAGCCCATGTTTTTATCGTCTTCGATGGTGAGCATCACCACAGGGATTTCCGCCGTCGCCGGGTCGGCCTTGAGCGCGGTGAGCACGGCCCAGCCGTCCATGCTGGGCATCATGACATCGAGGGTGATGACGGCCGGTTTGAGGCGTTTGGCCATCGCCAACCCGGTGCGGCCATCGACGGCGACTTCGACGCGGAAGCCGTCCTTGCGCAGCGCGCGTTGCATGAGCTCACGCACGACCGGATCATCGTCAATGACCAGCACGACCGGCCCCGGCGCGGCCGGTGCCCCGGCGGATTTCTGGAGGAATTGCGTCCCGGTCGGTTGGGGCGCTTCGGAAACCTCGGCCGGCAGCGTCACGGTGAAGGTGGAGCCTTTGCCGTGTTCGCTGGTGACGGTGATGTCGCCACCCATGAGCCGGCAGAACTTGCGGCTAATGGCCAGGCCCAGGCCGGTGCCACCGAACTTGCGGGTGGTCGAAGCATCGGCTTGCTGGAAGGCCTCGAAGAGTTTGGACATCTGCTCTGGCGTCAGGCCGATGCCGGTGTCCTGAACCTGAAAGGTTAAGCGTGCAGCGGGAGCAGCATTGGCAGGAACGGGCCCCTGAGGAGGAGGCAGCTCTTCACGTTTCACGGCCAACCGAATCACGCCCTTCTCGGTAAACTTGGTTGCATTGCTCAAGAGGTTAAACAGCGTCTGGCGGACCTTGGTGACATCGGCCCGCATCAGGCCGATGTCGGGGGGACAATCGATCTCCAGTTTGTTGGAGTTCTTGAGGATGAGCGGCTGCACCGTCGAGGCCACTTCATTGATCAACTTCGCGATCTCGAACTCTTCGAGGAACAAAGTCATCTTGCCGGCTTCGACTTTGGTCAGATCGAGGATGTCGTTGATGAGGCCAAGCAAATGCCGGCCGGCGCCGTGGATTTTTTGGAGATCGGGGATGAAACTCCGCTGGTCGAGGTCCTGGGCTTCCTCCTGGAGCATTTCGCTGTAACCGATGATGGCATTCATGGGCGTGCGCAGCTCATGGCTCATATTGGCCAGGAAGTGGCTCTTGGTTCTGTTGGCGTCCTCGGCAGCGCGACGAGCCTCGTCGAGTTGCTGGTTCTTGGTTTCGAGCGCGCGGGTGGCGGCTTCGGCCGCTTCGCGGGCCTTATGCTCCTCGGCCAGGAGGCGTTCGCGCAGTTGTTCGGCTTCGCGCCGTTTGCGCATGTAGAGCATGCGCGCCACGAACGTCCACACCACCAGGCCAAACACGCCGAAGGCGCCCGGGGCGACGAAGGCGGCGTTGCGATACCACGGCAGCACGAGCGTGAACGTGGCCAGCGCCGGTTTCGAGTAGCGCAAGTGCTGGTCGATGTATTGAACCGCAAAGGTGTATTGGCCCGGGGCATTGGTAGCGAAGTCCACCTGCGTCTCCTTGGTCGGTGCGGACCAACGGCCCGACTTTTGCAACTGCTCGGACGTCGCGACATCGTTGATCAACTGCCAGCGGAATTGTTGCTGCTTAGGCGGTGTGCGCCGGTCGGTGTAGCCGACGTTAAACGTGAGCCGACTGCCCGTGTTCAACGGCGCGATGCGCTGCGGGTCGGTTAACTCTTTTTCCGCCCGCACCTGCACGGTGGGCCGGCGGGTGAGGGCGAGACTCTTTTGCACCCGGTAAACCCCCAGCGAAGTGGCCAGCCAGACACTGCCGTTCGCGAATGGGAGAATGTCTTGGATGATGAACCGTTCTTTGGCGCCCGCGGGCCTTTCGAGTGGCATCGAGGACCAGGCATAACCATCGAACAAGCTCAGCTCCCCATCGTGACCTACCCACGTCACGCCGTCGTTGTCCTCCACCCCGGTAAACGCGTAACTGGCGCCCAGGCCGGTCGCGGGCGTGTATTGGGTGACGTTGGTCCCGGCGATGCGCGCCGCCCCGCCGACGCTGAAGCCCAACCAGACGCTCCCATCGGCCGCCGACCAGAGGGCGTTGATGCCTTGCGCGGGCAGGCTGTTGACCGCGCTGAACTTGCTGATGCGCTGTCCATCCCAACGGGACAGTCCGCTGTTCCCGCCGCTGAACCAGAGCGTGCCAACCTTGTCCTCACAAATCCGGTGGACGAAGTTGTCTGCCAGTCCCTGGCTGGTGGTATAGCGCTCAAATCGTTTACCATCCCAGCGTGAGAGTCCGTTGGCGGTGCCGATCCAGATGTACCCGGCGCGGTCCTGATGAAGCGCGCGGACAGAGTTGCCAGCCAGGCCGTGGGCCGCGGTGAAGTTCTCGAAACGACGGCCATCCCACCGCGACACACCCTGCGCCGTCCCGAACCACATCTCTCCATCTGCGGTCGCCAACGCCGCATGGACCTGGTTGTCCGCCAGTCCATCCGCGGTGGTGAAGGTCGTAAAGCGCCGGCCATCCCACTGGGAGACGCCCTTGACATAGGTGGTGAACCAGAGGTTCGTTTGCCGGTCCACCGTGACGCTGGAACAGCTGTTGTGCGTCAATCCGTCGGCGGTGGTAAAGCGAGCCATGCGCCGCTCGTCGAAACTCACCAGGCCGCCGCCAAACGTGCCGAACCAGAGCACCCCGTTTTCATCCTGATGGATGTCGTGAATCCGATTCTCCGGCAGGCCATCAGTGGTCGAATAATTCACAAAGTTCGTCCCATCGAAACGCGAGATGCCACCATACCATGTCCCAAACCACATCAAACCGTCGCGGTCCTGGTAAATAGTCAGCACAAAGTCGTCCGCCAGTCCGTCGGCGCTGGTGAATTTCTCGAACTGTCGGCCGTCCCAGCGAAAAGTCCCAGCCGTACTGCCCGCCCAGAGGCGGCCTTCCCGATCCTCGAACAGGGAAAAGATGTACGCGTCCGGGAGACCGTCGGTCGTCGTGAGATTGTAGAAATTCGTGCCGTCCCAGCGCGAAATCGCGCCGCGTCCACTCAGCCACACGCGCCCCTGTCCGTCGGTGAAGGCAGCATTGTTCAAGGTGGCCGGCGTGCCCTCGTTGGTCGTCCAGGTCTTGAACCGTTTCCCATCCCAGCTCGACGCGCCCGCCGACGTGGTGAACCACATCGTCCCATCCCCGCCCTGGGTGAGGGTATTCACGTCGTTGGTGGCCAATCCATCTTTGGCCGTGAAGCCGGTGAAGCGGTGTCCGTCCCAGCGCGAGACTCCTCCCTGGGTGGCAAACCAAAGCGCGCCATCCTGCGCTTCACAGATGCCGGTAACGAAATCGTTCACCAGACCGTCGGCGGTGGTGAGGCTCGTGAAACGGCGGCCATCCCAACGCGTCACGCCATTGCCCAGCGTGCCGAGCCACATCGTGCCGTCCTTCGTTTCGGCGATCCGAAAGATTTGGTCATGCGGCAGGCCATCCTCTTTCGTGTAGGTCCTCCAGACGCCTTTCTTGAACGGCATGATCTTCAGGTTGACCCCCTCGAACTTTGAGTCGTGGGTGACCGCAAACACCGCAGTCGATGCTGCTCCGGAGTTGGTGGCATAGACAAACCCGCCCGGCGTCTGGGCGCGGAAGTGGTAACGGGCTGGGGGCAGGTGCCGGAACCGATACTCGCCTTTCTCATCGCTGGCTGCGGCATACCGGGCGGGCTTCACCGTCGGGAACAGCGAGCGCTCCGTCCCCTGGCTCCACCAATGCAGGCGGCAAGCGTGGTCGCCCATGGCCTGGACGTACTCCAGTCGGAGACGGTGCTCTCCGGCCATGAGTTCCGTGTCGCTCTGCTTGGGGGAAATTCCGTGGAGGCCCCAGTTGTCCACTACTTCGCGATCGTCGATGAACAAGCGCGCCCCGTCGTCGGCTGCGAGCTCGAAAGTAAACGTGCCGGACTTGCTCAACTGGAAGGTTCCCGTCCAGCGCACGCAGTAGCGGTTGCTCAACGTCGTGCCCGGGAGCGCCTTGGTCTCAGGTCGCGCCTGGAAATCAATGACCGGATCGACCCGCTTGAGCGTTGGCACGCGGTCAGTCGGCAGCTCGGGGTTCTTGGTCTCGGGGAACGATTCATCCATCTGGAAGTATTCACCGACAAACCCGCCCGGCATCGTGCATTGGTACTCCACGATGCCCACCGCCTGCATGACCACGTTCGGCAACGGCGAATCATCCAACGCAAGCACCTTCCCGGCCAGGCGCGTGGCGTCACGCAGGGTGAGGTCGATATTGGTTTCGCCCCGCGCCAAGAACAGGTTCGTCCGCCAGGCGCCCAGTTCGAACGTGGTGGCTCGCAAGGTGCAGGGGGTGTTCGACGGGTAGAAGACCAGCCGGTAACTGCCGTCGCTGGTGGACCTGACCGAGCGGGTCAAGCTGGTGCCCTGCTTTAACTCGATGGACGCATCGTTGAGTGGCTTACCGTCCGCGTCGGTGATGGTGCCGCTAAGGACGCACGGCAGATCCAGTTCGGCAGGTGACTGCGGGGTGTTGGCCACCGTGGTGACCGCACCGTTGCGAAGTTCGCCCGTCAGTTTGTTCGGAGTGGAATCCGCGCCCACCGCATCGTCGAAGTTCCATAAGCCCGCCAGCCCAACTTCGTTGCCGGTAAGCCGCGCGAACATGTTCGAGCGAATCTGTTCCTGGCTCCGGGCGGTCACCCACACGCGGACCTCGTCCATCTGGCCGCGGAAATATTCGTCTGAGGCGTAGCACGAACGGCCCAGGTAGTTGTGATCGTTGTTGCCCACCGTCGCGAAGCTGCCCGTGAACGGGCTGCTGGCCACCAACAGGCCGTTCAGGTACAGCTTCATGCCCTGTCGCCCGGAGACCGCCGCGACATGGAACCACTGGTTGGTCTTGAGCGCGCCGGGAGCGAAGGCGTCGGCATAATTATTGGGCCCGGCCATGACCCGAAAAAGAAGTCCGGGGTTGTTCACTGCACCTGACTCCACGCACATCGCCTGTTCTTCCTTGCCAAAGTCGAAAAAACGGCCGCGGCGCATGAACTGATCCCACTTCACCCAGCCCTCTACGGTGGCTTCCTCCAAGGAACCAAAGACCTTCGTGGACAGACTGACATGCGCGCGCTCTTCGGCGAGATGCAGCACGCGGTTGGGACTGGCTGCTGGCGCGGGCGTGGCCGGCTTTCGCGCTGCCACTTCAAAGTTCATGCTCGTGACCGAGCGGCCCATCGCCATCGCCACCGGCTTGCCGTCATCCAGGTCGACCTGGCCGCTCGGCGTCTCCGCGCGCAGCCGGTAGGCATCCGGCGCGGGAATCTTGAAACGGAAATTCCCGTCGGCGTCGGTCAGAGTCGTGGCGGCCACCGTGCCGCCGCTGCCCCGCAACAACTCGATTTTCACGCCCGCCTGCCCTTGACCATCGGCCGCGTAGAGCTGGCCGGAGAGCGTGGTCTCCGCCAGCGCGAAGTCCCACGAATTGGTCTGCATGGCGAAGAATTCGAGATTAGTCTGCGCGTATCCGAGATCGCCCTTCATAACGCGCAGCTCGTAAGGGCGGCGATTGGCCACGAACGTCAGGGCGTATTCGCCGGACAACCCCGTGCGCACCTCCGCCACGCGCGCACCGTCCTGGTAAATGCTCACTCGGGCGTCCGCGGCCATGCGTCCTTTGGGATCGGTGACGCGTCCGGCGAGCGTCGTCGTCTCCACGCGGCGCAGCCAGGCGGGCTGCGGCAGATCCGTTTCGATGATCTCGGCGGAGCCCACCAGCTTCCCGTCATGGCGTCCGGGCGAAAGGTCGCGTCCCGGGTTGGCAGGATCATCGAAGTTCCAGTTGCCGACCAGACCGGGCTCCTGGCCGGTGAGCGATTTGAACATGTTTTGGCGGATCTGCTCCGCGGTGCGCACGCCGCGCCAGATGCGCACGTCGTCGAGGTCGCCGCGGAAAGCGTCCTGAGCGGTCGAATCGGAGCGTCCGAAGTAATAATTGGTACGGCCAAGGGCGGAGAGGCTGCCCGTGTAATCGTTGGTGCCGACCAGCGTGCCGTTGAAATAGATGCGAATGCCCTCCCGGCCCGTGACCGCCGCGATGTGACCCCACTGCCCGTTGAACGGAATACCCGCGATCTCGAGTTGGTATTTCACGCCCGCCGCGTCATCGATGCGGTAGAGCAACGTCGGACCGCTATTCTGGCGCAGATACGTGTGATGGCCGGAACCACCGAAATCCCACGCGTGCGCCGAACCACTGGCTGACTCCCAACGCACCCACGCCTCGATCGTCGCTTCGTCGAGATTGGTAAAAATGTTGCCGGGCAGTTCCACAAAGGTGTCGGTGCCGCTGCAGTGCAGCACGCGCCCGAACCCTGGCGCGACGACCTCGGGCCCACGATCGGCTTCAGCCACCTTGAATTCCAGGTTCGTCTGGATCGTGCCCCAGGTGACCGTCAGCGGCGCGCCCTCCCCGAGTGGCACCAAATCGTCATCCGCGAGCGCGCGCAGGAGATATTGGCCAGGCAGCGGAGCGTTGAACCTGAATTCGCCCCGGCTGCCGGTGATGGAATTCGTCAGCGCCTGCTCGTCGCCCGCTCGCGCCAAATCCACCTGCACGCCGCGGCGCGGCCGGCCCTCCGCGTCGAGCACACGGCCGGCCAGCCACGTCGGTTGCAGCGCGAAGTCCAACCGCCGGACGTCGCCAGCGGACACGCGCACCTCGGCGTGTCCGCCGCCGCGGTCCCCGCGCACCGCCGTAAACTGAAGTGGATTCGCGCCGGGCACGACGTTCACCCGAAATTCCCCGGCGGAATCCGTGCGCAGGCTGCCGATGCGCCGCGTTCCTTCGCGCACGGCGACGTCGAGATTCGTGATCACCGCGCCGTTGGTGTCGGTAATCTTTCCCGAGAACCACGCGACTTCCACCCGGCGCAGCGTGGCCGCGTCCGGCCGAGTGGCTTCGACAAATTGCGGCGTGCCAAGCAAGGCCCCGTCGCGGTGCAGCGCGGTGCGATCCTTAGCCGTGCCGTCGTCGAAATTCCAGTAACCCACCAGCCCCGGCTCCGTGCCGGAGAGGGTCTTGAACAGGTTTTCCCGAATCTGTTCCGCCGTGCGCGCGTGGTCCCACACTCTGACTTCGTCCATCTGCGCTGCGGTGGTCGCCTCGCTGGAACTGAAATTACTCTTCCCGAGAACATTCTTGCGTCCGACCAAGCTGGCGAAGCTGCCCGCATACGCGTTCGTGCCCACCAACGTGCCGTTGAAAAACAACTTCGCGCCGCCCGGTCCGGTCACGAGGGCGAGGTGGCACCACTCGTTGGTGTGCAGGATGCCTGCCACCTCGATGCGGTGCCGGGTTCCATCTCGCGCCGCCACCAGCGCATTCACCTGCGTTCCGTCTGCGCGGACATAGATCTCCGCGTTGCGGTCGCCGAAGTCGAACAACCGTTCGTTCGCGCGCGCGCGATCCCATTTGATCCAGCCTTCAACGGTGGCCTGGGTGAGAGTGTCGAAGATGTTCGGCGGTAGTTCGACGAAGCTGTTCGTGCCGTCGAGTTGGAGGACGCGATTGAGCGAAGCGGTCTGGGAGAATAAGGTCCGGGGCCAGATGAGCAGCAGCAGCAGACAGTAGGCAAACGCCAAAAAACGAGATGCGCTAAAAGCTCGAGCGCCCGAGTGGACTAATGGCGGCAGGTCGCGTTGATCCAGGGCAGACCTGCAGGTCAGGCGGTTCATGGTTTCGTTGGCTCTGGGACTTGGGCGCATATGATGCCCGTGAGACGGGGCCTTGGCGAGCCTGTTTTGCAGGGCGATGCCCTCAGTTGTCTCAGCAATCAGCTGGCATTCGACGACCGGGTTTGCAGCTTCCTCCATCAAGTTCTTTGGAGCATGGAACCCGGATGAGAACCTTTCACGCAGCGTTCGGCTGGCGGGCGGGATTAGGCGCTGTCGTGGACTATTTTTTAGTGCTGGGAGTGCTGGGAGCTAAATCTTAGCTCCGGGCGCTATTTTTTAGTGCCCCACGCTATTTTTTAGAGCTGCACGCTATTTTTTAGAGCCCCGCACTATTTTCTGCTGCCCCGCACTATTTTTTAGTGCTCCACGCTATTTTCTAGTGCCCCACGGCTATTTTTTAGACCCCCACGCTATTTTCCGCTGCCCCACGCTATTTTCTGCTGCCCCGCACCTATTTTTTAGTGCTCCACGCTATTTTTTAGTGCTGGGCGTTATTTTATTGGCGCTGGGCACTAGTTCATGTTGCCGGGCGTTATTTTTAGATGCGCCGCGTTAAATTCGACCTGGCGCGCCTTAAGATTTGGTGCGCCGCGGTTAAATGGCGATGCCGGCGAATGAATCTTCATTGCCGCACACTAATTCTGGCTGCCCTGGCTAAGTTTGGGATGTCTGCGCTTAGAACCACCCATGTACCGCAATTACAACGCTGCCCATGACTAAAACTTTCGCAAGCGTCATCAGAACCGCATGGGATTACCACAAAGATCGCAGAGATCGTTCGTCGGGAAAGAGAACAGAGCCTCGTCATCAGCGACTGTCTTTGCCTGAGTCGAGTGCGGGAACTGGAACAACGCAGGCCACCAGTGGATCCTTGGTCTGCCCATCGGGCCAGGAATTCCTCTCCAGGACTTTGCCTTGATCCATCCTGACCCGGGCTTTGAGAATTGCGCGGAGGAAAACTCCGAACCGCCAATGTTGAACGGCAGCGGAATGGCCACATCATTCACGCTCCAGGTGCGGACGTCGTTGACGTCGCCGAGGGCCGGGCTGCGCATCGAATCCACGCCGACGGGCACCAGCGTCGTCATTCTTGCGCGACGCCATGGCGGACTTCCACTCGCCGAAATCGAAACGAGTCTCGGCACCTGCGCGAACGACGGCGATCTGGCCGAGCGAGGCGTTCGTGTAGCGGGGCGCGAGCTTGTCGGCGGCCGGCCGGCCGGCAGGAATTGTCAGACGGCTCCTCTCCTTAACAACCGCCGCTTTCAGGTTCTTGGCTGCGACCGCGGATGGACGCCGGCTGGCTTTCGGCGCTGCTGACGGTGCGTTGGAACTTCTTGCGGTCGATCCACAGTTCGCCATCGAGCGGGACCGTCGGTAATCCTTCGAGAAACCAAGGCGGCGCGTGATAAAGATTTCCCTGACGCGAAACAAATTGGTTTCCATCCCAGTAGGCACGCACACCGTCGAGCTTGGGGATCAGGTTGAAAGGCCGTCCGCGACGGAGTAGTCTACCTGCCGTCCGACGCAATATCTATCCATGTCGCCCTCTGATTCCAACCAGCAGTTTCCTTCGATCGGCGACCCGCGGTTTGCCACGACGCATTGGAGCGTTGTCCTTTCGGCCGTGGACCAATCGTTACCCGGATCGGAAGCCGCGCTGGCCAGGCTCTGCCAGAGTTACTGGTATCCGCTCTACGCCTACGTCCGGCGCCGCGGCTACTCGCCGGAAGACGCCCAGGACTTAACCCAAAGTTACTTCGCCGGTCTGGTGGAGAAGAAGTACCTGGACCGTGCTGACTGCGAGCGCGGAAGGTTTCGGACTTTTCTGCTCAGTTCGCTGGAAAACTTCCTTAACAACGAGTGGGATCGGGCTTCAGCACAGAAACGGGGCGGTGGACAACGAAACATTTCCTGGGACGAGCAGGACGCAGAAGGGCGCTATCTGAACGAGCCGGTGGATGAGTTGACGCCGGAGCGCATTTTCGAGAAGCGCTGGGCGGCGACCCTGCTTGAGTCGGTGCTCAAGAGGATGCGGGAGGAATTCAGCGTGAGCGGCAAAGAGGAACTTTTCGAAGCGATCAAACCTCATTTGTGGAGTGAGGGACCCGCGACAAGGTATTCCCAACTGGCAGTTCAACTCAACATGACCGTCGTGGCCGTCAAGGTAACCGTCCACCGACTCCGCCATCGCTACCGCGACCTCCTGCGAGCCGAGATCGCTCATACCGTCGCGAGTGCGGGCGAAGTGGATGATGAGATCCGGCATTTGATCAAGGTGATGAGCGACTAGCGAGGAACTTGGATTTGCATTTGATTGAACCTGAAAAGCGAAATCGACACCCTTGATTCACTGTAACCGCCGTTACCTTTTGCTTTAGAAGCAGGTAAACGGCCGATTGCGACACCGACGTGCCCACCATCCGGACATGCGAGCACTGCGGGGCGCCAGTAGATCACTACGCTCCAGAGGGCGTTTGCCCGCGGTGCATGCTAAATGCCGGCCTTCTCGAGGCTGTGAGCGGCGATGCGTCCGCAGCTGCCGATCCAACGGCTGGCCCAGGCGGACTGTTTTCGCCCAATTGGAAAATCAACCTGGGCCAGTTCGGCGATTACGAGCTATTGGAGGAAGTCGCCCATGGCGGGATGGGGGTGGTCTATCGGGCGCGGCAAATCAACCTGAACCGCATTGTCGCGGTGAAGATGTTGCTGCTGGGCCAGTTTTCCAGCGCCGAAAGCATCCAGCGTTTCCAGCGCGAGGCCACCGCCGCCGCTGGACTTCAACACCCGAACATCGTCGCCATCCACGAGGTGGGTGCGATTGATGGCCAGCACTTTTTCTCGATGGATTACGTCGAGGGGCGGAGTTTGGCCGCCATCATTCGCGAGCAGCCGCTCCCCGCCCGGACCGCCGCCCTCTATTGCCAAGGGA
>DATLUX010000194.1:0-6628 GCA_035577805.1 Verrucomicrobiia bacterium
ACGCAAGATGCTCGGACGCTCTCTCAAAACGCTGGCAACCCGCGCCGATCTTGCCGCTGCTACCAATCCCAATGCCTCCCAATGAGCAATGAGCAATCAGCAATGAGCAATCGACTTGAATCCAACGACGGTTGGAAACGTGCCAAAATGTCCAAACTAGGAGGTTTGGCGAAGCCAAACCCTCTAACGAGCTCTGTGCCTCGTTAGGGTTGGGGACTCAGCGCCAGCGTTTCCGCAGTTGAAGGCGCCACTGTGACGCCTGCGCCCCGGTCCGGGCGCCCGCTTTCCGATTCGGCATGCTCCCCGCGCCCTCGGTGCCGGCTCCGTCGCCCTGATGAATGAGAGCGGGAAGCAGGGGGCGCTCCTCGCGGATCACGTTTGAGCCAATGCTTACTTCCCCACAACAGGCCCAGCATGGCCATGAGGTAAAGCTGAATGGAGGCTATTTGCATTGGGAAATCCACCAGCGCATGCAGCAACACGCCCAGCCAGGCAAATAAAATGGCGCGATGCGTGATTTGCGTGGAAATAGTCAGCGAGGCTCGATGGCGCCAGGCTCGGTGCATCGAATAGAGAATTCCTCCGAACACCAGGAGCCCCCACAGCACCCCCCCCACGTAACCCCACTCGATCTGCGTCTGCAAATAGTCCTGGTGCGCGTACAGCCAGCGGCCCCGCAGTTTGTTGCCAAACCGCTCCGTAAAATAGGGGAAAGTCGTCTGAAACGTCCCCGGCCCGAATCCCATGCAACCCGCTTGCGGCACCATATCCAAGCAGACCATGGTCGCCAGCAGGCGGGGATTCCGCTCATTAACCTCCAGCCCGAAACGGCCCCATCGTTTTAAGCTGGTGTCCAGTCCGGCCATGGCGGCAATCACCGCCACGAAACCCAGCAGAATCAGACCTGTGATGGCCGCGACCGGCGCACTAAACCCAGCCAAACGGCCGCGCACCATCTGCCATAGAATCCAACCGCCTCCCAGCACGGCCAGGACCAATCCCAGGGCGCCCGCCGCCCGCGACGTATTCACGAAAACCGCCGCCAGACAAATCACGAGCGCGATCGTCCAGGTTACGCGGAGTCGGTCATTACTCGAGGGCCGGAGAAAGGCCACGGCTGCGAACCCTGCCACGATCGGCCAGATCACGTTCAGGAACGCTCCGGCGTTGCCGTGGTAACGATAGGTGGCGAAGAACGCATTACCCATGTCTTCGGAGCCCCAGAAGATGGCGCTGGCGTGGGTGAACTTCTGCATTAACCCCAGCAGCGCGATGGACGCGCCGGTGGCGGCGATGGTCAGGAGCAACCGCGCCCGCCATTCCCGATGCCGCGCCATGTCACAACTCAAGGCCAAGGCGCCCAGCATGGCGGCGACTTGCAGGGTCGTCTGGATGGAAAGCTCACGATGCAGACTGCCGGCGCCCCAGCTCAAAAAAGGGTTCAGCGGGATGAACTCGTGCGCGACGCTATCGTAATTATAGCGGGCATTGAAGATCATGAAGCACGCCTGGGCCAGCAATGCGAGCATGAGCACAGCCGGAACCGGATGCACCGACGGCCATGCCCGGCGCAACAGGCAGGTCACCACCCAGAGACCAAGGCAGATCGCCAACAGGATGTTGAGGATATCGACCGCCCACAATGGGGTGGTGCCGTAGGCCCAGGGCGCGTAAACCAGCGTTCCCAACAACAACCAGCGCGGCGCGTTAATCAGCCATCGATCCATAATGCTTCCTGCTCACGTTGCTCCCGCTCGCCTCGCTCGCGCCACGTCTACGCCACATTGGAAATAAGCGCCCGCCCGCGCGAAAAGAATGTCGTCTCACTCGGAACGGCCGGCTCGAAGACCGCTGCCATCCGATTCACATCCTGCCAGCGATGGACCGCTTTCATCCACGCTTCCGCGGCCAGCTCCGTCAGATGCTCAAACAATCGCGGCGACATGGCCGAGGATTCACTGGCAAATTCGATCGCCCGGATGTTAGCCAGCGGCAACTCCCGCCGATGCCGATGAAAATCCGTCTGGCCGGACCCAGCCTGTTCCCGGGTCACCTTGCGGCCGTCCTCCAGCACCAGTTTTACTTGGGCCAATCCCAGCTTGCGGGTGATGAACAGGTACGTGGTCCAAAGTTCCTGCAGGCTCTCGCAGCGTTCCGCTTCCAGCTCCAGCCATTCGCAGAGGGTCAACGCGTAGCGGGTTTCTTTGCGCAAGCTCAGCGAGATCCCCAGTTCACGACCAATCGCATGCCAGTCCTTCACAAACCCGAATAACCGCGCGGAAAAGAAGAACAGCAAAAATAAGGCTCCGACCAGGATGGGCGCCAGCTGGCCGCGCGACCAGAAAACCACCAGCGCCAGCACCGAACACGACAACGAAAGCCCATACAACACCAGCACCGCCCCGCGGCGGGTTAAACCAAATTCAACCAAGCGATGATGAATATGTTTGCGGTCCGGTCGAAAAATCGGCAGGCCCTGCAGGCCGCGCCGCAGGATGGCCAGCAGCACATCCGCAATCGGCAGTGCCAGCGCGAACAAGGGGGCGATCAGACCGGCGGCAATGGTGCCTTTATGCGAACTCGTGATCGTGAGCGCGCCAATCAGGAACCCCAGGAAGTAGGCGCCGCCGTCGCCCATGTAGATCTTGGCCGGCGGAAAGTTGTAGCAAAGAAATCCGAGAATGGCCCCCGCCGCGCCCACGGTCAGCAACAGCGAGAACGGGTCGTGAGTAAACCCGAAGCAGGCCAGCAGCCCCATTAACATCAAGGCAATGCCTCCCGCCAGCCCATCGATGCCGTCGATCAGATTGATCAGATTGGTCAACGCCACCAGCCAGAATACCGTGGCCGGAAAACTCCATGGCCCCAGCTGATAAGCCGTACCGGTGAGGGGTTCGCGAAATTGATCGATCTGGACACCACTCCAAAACACGCCGCCCGCAATCACGATTTGCCCAACTAATTTGAGCTTGGCGCCAATCGGCTTGCAATCATCCCGCCAGCCCAGACCGAACATGGCCAACGCCCCCAGCAGAACGCCCCAGGTCTGCGCGTGCTGCAACGGCTCGAAGGAGTGCAAGGCCGCCGCCACCACCGAGACCACGGCAAACGCGCTGAAGATCCCCACCCCCCCGAAACGCGACACCCCCGCGCTGGGTTCATGATGAAAATCCCTATGACCAGCCTGCGCGACGCGCCGCTGCAATACGGGGATCAGCCACCAGCAGATGAGAAAGCCGGTCACCGCACACCCGATCATGCTCCACATTTCCATGCCCATCGTCCATCGGATGCCGGCGCAAAGGGTTTAGTCCTAATAATGCAGGGCTCTCTGGTGAGATCGGGGTTCACGGTCCAATGGTGTTTGTGCCCGGCCACGGCCATGGCCATGGCCGGTCAGCAAATGTTGGAACTCCTCCACCACAGGCCCCACCAGCAAATCGCCCCGCAGCTCCCGGCAACGTTCAGCCGCCAGGCCCAAGCGCGACGCATCCCGAGCCCAGCCGGCCACGCATCGCGCCAACTCGGCCCCGCTGGCATTTTCCAACACGCTGCCGCAATGGCAAGACTCGATCAGCTGAGCCGCTTCGCTCGCGCGCGGGCCAAGAAACACACACGGACAACCCGCCGCGAGGATGCCGTACACTTTGCTCGGCACCACCAACCCGCAGAGTTCCGTCCGCATCGTGGCCAAGTGCAGATCGGCGGCGCCCAGGCAGGTATAGAGGTTTGCCTTGGCTTGAAACGGCAGGAACAGAATGTTGGCCAGCTTACGTCGGCGAGCTTCCTGCTCCACCCAGTCCCGGCGCGGCCCGTGTCCGGCCAGCAGAAACGTGATTTGCGGTTCGGAACGGCCCAGGGCTTGGGCCGCATCCAGAATCGCATCGAAGGAATGGGCCAACCCGAAGTTGCCCGAGTACATCACCACAAAACGGTCAATTAACCCATTGGCTTTCCGAAACGCTTCGCGTTCCTGGGGACTCGGCCAGGCGACGGGTTGCGGAGCCCAATTGGCCATGTGTTGAAGGCGAGCGGGATCGAGACGTCGCTGCGTCAGGCGATGCTGCATACAACGGCCCACGGCGATGACCACGGTGCATCGGCGCATGGCCCACGTCGAGGCCGCCCGCAGGCTTCGTGCGACCAGTCCATCGCGTTTGAGCACGCCGGTTTCCTCCGCCAATTCCGGATAAAGATCCTGGGCCCAATGGACCAGCCGCGCGCCTTTGCACCACGCCAGCAAGGGTCCCATCACCAACAATAACGGTGGATCTGTCATCAGCACGATCCAGTCAACCCGCGGCAATCGCAGCACGCGCCAGCAGAACGCAGGGTACAAAGCCAGATAACACAGAGCCCGTCGCAGATGACTGCTGCGCGTGAAGGAAAGTCCGGAAACTCGTTCGATTCGTACGCCCTCCTGATGCTCCGTTCTGGACGCGCCGGCGCCGGGTCGCGGGCCGCCATCGGGCCGGCTGGTTACCACCGTGATCTCCCAACCCGCCCGCACCAGGGCTGGAGCCAACTCCGCCAGCAGCTGACCGGTCGCCCCGTCGGCAGGCGGATAAACGCGATTCAGGAAGAGCGCTGATGGCCGAGAAGCTTGCATGGGTAACGAGCCGGGACCTCTGAAGTTCATGGGAGGGCCGCGCTCCTCACGCTGCCCGAGCCGGCGCCGGGGTCGGTGCCTGTTCCCGGCGGAAGGTGGCCGGCGCCTCCGCCTCGGTTCGCACAGCCCGGCGTTGGATGAAACAATTCCCCAGAACGAGGATATCCATCTTCGTCCGCAAAAAGCAGTCGAGCGCTTCTTCGGGCCGGCAGACCACCGGTTCGTTCTCGTTGAAAGAGGTGTTCAGAACCATCGGCACGCCTGTCAAACGCCGGAACTCTTCGATGAGTCTGTAATAGAGCGGATTGGTTTCGCGATGGACAGTCTGCAACCGGCCCGAACCGTCCACGTGCGTGGTGGCGGGCACTTGGCCGCGCTTCTCCGCACGCACCTGGAACACTTGCATCATGAAAGGGACGTCATCGTCGGTCTCGAACCATTCCGCCACTGCCTCGCGCAAGACCGACGGTGCGAACGGCCGGAAGGATTCGCGCCGTTTGATCTTCAAATTGAGAATCTCTTTCATGTCCGGCCGGCGCGGGTCACAAATGATGGAACGGTTGCCCAAGGCGCGCGGGCCCCATTCGAGCCGGCCCTGGAACCAGCCGATGACCTGTCCCTCGCTGACGGCTTTGGCCGTGCGCCGGCACAGTTCATCTTCCTTCTGGATGATCTCCACCGTGCAATCCTCCGTGGTGAACTGTTCCTGGCGGGCGGCCACCAGGCGGGCGATGGAGGCCGGATCAGCGCCCGGCCCACAATAGGCGTGTGCCATGTGGTAACGCGGCGACAATGGCGTGTATTGATGCCAGACCGCGTAGGCCGCTCCGATAGCCCCGCCGGCATCGCCGGCCGCGGCCGGCAGATACATCTTCCGAAACGGCGACCGATCATAGATCTTTCCGTTCGCCACGGAATTCATGGCGCACCCTCCCGACAAAGCCAGCGCCGGGCATTTGTATTGCGCATGCAACTGCTGCAGCAAGGCGAAGAACGCTTCCTCGTACATCGCTTGCACTGACCGGGCCAGGTCCTTGTGCCGTTGCTCCAAGGGTTCGTCCTTGCGCCGGGCCGGCCCCAACAGTTGCTCGAGCTGCGGCGAGAACAGTTCGCCGATCTCCGGCGAACAATTGTTCCAGCGATGCGTCACGTTCTCGCGATGATGCCGGAAGTAACGCAAGTCCAGACGGAACGTGCCGTCCTTGCGCACGTGGACGATCTGGCGCATGGCGTCGAGGAACTGGGGTTCGCCGTAGGGCGCCAGGCCCATCACCTTGTATTCATCGCCGAAGTGCGGAAAGCCAAGGTATTGCGTCAGCGCCGAATAGAAGATCCCGAGCGAATGTGGAAAGTAGATGCGTCCATCGATCCGGATCCGGTTGCCGCGTCCCATCCCCCAAGCCGCGCTGGTAAAATCGCCAAAGCCATCCACCGACAACACCACCGCTTCCTTGAATGGCGCCACCAGATAGGCCGAGGCCAGATGGGCCAAATGATGTTCCACGTGATGGACCTTGGCCCGGAACCGTTGCCGCGGAAACAGCTCCGTTAACGCCTGCTCCACCCCGGCGACCTTGCCGATGTTCCGCAAACGGTCCAAAACCAAACCCAGACTGGGCCGACGCGACACCACATAAGCCAGCCGACGCAGCCGGTTCACCTTCGGATTGCGGTTGATGGCGATATGATCCACGTCGCTCAGCTGAATGTTCGCTTCCTCCAGGCAAAATTGGATCGCCTCGGTCGGCAAACCTGCCCAGTGCTTGACCCGCCGAAACCGTTCCTCCTCCGCCGCCGCCACCAGCCGGCCGTCCCGCAGCAAACAAACCGAAGAATCACCGTGATAAGCATTAAGACCTAGAATGAACATAAACCAAAAACGATGACGGACACGTGTCCGAACTCCGCGAAGCTGGATTCGTTCCAAAGGGCAGAAAGATGGGGTGGCAGAAAGATGGGGTGGCAGAAAGATGGGGTGGCAGAAAGATGGGGTGGCAGAAAGATGGGGTGGCAGAAAGA
>DATLUX010000195.1:0-19018 GCA_035577805.1 Verrucomicrobiia bacterium
GCAAAGCTCGAAGCCGTCCAGGCCGGGCATTTGGATGTCGAGGACAATCAGGTCAAACTGCTCTTCACTTACCATTTGGAGGGCGACCATGGGGTCTTCGACGGCAGTGGATTTGAGATTTCCCCTTTCCAGGGCATGCACAATGGCACGGCGTGAAAGCACATCGTCATCTACGACAAGTATCCTGGGGGCAGGCACGTCGCCGCAGCGTGGTTGGGAAGCGTTGAAGAGTTCGCCAGCGCGGCGTTGAAAATCTGCACCTCTTTGCGCTCGGGTTGGCTCATGGCTGGATACTCGCTGGTTGTCTCCACCATGCAATGCGCCGTTTGATCGGAAAAACGGACAAGGAAAGTAAGAAAAGGCGGTGGGATCACCCGTTACCACGCAAAATAGCCGTTATGGAACCTTTACCCAACCCGGTACCTTCGCCACCCCGCGGCCAACTGAAGTGCTCACCCGCCCGATGCTCGCGGACAACGGCCGGATCTCGTAGCCGAAGCGACATCACGACATCACATAATTTGCTGTAAGTACTTGCAAAAGTCATTGTTAAGGCGTATTTGAAAGGGTGAAAAGCAGGTTCGATTCTGAATGAGTGCGACCAAAAAAGCCGGATGGGTAAAATGGATACTCGTGCTGACTTTCGTAACTTCCGGCATCGGCTACGCCGGTTGGTATTTGAAGCGACCGCTCGCCAACCAACTGGAGTGTGAGACGGTGCCAATTTCGCGCGGTGAACTGAGCCAAGTCGTGACCGCCAGCGGGCAGGTCAAGCCGGTAGTTCAGGTGGAGGTGGGGAGCCAGATCTCGGGCATCATCCAAAAGCTTTTCGCCGACTTCAATTCCACCGTGAAGGCAGGCGAACTTCTGGCGGAGATTGAACCAGGCACGTATGAAGCCAATTCCATGCAGGCAGAGGGCAATCTCGCGAACGCCAAGGCCGCCCTGGAACTGGCGCAACTCCAAACCCGCCGCAACGAGGGGTTGTTCAAAAATGAACTCATTTCGCAGGCCGAGCTCGAGAGCACCTTGGCGAGTTTGCACCAGGCCGAGGCGACCGTGAAGATCAATGAAGGCACGCTCAAGAAGGCTCAGGTGGACCTCGCCCGTTGCAAGATTTCCGCGCCCATTGATGGGGTGGTTATTTCACGCGATGTCAACGTCGGCCAGACCGTGGCCGCCAGCCTCAGTGCGCCCAAGCTCTTCGTCATCGCCAATGATCTGACTAAAATGCAGATCGAAGCCAAGGTGCCTGAGGCTGACATCGGGCGAATTCAGGTGGATCAGGAGGTGAAGTTCTCGGTGGACGCCTTTCCCGACGAAAAGTTTCACGGCAGGGTTAGCCAGGTCCGGAACGCGCCGGTCGTGGACTTGACCGTGGTCATGTATGACACCATCATCGATGTCACCAACCCAAACCAGAAGCTCAAGCCGGGCATGACGGCCAACGTTTCGATCATTGTCGCGCATCGCGCCGACGTTCTAAAAATTCCCAATGCCGCGCTCCGTTTCCGGCCGCCCAAAACGGTGCAAGTCGTGAAGGCGGACCCGCCCGAAGCCGACGCCGAAAAAATGGATGGGCCGGACGCGTCGGCAAAGAGCGAGAAGAAATCCGATGACGAAACGAAAGTCGGGAGTTCCAAATCAAGGAAAGACAAAAAGGAAAAGAAGAAATCCGAACACACCGCCTACGTGCTGAAGGATGGCAGGTTGCAGGCGGTCAAGCTGCAGCTTGGCATCACTGACGGTCGGAACACGGAGTTGTTCAAGGGCCTGAACGCAGGCGACACCGTAGTCGTGAACATGGCAGAACCCACGACCCCCACGAGCCTGACGGCTCGCATCTTGGCCGTGCTGAAGGGGAAAAAATAATAAACCGCTGCGAGTCGGCGCTGCGACCCGTCGTGTCATGAAATCCTTGATTAAGCTCGAACGTGTAAGCCGGACTTATCCGCTGGGCCTGACGCAGGTGCAGGCGTTGCGTGGCGTGTCGCTCGAGATCGCGCGCGGGGAGTTCGTCGCCATCCTCGGGGCCAGCGGCTCGGGCAAGTCCACGCTCATGAACCTCATCGGCTGTCTCGACCGCCCCACCGAAGGCCAATATCTGCTGGAGGACGTGGACGTCGCGAGACTCAACCACGACCAACTGGCGGACATCCGCAACGAGAAAATCGGTTTCGTCTTCCAGAGCTTCAACCTCCTTTCGCGAACCACGGCGTTGCAAAACGTCGAGTTGCCGATGCTCTATCATTCCGGCCGGACCACACGTGGCGCGCGGCGTGAACGCGCGCTGGCCGCGCTCAATCTCGTTGGCCTCGGCGCGCGCGCCGATCACCATCCCAACCAGCTTTCCGGCGGCGAACAACAACGCGTGGCCATTGCCCGCGCCATTGCCAATCAGCCCTCCGTCCTGCTCGCCGACGAGCCGACCGGCAACCTGGACAGCCGCACCAGTGCCGAGATCATGACGCTGTTCCAGTCCCTCAATGAACGCGCCATCACCATCGTCATGGTGACGCACGAACTGGACATCGCCCGCTTCGCCAAGCGCAACGTGGTCATGCGCGACGGACGGGTCGTCAAAGACACGCCCATCACCAACCCACTCGACAGCCGGGAGGAACTCCTGCGATGGCAGGCCGCCGAACCCGCGCCCTCCTCCTGACCCAATGACCGTCGCTGACGCCACCCGCATTGCCTTCCACGCGTTGGGCCGGAACAAGCTCCGCTCCGCGCTGACCGCGCTGGGCATCGTCATCGGCGTCGGCTCGCTGATCGCCTTGCTGGGCATTGGCCATGGCGCGCGCGTCCAGGTGGAAAAACAGGTCGCCAGCCTCGGAGAGAACGTCATTCAGATCCAGCCCGGCACCATCACGAAGAATGCGGTGAAATTGGGTTCGGACAGCGTCAGCGGACTGACCGTAGAAGATGCCGAAGCGATCAAGCGCGAAGTTCCCGACGTGGTGGCCGTCAGCCCCGAAGTGAAAACCAAATCGCAGGTCGTCACGGGCAATCGGAATTGGCGCACCTCGGTTTATGGGATATCGGCCGACTATTTCACCATCCGTCAGTGGAAGACGGTCAAGGGAGAGATTTTCTCCGAGCAGGACGAGCCCGGCGCCGCCAAAGTGACCGTGATTGGATCGGCGGTTGCTGAGGAACTATTCGGCGAGGACGATCCGGTGGACAAGATCATCCGCATCCAAAACGTTCCTGTCACGGTGATCGGCGTACTCAAACCAAAGGGGGCGTCGGCCGAGGGCTACAACCAGGATGACAATATCTTTGTGCCGTATGGCATGGCGGTCCGAAACCTCGTGGGCAAACAGACCAGCCTGCGCAAAATCTACGTGCAGGCCACCAGCCTGGAGGCGATGGTCAAGGTGGAGAGGCAGATCACCCAACTCCTGCTCCAGCGCCACGGCCGCGGGATGAACGGCATTGAGGACGCCAAGCCCGATGATTTTTTCAAGGTGACTACACAGTTGGAAATTGCCGAGTCCGCCACTGCAACGGCGCGGACGATGACGCTGCTGCTGGGCCTCATCGCCAGTGTGTCGTTAGTAGTGGGCGGCATCGGCATCATGAACATAATGTTGGTCAGCGTCACGGAACGGACGCGTGAAATCGGCGTCCGCATAGCTATCGGCGCGCATCGGCGGCACATCCTGTGCCAGTTTCTCATCGAGGCGGTAACCCTCAGCGCGCTCGGCGGCATCATCGGCATCGCCCTGGGCACGGGCGCGGCGAAACTGCTGACCGCGCTGGCCGGTTGGCCCACGCTGATTTCCCCCGATGCAGTCCTCGTCGCGTTTATGTTCAGCGCCGTGGTGGGGATTTTCTTTGGATTTTATCCCGCACGCAAGGCCTCGCGGCTCGATCCGATTGAAGCGTTGCGCTACGAGTGAGCGCTGGCAATCCCGGCCCGGTCCGGTGCGGAGTTCCTATTCCTCCGGCAGAACCGGTTTCCAATCCTCAAACCACTGATCCAGAGTCGCCAGTTCATCGAATCCCCAGTTGAAGCGATCCTGGACAAGCCCCACTGTCGGCCAGATGATGCAACTGGCCAGGCGCGCAAACTCGGCCGTCTCGAACAACAGATTCAAGTCCCGGGTCGACGGCAGGCGCCAACCCGCCGGCTGGATGGCTTCGCGATACACATCCAGGATCCGCGGCCGATCCGTGAACGGAAAACGCAACAGAAAAGTGGAAAGATCATAACTGATAGGCCCCACGCCCGCGTGGTCCCAGCCGACCAGCCGCGCCTGCACGCCTTGCCGGCCAGGCAGCACAAATATGCGGGTAGCCCAAAGATCGCCATGCACGAGGGTTTCGGGGCCGCCGAATTCGGCCAGGGCTTGGGCCCGCATCGCCAGTTGCTCCTGAAGCTGACCTACGCGCGCCCGCAGACGCTGGCGCAAGGCGGCTTGGTCCGCCGAAAGCTCCACCGCCGGCGGCTGCAGCGCGTCCAGGCAGCGCATCGCGTCGCGCACATTGGCGGCATAAAAACGGATCCCATAATCACTCCCCAGCAGTCGGCATTCCGCCAGGAGGGCGTGGCCGGCAAACCGCACGTGTAGCTGCGCAATCAGCTCCGCCGCCGCGCGCACCCTTCCGAGGTCCAGATGCTTAGTGTCCAGTGGCTGATTGCCGAAATCATCGTAAACGTGCCAGACCGCTTGGGCACTCCGCTCCGCCGCGACACCCAGCAAGGTCGGACCGTGATTGCCCAGGCCAACCGCCGGCAGCCAGCGGCGGATCAGCAGTTGATTCCGTTGCGCGATGTCCAGCTCCATACGTTTCACGACCATCGAACGGGCGCAGCCATCGCACGCAAAGCGCACGCGGTAAACCCGCCGACGACGCGCGGCAAGCGGTTCTTCGTCGAGCACGTGGGCGGTGGTCCGCGGTCCACCTAAAATCTCCAGCAATAATTCCCGCAGTTCAACCAACCCGGGTTGATCGGTTTCTTCCAGCAGGGTATCCAGGCCATCAATCACGACAAAAAGTTTTACAGCAGTCCCAACCGCTTCGCCGCCGCATGCAGATGGTGGAAGCGCCAGAGTGTTTTTTCGCGCGTCGTCCAATCCGGCCGCTCGCCCAACCAGCGCAAATGCAGGTAGATTCTGGCAGCGTTGAGCGTCCGATTGAAATCCAAAGGCGCGCCTGCGGGCCAGCGTGCGCGCTGGTACTCGCGTCGACATTGGCCAGCGACTTCTCCCAACCAGTGCTTCCCTTCTGTCAGTGAGGCCAGATCAATTTCGCCAGCGCCGACGGCGGCGGATTCCCAGTCCACAACAAAAAGTTTATCTTTTCGCACCATGACTGTTTTGGAGTAAAACTCGCCGTGAATCACGGTTTGAGGTGCGGTCAGTAACGGGGTGAACCACGCGTCGCCCCATTGGCGGAGCTTGGTAAGCCAGGGAAAGCGGCCCTGCAACGGGCGCGAAAACTCTGCCATCCGACGCGCCCAACCTCGGTAATAGTCCGAGTCGTAGCGTGTGAGAAAAGACAGCGCCGGTTCACGCACGCGTTCTTCACAGGCGGCATGAAACTGTCCAAGCCACCGGGCCGATTCCACCAATGCCTTCGACTGCTCGGTAGACTGGTGGGCAGGAAGATCGAAAACGCGCGTGGCGCAATAGGCAAATTCGAGCATGAGCCAGGTGTCGCCGGTGCCGGGTTCCACCCACGCCCCCAGAAAGCGCGGATGAAAGCCCGGCAGCGAGTGCAACAGACGCCCGTACACTTTGGCCTCGTAGGTGACGTCGCCGCGATGGCCGAAGGAATGGTGACCGCGGCCCGCCTCGTACTTGATAAATACCCGCCGTTTGCGCCGATCCGGCAGCTGGCAAGTCACAATTTCGTTCGGAAAAGTGTACATGAACCGAGGAAGCTTGCGGTTCAGAACTGTTACCCGTTGTGAATTGCCATTGGTGTTCAACGCCGCAGTCAAACCAGCGCTCAGCTTTCGCAAATTGGGCAGAAGTGAAAGCGGTGTCTTCATGAGAACCTGCTCATGACAAAGTCTCTAGATCTCTAAAGTAAGCCCAAGTTTTTGGCCGCGTCGCGCAGATGCTCGAAGCGCCAGAGAGTTTTTTCCCGCAAGGTTTTTTCCGACCGGTCCCCCAGCCAGCGGAACTGTTGGTAAATTCGCGCCGCGGCAAGCATGCGCTTGAACCCAACCGGCGCGCCGTTGGGCCAGCGGGCGCGCTGATAGTTGGCTTCACACTGACGCACCACTGTGGCGGGCCATCCCTCTCCATCCGTCAAGGTGACGAGATCAATCTCGCCGGCGGCGATGGCCGTTGACTCCCAATCCAAAGCAAAAAGAATTTCGTTCCGCACCAAAACGGTCTTCGCGAAAAATTCGCCGTGTATGACGGTCGGTGCTGCTGACAGCAGCGGAGCGAACCAAGCGTCGCCGCAGGTGCGGAGTTCCGCCAGCCACGGGAAGCGCGTTTGCAGCGGGCGCGCAAACTTGAATGTGCGTTGGGCCCAACTGCGGTAGTAGGCCGCGTCGTAAGCTTTGAGAAATGCCAGCGCCGGTTGGCCTACGCGCGGTTCGTGATGCGCGTGGAAGTGCGCAAGCCAGCGGGCGGTTTGCACCATTGGACCAGGCAAACAAGTTCGCTGTTTCCAGCTGGCTTCGCTCAGGGGCGCACAGCGGTCGGCATATTCGAGAAACAACGCCACCTCGCGCGTGCGGGCATCGGTATGCGCGCCCAGACACTTGGGCCGGAACCGGGCCCACGTCTGGAGCACCCGTTGATAGACCTCGGCCTCATAGGCGATCGTCCCTCGGTGCCCGAATGCCTGATGGCTTTGGCCCGCGTCATATTTGATGAACACCCGCCGTTTGGCGCCTCCGGCCAATTGGCAGGTGACGATCTCATTCGGGAAGGTGCTCATATAGGGTGGCACCCTCCGGCTGAGAATCCGCAGCGGGCGACCGTTGCCCCAGGCGCTAAACAGGCCCTCCGTGAGCCGTTTCCTCAGCGTCGGCAAATCGGGCAACAGCCGGGGTGGTGTTTTCATTGTCTGATTTGCTCGCCCAATCCGTTTAGGCGAGTGCCTTGCTCAAGATTTCCGGCAGCACCTTTTTGGCGTCAAAAAAGTCCTCAGCAATTTGCCGTGCGACCCGGCTGTGCCTGGCGTAATCGTGGTTGATTTTCTCAAAAGCATCAGCGGCTTCGCGCGGTGTGGAGAAACGAAACAGTCCCTCGCGGTCGGGCAGAAAGGCGCTCGGCCCGGTGTGCTGCACCACCGCCGGTTTGCCGCTGGCCAGGTAGCAGAGCGTGCGGTCGCTAATCCAGGCGGTTTCCAGCTTGATGTAGGACGGCTTGGCACAAGCAAATTCACCGCGCGATTGCTGGATGTAAGCCTGGTAGGACTCCGGCGTGCTCGCGACTTCTCGCGAAAGGCGGATGCGCCAGCCGCGCTTCTCCAGATCGCGTCGTTCCTGCGCATCTTTTTCCGTTCGCAGAAACAGTGCCAACTCCAGCGGTTGGCGAGTGAGTTGCGGCAGGCCGGCGAATTCCAGGAACGCCACCCGCTTGGTATTTTCGTATTCGTTGTCCCCGTCCACCACCCAGTCATCCGAATCCCAGAGGGAGACGGTGGTGAACGCCTCGCAGCGGGGATCAAATCTTCGCGGCCAGCGTTCCAGGCAGACCACTGGTCGAATGGGAATCCAGCCCATGCCGCAATCGGGGATCTTGCTGCCGGCCTTGCCGGCGTTTTCGCTGATCGAGAAATAAAAATCGTGGTGCGGCACCGACAGTTGCTTGCGACTGATCCAGAACTGGAGCAGGCCCGGATCAATGTCCACCAGCGCCGTGCGCCGAAACCGCGCCAGCAAGCCGGGGCTGATCGCGTAATGGAAATTCAACAGCAGGTCCGCGCGCCCAAACACCGCCTCGGCCTCGTCGCGGGTGACGCCCAGATACTGGCTCGGCGCATCGGGCGAGGGCTTGAGGCCGTGCGTGACATAAAGGATGACTTTACCGGCCAAGCCAAATTGTTCGATCCGCGCCCGGAACGTGGCCAGCGCGGCAGCGGCCTGTTCGGCGTCGCCGCCGCTGCGGAAACCCTCCAGCCAATAGACTTCGAACCCGAGTTGGCGCAGTCCGAGCACATATTGCAGATAGACCCAAAAGTGCCCGCCGCCTTCCGGGAAATTCGCCACGTTGAAAGCGGAAACGACGACCGTGGGCATAATTCTTTCTTAGGCCGGCGCACCTGAGACGAGTTGACGGAGCCTGGAGTAGTTGGTGAGTTGAATCGAATGCGCCGCAAGCGTCTCGTGAATGACCGGGTCGCACAACGTCCTCAACTCCGCCTCGCGCTCGCCCGAATAGCTGCCTGGATAACTCGAGTCGGCGTAGCCCGGATGGCAACTCAGCTCCGTGATGCCTTCCTGGATCTCCGTCGCCAACATGCGCGCGAGACTCTCTGGGCTGATTTGTTCGAGGTGCGTCTGCCCGCCCCATTGCCCATAGAATTTTGAAAAGTAGCGCACGGGCGAATGTTCGCGGAGCGGCAAGCCGTGCTGCCGGGCGAACCGGACGAACTCCGTCAACACCTCTGGGCGGCGATGCACGTTGTGATGCGAATCAATGTGCGTGGGCGGGCAGTCCATCAATCCTACGAACCGCTGCAACTGCGCCGGCAATTCTTCCTGCACCCGCTGTTGGAGATTCTCGCCCGCCCCGTGTTTCTCGCGCAGGTCCACATGCAAGCCAATGCTCAAATCCGGCGTCTGGCGACCCAGGGTGGCGGCTTCTTCGCTCCACGCACGGTTCACCAGCAGGCTCGTGCTGGTCAAGATGCCGCGACGGTGCGCTTCCAGGATGCCGCGATTGATGCCGCGACTTGCGCCGAAATCATCCGCGTTGACGATGAGATACTTCACAACGACAGCTTGCTCACGCTCACCGCTTCGGGTTGCCCCAACGCCACGGCTAGGGCCGCAAGCAGTTGTTCGGCATCGACGCGCGTGGGGGATTCCACTCGTCCAAGCCGCTCGACCAAGGCGAGCGCAATGTAAAACGGGAGATGGTCCGCGCCCAGCGGGTGCGCGGCCTGCGCGTTGTAATTGCTGAGAAAAGCGTCGAGGCAGGCTCGATACGCCTCCTCGTTGTGTCTGGCGAGCATGAAGCAAAGCAAGTCTGCGGCGAACCCGCCAAGATCCAGCCCCGGATCGGATTGCCGGCACGTCTCGAAGCGATAAAGAAAGAAGCGGCGGTTGACGCCGTAGTGAATGCAGTCCCAACCCAGCGCCCCATGAATTGGAGTTCGGGTGTGACGTTGCCTAAACGCCACCCACTCCGGGAGCCGCTGAACGGAAACACGGAAGCGATTCACGAGATCAGTTCCAGCGCGCAGGGTTTGAAGGGTTGTCGCCGCTTGCGCGATCATCCGATGAAGTTCGCCCGCCACCGGGTCAGGCTCCACACTGGGCAACACCACCGGGCTGCGGTGGAGATGGGCCAGGCCCTGTCCGATTCGCTCTGCGCTGTGACGAACGGTTTTGAGGGTGTCCCGAGAGGTCAGATATTCCCAGAGATTTATCCAGGGGTCGAAGTCGAAAAGAACCAGACGCGGCTCGCCGGTCAGCCGGCCTACTGGCTTGGGGATCAGCAATCTGTTCGCCATTGCTGCGTCGTGCAGTCTTTTGGCGGCCTCGAAGTCCGCCTCCGCCTTGGCTACGGTTGCGTGCAGGCGCCCGGTAAGAATCCGCGTCGTCGGCGGGAGGCCATCCTGGCTTGCAACGCTCAGGACGTAGCGATTGCCGCAGCGGTCATCGGCAGGTCCGTCGGTCCAATAAACCCGGCAGGATTGGATCCTGCCTTGGCCATTGCGGAACTCCGGCAACTCTGCCGCAAGACAGGTTTGCACCCATTTCGGATCAAGAACATTTGGGCAAGGATGTGCTTGGGGAGGAAGCGCTGAGCTCCTGCTCTGCGCGAATGCGGCCACATTATCGCGCCGAGCTGGCGCTCTGCGCTCCTCCGTGGTGGGCCGGAAGCACAGGAGAACTGTGCGCCCGCCGTTTTCATAGCTGACCGTGGACCTGGCCTGGTGCAGATGGCGAAATCCGGCCCCGCGATTCTGGCAATAATTTTCCTGCTCCTGAAAGCGCCGAAACGTGAGAGCTACGTCAAAGCCCGAGCCCTCGTCGGTGACCGTGATGAGGGCGCCTTTGGGCGTCAGCACAATTTCGACGCAGATCGTGGCGGCAGGATTTCTAGCGTTGCCGTGCTTGTAGGCATTGCCAAGGGCGTTCCGCAACGGGACGAACAAGTCCTGGATGAGTTGTTGCCGCGGGACCGCGGCAAACCGTTCCGTGAGCGCGTTCTTGAGCAGCGGGAAAAAGTCTTTCTTGTCACGTCCGTAGGTGCGCACATGGGCATCCGCGGCCGCGATACGCGCGTCGGTGAGATCGCCCAGCGGTTCGCCGATCACAGCCGGCGCGCCAATCTCCGCCAGCAACTCCGCGCGCGTGCGGTTTAGATCAATCATGGTCAGTGGTCCGCAGTCAGCAGTCGGTGGCCCGCGGTTTGTGATTCAATTCGTTGCTTCGCCCCAACCTCTTGATTGAGCGCGTGGCTGAGGATTTTTGCCGCGATCTGTTTCGCATCAAAATGCGTTTCGGCAAGTTCGCGGGCGGCGCGGCAATGGTGTTCGTAATCACTGTTGATGGTTGCAAAGGCAGCGGCGGCTTGGCGCGGAGTGGAAAAGCGGAACATGCCCTCGCCGTTGGGCAGGAAAGAGCTTGGCCCGGTGTCTTGCACCACCACGGGCTTGCCACTGGCCAGGTAACAAACCGTGCGGTCACTCACCCAGGCGTTTTGCAGCTTCATGCAGGAACGCTTGGCGCAACTGAACTCGCCGCGCGAGCGCTGGATGTAAGCTTGATACATTTCCGGGGTGGCCGCCACATCGCGCGAGGGCCGTATGCGCCAGCCGCCTCGTTCCAGGTCTTGCTGTTCCTTAAAGTCGCGCTCGCGGCGGAGAAACAGCGCCAACTCAAGCGGTTGGCGGGTCAAGCGCGGCAGTTCGGCAAATTCCAAAAACGCTACGCGCTTGGTGTTCTCGTAGGACTCGGCGCCATCCACGATCCAGTCGGAGGCATCCCAGGCGGAGACGGTGGTGAAGACCTCGCAGTTCGGATCGAACTTGAACGGCCAGTGCTCGAGGCAAACCGCCGGCTTGATGTGAATCCACTCCAGACCGCAATCGGGAATTTGGCTCCCGGGCTGACCCACATTCTCTCCGGTCGTGAAATAGAAATCATGCCGCGGCACACGCACTTGCCCGCGGCTCATCCAGAATTGCAGCAGTCCCGGATCAATGTCCACCAGCGCGGTTCGGCGGAAGCGTGCGAGCAAACCCGGGCTGATGCCGTAATGGAAATTTAACAGCAAGTCCGCTCGGGCAAAGATCGCCTCAGCCTCATCGCGGTCCATCCCGAGGTATTCCGTCGGGGCTTCGGGCGTGGGTTCTTTGCTGTGCGTGAGATAAAGAATGCAATTTCCTTCGAGGCCATGCTGTTTCATACGCCCACGGAAAGTGGCCAGCGCGGCGGCTTCCTGTTCGGTGCGTCCCTTGCTGCGGAAGGCTTCCAACCAGTACACATCGTAGCCGAGTTGGTGGAGCCCAAGCACGTATTGAAGATAAACTGAGAAGTGTCCCCCGCCTTCCGGGAAGGTGGCCACGTTGTATGGGGCGAGGACCAGGGTTGGCATGGCTCTCCTCTCCCTTAGCCCACCGTTCCAAGGCTGGAGTCCAACGTTTGAAGTTCAACGTCCGGCGATGCCGATTTTAAACTTTGGCTTTTAGACTCTGCACTGAGTGACAGCACCGGCTCGAATTGCGCGAACCAGCCCTCAATCTCGGCCAGCGCTTCGACTCCCCACTCGGCGCGATCCGTTACCAGGGCAATCGCCGGCCAGATGATCCGGTTGGCAAAGCGCGCATACTCGTGCGTCTGGAAAAGAAAATTCAATTCGCGATCGCTGGGCAAACACCAGCCCGCCTCGGCCACGGATTGCCGGTAAAGCTCGAGCACCCAGGCCCGGTGCGGCAGCGGAAAACGCATCAGGAAGGTGGATAGATCGTAACTCGCCGGCCCAACGGCCGCGTGATCCCAATCAATGAACCGCGCATCGTAGCCGCTGCCACCTTGCCCGGGGATGACGAACACATTGATGGCCCACAAATCCCCATGCAACAGAGTCTCCGGGCCGCCGCATTCCGCGAGCGCCTGCGCGCGTTGCGGCAGTTCCGCTTGCAATTGATAAAGCCGTTCAAGCAGGCGGTCGCGCAAGTCCTTCTCTGGCGGGACGGTTTGCCACCCCTCGAGTGCGTAGATGGCGTCGCGCACATTCGATTCGTAAAAGTGAATTCCCAAATCACCACCGTGCAGCCGGACCTCCCCGAGCAGGGGATGTCCCGCGAATCGCGTGTGCATCCGGGCAATCAGTTCGACCGCTGCGGCGACACGCTTGCGGTCCGGCTCGCGGGGATCGAGTTCATGTTGGCCCAAGTCATCATACACATGCCAGACGCAGATTCCGCTGCGGTCGGCGACGCTGCCCAGCAAGGGCGGGCCACAGTCGTGGAGGCCGATGGCCGGCAGCCAGCGTTTGGCCACGAGTTCATTGCGCCGGGCAATCTCGGGTTTCAGTCGCTTGATGACCACACTGCGGGGCTGGCCGTTGACGGCGAAACGCAGCCGAAACACTCGCGAACCTTTTGGCTGCAACATCCGCTCCTCCAGCAAGCGAAGCGCAGCCCTCCCTCCGCCAAGCAGTTCGGTCAGCAACTCGCGCAACTCGGTCAAGCCCGGCAGTCCGCTGCCTGCCAGAATCATGTCCACCCCCTCAATCACCCTCGGCCGCCAGTCCAGCAGCTGCAAGGCGGCCGCCAGTTGCGGCTCGTAATATCTGAGCGAGAGAACCGGCCGGAGCAGAAAGTCGTAAGTGTTGCCACCGATGTTGATCGTGTCCCAGAAGATTTTGTCCACCAGCCGGAGCAAATAGCCGTAGTCCGCCAGTCGTCGAACGTCGTCCAGCTCGATCTGCGAATCGTCCTGCCTGACCACCGAGCAATAAGCCTCCAGGTCCGGACTGGCGCAGCGCCCGAGAGATTGCGCCAAGTCGGTGGCCGGCACGCCCCAGCCGGCCATCTCCCAGTCATAAACTAGCAACGCCGAAGCGGTCGCACTGCCGCGGAGCCGCAGATTCTTGATGACAAAATCGCCATGCACCAGCCGGCGCGGTTGGCCCTCAAAAAACTTCTCCAACTCTTCCCACCGCGCTTCGATTACGTCGAACTGCGCCACCACCGTGCGCAACAGCGCCGCCTCGTCCTTGGACAAGACGGGATTGTTCACGTGTTCGAGCAGCGCCGCCCGGGCGGAGCGCAGCAGTTGCAGGTAATGGGCGGGTCCGCGATCGGGCAACCGCGCTTGAAAGTCTGGCAACAATTGGGCGCAGTGGATGGCTCCCAGCCAGCGACCAGCCAGGGCGCGATGTTCGCGGTTTTCCGGCGAGTAGGCCTGCTTTCCAGCGTCCTCCACGAACAGCCAGCCGAAGTCGCCCGCCGGCTCGGGCAAGAATCCGTGACAACGCAATACCGCCAGGGGCAAGCGGGTGAGGAATTCCTCGTAGACCGCACGTTCCACTGCCGCGGTTGCCGCCTGGGTTCTTTTGGCGATGACCGCCGAACCGTCCGGCCCCACACCGGCCAACCGGTAAACGGCGGACTTGGATTTCAACTTCAGGATTTCGATTTGTTGCGGTACCGGCGACCCGGGACGGAGTCGTCGCCAGGCCTTGACGGCCCGATGGTCCTGCAAATCGGCCGGCAACATTTCTTTAGCGGCATGGTCAGACATAATGGTTTCCAGCGAGGACGGCGGTCGCTCTTTGTTCCTCGGACGGCGCTTTTCCGCTGCGCAGGGGACCGGATTCCAGCGCGACGAGCCGCCCGGCTTCGATTCGAAGAATCTGGTGGCAGTGCTGCAAGGTGCTTGGGCGATGAGCGATGATGAACGTCGTTCGCCCCTGCATGAGTCGCTCCATCGCCTTGACAATCACGCCCTCGGTCTTCACATCCACTGAACTGGTGGGCTCGTCGAGGATGAGGATGGGGGCATTCTTGAGGAAGGCGCGGGCCAGCGAAATGCGCTGGCGTTCGCCACCGGAAAGTTTCATGCCGCGATCGCCCACCGGCGTTTCGTAGCCTGCCGACAGTTGCGCGATGAAGTCGTGGGCGTTGGCGGCGGTTGCCGCCGCAATGATTTCGGCTTCGCTCGCACCGGGCCGCGCATAAGCGATATTTTCGGCGATGCTAGTCGGAAACAAAACCGGTTCCTGGAGCACCAGTGCGAACTGGTTGCGCAAGTCGGCCAGGCTATACTCGCGCAAATCCACGCCATCGAGGAAAATGACGCCCCTCGTCGGATCGTAAAAGCGTGTCAGCAAACTCACCAGGGTGGTTTTGCCGGCGCCGCTCGTGCCGGCGAGGCCCAGGCACGTGCCCGGCTCGATCTCAAACGAGATCGAATCCAGCACGGGTCGTTCTTTGTCGTAAGCGAACGAGACTTCGCGGAATACCATCGCGCCGCGGGCACGGCCGAGCCTCCGGGCGTCCGGGCGTTCGACCACATCGGGCGCTTCATCCAGCAGAGCAAACGCGCGCTCCACGCTGGCGAGCAGCAATTGCGTGGCGCCCGCCCGCTTGCTCAGCGACTTCAAGGGGCCTTGGAGCTGCGAGGCGTACCCCATCACCAACACCAGATCGCCTAGCGTCATCGTGCCCGCCTTGATGTCGCGAAGGCCGATGAACAGCAGCGTCGCGATGCCCAGCGAGACGATGAACGCGGCCAACAGGTTGAAGTTCCTCGCCGCGCGCACCAGTTGCAGCCGGGCCTGCATCCCTTCGTTGGATCGTTTAATAAAACGCTCCGTTTCGCGGTCTTCCTGGCCGAAGGCCTTCACCACGCGGGCGGCGCCCAGCGCTTCGTGCATCACCCTGAGGGCGGAACTTTCCAATGCTTTCGCCCCGCGCGATTGTTGGCGGAGCCGCCGGCGATGGTTGTGCGACGCCAGAAAGATGACCGGCGCCACGATCACCGCGACCAGAGCCAGCCGCCAGTTGATCCACGCCGTCACGCAAACCATGCTCGCGATCGTGAAGGTTGCGGTGACGAACGGGGCGATCCCCGCGAAAATGCGCTGAATCGCCATGGCATCAGTCTGGATGCGATAGAGGGAATCGGATGTGCCTTTGGCATCGTGGTAGGCGAGGGAGAGCCGCTGGACGTGGCGAAACATCCGGGCACGGAACTCGCGCAACAGTTTTTCACTCCCGTAGGTCGAAAGCAACGTGCTGGCGAAGTTGTGAAGCTGGGTCAACATCGTCCCCGTCACCACGAGGAAGACGACCAGCGCGAGTAACATGGCCTCCGAATGGGTCCACGCCTCCGGCAGACACGCCGCGATGAAACGAGGCAGTGGCTGGCGGCCGATGACATTGTCCACGGCGATCTTCAACGGCAAGGGCGTGAGCAACGCCAGCGGCGGCGCCAGCAGGCTCAGCCCGAGCAGGCCGGCCAGATGAACCCAATAGGGCCGCAGTTGCTGAAACAGCCGCCAATACAACGATCGCCTGCAATGTTGGGTAACTGACATGACTCGCTCACCTTACGTCCAGTTTTTCTTTGCGTTCTATTTTTCGGATTACGGCGAGGAAGCCCGCCGTGGCCGCCGCGCACTCCTGGAACATGCGCACGCCGATCAAAAGGGCGGTCACGCCCAGGCTCACGCAAGCAGTCCAGGCTCCCGTCCGGCCGGCCGCAAAGGCAAACTCCGCAAACAGCACCAAGAAGAGGGTCGCCGCCAACGAGCAGCGTGGCCAGGAACGGATGCGGAGCAGTTGCCGGCCGCTGCCGTGGTATTCAGCGGCCAAAAACAAACGGGCGGAACCTAGGATGCCGCCGCGTAGTTCGAGATCCCAGGGATCACACTCGCCTCCGCGCACGGGCACCCAACCTCGGTTGCGCAGTTCTCCCTCGATGTATTGAAGCCGGTCCTCGGCCGGTCGGGAGGTGTTGGTCCAAATGTTGGCCGTCCAGGGTCGCGGGAGGGCGTAACCGGCGACGGCCTGGCGTCGCCAAAAAGTCAGCCCGTGCCGGAGGCGACCGACCAGGCGTGCCAGTGGTTGCAGGAGAAACAAGAGAGCGGTCAACCCGCGTCGTTGCCACAGCTCCTGAGCGGAGAGGGATGCACCGGGGAAAGAAATACCCAAGGCGCCACGCGCCGCTTGGACCACCGGCACCGCGACGGCGAGCACCAGGAATGCCAATGCCCAGCGCAGCGGGGGCCAGGAAGCCCCCAGCACCGACAGGGCGCCCAAGGCGAAGATCAGCAGGTACCACTCGGGCATCATCGGCAACGACTCGACCAGGTTTGGCGCCGGTTCGTGAAGCGACTGGAACGGGGCCGTGCCCCACTGCCCGTGGTAAATCCGCCGCGTCCGCCAGCCCATGTAGGTCGAGCCGTTGGTGTAGATTCGGCCCGACCAGATAGAGTGGCCAATGGCGTTGTATTTCTCAGGCCATTTGCGTTCCAACATCGCCTCGGCTTTGCCGTAGCCACGTTGTTGCTTCAAATAAGCCCGCACGGAATTACGCCGGTGATGCCAGACCACTGCCCCGGGAGTGAAGCCCAAAGTCCAACCCTCTTTTTGCAACCGCCAGCAGACGTCCACGTCGTCGCCCGCGACATGGAATTGCGGATCAAACCCGCCGATGGCCTTGAGCGCCACCCGGCGAAAGGCCATGTTGCAACCAGGAAGATGCTCCGCTATCCGATCCGTGATCAGGACATGAATGGGCCCCCCCGGCGCGTGCGCGACGCAATCCGCAATCATACCATCGCCCCGGGGCGCGATGTTCGGCCCCCCCATTCCCGCGCATTTCTCCGCCCGAGCGTTCAAGAAAGCCGCTGCTAGATAGTTCAGCCAGTGCGGGTCCGGATACGCGTCGTCGTCCAGGTAGGCGATGATTTCGCCCCTGGCCGCTTCCAAGCCAAGGTTGCGGGCGGTGCTCAAACCGTGATTCGATTTCGTGATGATCCAGTCCGTGCCGTTCTCCTGGCCGGGCAGCGAACTGCTCAACCCGCGCCTCGAAGTGCTGATGACCTGATAACCAAACCCCCGCGCCAGGAGCGCGGTGTTGTCGGTTGAACCGTCGTCCACCACAATGACTTCGTAGTTGGGATATTCCAGTCTCTGCAAACCCTTGAAGGTGTCGGAAATGGTTCTCGCGCCATTATGACTGCAGACGATCACCGAAATCTTCGGCCAGGGGATCCAGGGAGGGAACGGCACTTCGGCAAACGCGGTACGGACCGTGCACAGCGCCGGCTTGGGGCGGCGTTCCTCGTCGGTGAGGCCAAACTTCCAGTCATTCACCTCCGCGCCTCCGCGATACCACTGGTCGGTCCACGAATAAACAAATACCCCGCCGCAGCCCGCCGCAAAGGCCGTGCGTACCTGCCAGTCCAACACGTCGGCTTGCTTGTCCTCGCCGTTGCGCAAACTGTCCAGTCCCAATTCGGCCATCACGAGCGGGCGTTCGGTGGCAATGTTCTGCAACCGCGCCAGATATGCCTCCAGCCGCTCCTGCGATTCGAGATAGACGTTGAAGCAAACAAAGTCCAAAAACGGCAGACAAAGATATTCGGTCGAAGGGTAATTGACATAGGTGATCAGGCCCTCCGGATCCTCGGCTTTCGCGATGCGAGCCAAGCGTTCAAGACAACGTTCGATCTTGCGACGGCCGTGCCAGCGAACAAGGGATGCTGGAAATTCATTGCCGATGCTGTAGCCGAGCACGGCCGGATGCCCCGCACACGTGCGGACCTTGGTTCGCACCATCTCTTCCATTGACGTGACGCATTTCCGATAGTCCAGAAACGCGGCATCCCGTTCGACTGGCAACCCCACCAGGACCCGTAATCCCTGATGGTGGGCCAAGTTCAGCAACCAGCGGGGGGGTGCGGTGTACGTCCGGACGGCATTGATCCCTTGGGCCGCCATGAGAGAGAAATCCAGTTCAACTCTTCCGGGCGGGGGGAACTCGTCACCGTCTTTGTTCGGTCGAAACGTCCCATAGGTGGTCCCGCGAACATGGAATACCTCGGCTCCAAGAAAAAAGAACTTTCCTCGTACACAAGGTCGTTCCGACTGCGCGGACACATCACAAGGTCGTTCCGACTGCGCGGACACATCAAGGTCATTGACCGCCGGTGGCAAGGTCGCTGGTTCGGACACAAACATGCCGTAATTTTTGCCTTTGCGGGTAAGCACCTGGATCCATGCAAGTGGTTGTAAACCAACGCATTCCACGCCGCGTGCGCGAATAGAATCCTCCGCGCCGAGCGGGCCTCACTCCTTAAGTTGCTATGTCCTCCGCAGTTTCTTGACGACATCGGGCTTCCAGCCTCGCTTGGGTCAAGCAAATTATTTACCCGAATTTAACCCAATCGAAACAGACACTGGCCGAAAAGTCGAGCCCTTATCTGGATAGTTTGGGGTGCAGTGCGAACGGGGTGCAGTGGGCGCACGACAGAATTGTTCCCGGCTATGGCTAAGCGACCAGGGCGAGCGCATCATTCAAGAAACGTGCCTAGCCGGAGCCCGAGCGGTCCAGAGTGCCGTTCAGGCAGCCTTCGCTCTTGGGAAGAGCCGCTTTCGAAGAATGAGGGTTACCGCTTTGATGGTGACCTCAATGAAGAAGAAGGGTTTGGCAACAAAGTCGGCGCCGCCGCACACGGTGGCCCTGGCGCGGTTTTTGAAGTCAGTAAGGCTCGTCACAAACAGGACCGGCGTGTTCTGGTTGCTGGGCAGCGCCCGAATGTTGGTGCAAAGCTCGAAGCCGTCCAGGCCGGGCATTTGGATGTCGAGGACAATCAGGTCAAACTGCTCTTCACTTACCATTTGGAGG